>JAJFIU010000016.1 GCA_021774695.1 Alphaproteobacteria bacterium | reverse complement strand
AGTGTTGTTGCAGTAGAAGTGAAATAAAGGCGATTCCGCTCTTTACAGCGCCTGAAGCTGTATCTATAAGCATTCGCTTGACCCCAAAAGGCCTTTGGCCGACTAAGAGGGCCGCGTTGGCCCCAGATTTGTTATTTTTGTTCAGTGGAGATATAGCATGGCTCGCGTTACCGTTGAGGACTGCGTTGATAAAGTTACCAATCGGTTTGACCTTGTTCTTGTGGCCGCTCAGCGCGCCCGCCAAATATCAGCGGGTGCTCCGCTTGAAGTTGAGCGCGACAATGACAAAAATGCCGTTGTTTCGCTGCGCGAAATTGCGGAAGAAAAGGTTTGCAAAGAAGAGCTAATGGAATCGGTTATTCATTCCATGCGCAAGATTGTCGAATCAGACGAGCCAGAAGAAGTTGATATGTCAATTTTGATGGCTGGCATGGACGAGCAAAACAACTCGCAGGCTGCTGTGGTAGAAGCTCCAGCCGAAGTCGTTGTTGAAGAGACTCCTGCTGTTGCCGCGGAAGACGCCGACGCTGCACCTAAAGCTGAGTAACAGCGGCAGATAACTGCCTTGCAGACAAAAGCATAAGACCCGGTCATTTGGCCGGGTTTTTTATTGGCTAGTTATAGCTAACTACGATTGGTCAAGTGCGCTAGTTGATATTGATGATGATTTTGCCGCGTGCGCGCCATGTTTGACTGCGCTCAACCGCTTGTTCAATGTTGTCGAGGTTATGGCGGCTATCAATCACGCTGCGCAGCGTACCCGCAAGCATCATGCTGGCCATTGCAGATAGGTCGGCAGGCTCGGGTTTAACAAGCACAAGATGGCTGGTTTTGCGTTTGCCGGGCAAAATTTTGCTAGCCAACCAGCTGCTGGCTGCTGTCATTGCGGTTTTGACACTTGGAATAGTTGTTATGTAACGACCGCCGGGTTTAAGGGATTTACTTGATTTCTTGGGGCTCGAGCGCCCGATAACATCATACACTACATCGTAGGCGGCTGTGCGGTCTTCAAAATTTTCAGCCCGGTAATTGATCACCTCGTTGGCGCCGAGATCTCTGCAAAGGTCGGCGTTGTCCGGCCCGCATACGGCAACTACGTTGGCACCCATTGCTTTGGCAATTTGAACTGCGTAGACGCCGACCCCGCCAGATGCGCCGTTCACCAATATGGTTTCGCCCGGTTGAACTCGGGCGATTTTGTGTAGTGTTTGGTAACTGGTCATGCCTGCGCAGGGCATCGCAGCTGCACATTCATGGTCGATGCCCTTAGGTTTGGCGGCAATGGCGGCGGCATTGATTTTAACATATTCGGCGAAAGCACCGAATTTGCCGCGCAGTGGCTGCATGCCAAACACCTGATCACCGATTGCAAAAGATGAAACAAGTGCGCCCAGCTGCACGATTTCGCCGGAAAAATCACTACCAAGCGTAATCGGGAAGGGCTCCAGTGACTTTCGCGCTTGGTAAAGCCCGCGCATTGTTAGCCAGTCGCGTGGGTTCAGCGATGCTGCTACCACTTTAACAAGCACGTCGTTTGGTCCTGCCAAGGGGCGATCGATGTCGGTCACCTGCAAGACGCCGGACCGGCCATACTGGTTGATGATTGCTGCCTTCATTTTCGGGGTCATTGCGCGATAATACCTAAATAAAATGACTCTTTGTGAAATAAATGGGCTGAATTTCGTTTCGGGAAAGGATATCTGTTGGGAATGGCCTCAACTTCTGGTTAGGCTAGGCTCATGAGACAGCAGGAAAGGGATATACGCCGTTGATTCGCCAGTTTGAATTGGTAGACAGAGTTCGCGCTTATGACAAAAATGTCGATGAAGCTTTGCTAAACCGCGCCTACGTGTTTGCCATGCAGGCGCACGGCACTCAAACGCGGGCGTCCGGCGATCCTTATTTCTCCCATCCTCTTGAAGTTGCTGGTATTTTAACGGACATGAAGCTGGACAGCGATACAATCGCGACAGCGCTCCTCCATGATGTAATCGAAGATACCGTGGCCACGCGGGAGCAAATTGATGATTTGTTCGGCACCAAAATTGCTGAATTGGTGGACGGTGTTACCAAGCTATCAAAAATAGAGCTACAGGCTGAAAGTGTTCGCCAAGCGGAAAACTTCCGCAAATTTCTGTTGGCTATGTCCAATGATATTCGCGTGCTCTTGGTCAAGCTGGCTGACCGGCTGCACAATATGCGCACGCTGCACCATATCCCCAAGCCTGAAAAGCGTCGGCGTATTTCGCTGGAAACGCTTGAGATTTATGCGCCGCTCGCCGAGCGTCTTGGTATGCATGTTCTCAAAGACGAGCTGGAGCATCTTTCGTTCGGCAACCTTGACGCCGAAGCAATGGAGTCGATTACTGCGCGCCTGAACTTCCTCATCGAGGAAAACCCCGATCTGGAACAAGAAATGGCTGCTGCACTGCAGGAGCTTATGGATATGTCCGGGATCAAGGCGTTTGTTAGCGGCCGGATCAAGAGACCCTATTCAATATGGCGGAAAATGGAGCGCCAGAACATCAGCTTTGAGCAATTGAGCGATGTGATGGCATTTCGTGTTGTCGTGACTGACCTAGATGAATGTTACCGGGCGCTGGGCATAATTCATGGTCGGTATTCAACCATACCGGGCCGATTTAAAGACTATATTTCTACGCCCAAACGCAATCATTATCGTTCGATCCATACCTCGGTAATTGGTCCGAAAAATCGCAGGCTCGAAGTTCAAATCCGTACCGAAAAAATGCATACTGAGGCCGAAATGGGTGTGGCTGCTCATTGGCAGTATAAACAGAGTACCGACAAAGTTGATGGTTCGCAGTATGTCTGGGTTCAGGAATTGCTTGAAATTCTGGAACATACCCACGACCCGGAGGAGTTTCTGGAACACACTAAACTGGCAATGTTCCAGGATAAGGTTTTTTGCTTTACCCCAAAGGGTGAATTAATCTCGTTGCCGCGCGGGTCCTCGACTGTTGATATGGCCTACGCTATTCACACCGAAGTGGGCGATCACTGCGTTGGCGCCAAAGTAAATGGTCGCATGGTGCCTTTGCGGCACCAGCTTAAAAATGGCGATCAAGTCGAAATATTGACTTCCGATGCTCAGGAGCCGTCCCCGCGGTGGGAAACTTTTGTCGTAACCGGTAAAGCACGCTCTGCAATCAAACGGCACGTTCGCCAGGCCCGTTATGAAGAATTTTTAAGCCTTGGCAAAAGCCTGTTGGAGAAAAACGCTCAGCGCAACGGCCTTGACCTTAATGCTGCTGTATTAGCGGAAGCGGTGAAAATTCTAAATGTCGGCGATGAAGCAGCTCTATATGTCGCGGTAGGAGAAGGCTCCCTGGCAGAGGAAAGCGTTCTGGAAGCGGGATTCCCCGGATTTGAGCATAACTCAAGCGGGGAAAAACTTCCGTCAGTACACGAGGACTGGGAGCAGGTCTCTAAAGGGTCCGGGCCAATATCCGGTATTAGTGACAAGGCTAAAATCCACATGGCGGATTGTTGCCATCCTGTACGCGGGGACAGAATTGTCGGCATTAAAGTTGTTGGCAAAGGCATTGATGTGCATTCAATCGATTGTAGCACGCTGGCAGAATTTGATGACAAACCGGACTTGTGGCTCGATTTAGGCTGGCGAGAAAACTCGTCGGATGACAGCTATTATGTTGGCCAATTGCGCCTTGAAGTGATCAACGAGCGCGGCGCGCTTGCCTCTATCGCCGCCTCCGCTGCCAAAAGTGGTGGTAACATCTCCAATCTTGAAGTTATCGACCGCGATCCGGAGTGTGTGATTATGGTGATTGATGTCGATGTTCGCGATGTAAAACATCTTAACGAAGTTAGTCGGGCGCTGCGGGTTAGCCGTGTGATCAGCCGGGTTGATAGAAGCGGTTAGCCCTGTTTTTCATCCGTTGCTGCGACGACCACTCTCTTTAACCTAATATTTGCCGTATTCGTCGATAAAAGCTTGACGGACGACAAGCTAAAGCCCTATCCGCCAAACAGGTATATCCGGTACATTAGGAGGTCGCGTTGAATCAAGAACAGGTTTTGGATGAATTTAGAGCCGCAGGCGCTCTTTTGGAAGGCCATTTCAAATTGTCTTCCGGTTTGCATAGCCCGGTTTATCTTCAGTGTGCGAAAGTTATGATGGACCCAGCCCGCGCTGGGCGATTGTGTGGTACATTCGCTGACCAGCTGCGCGCTACCGGAGCCCAGATTGACTTGGTTGTCAGCCCGGCCATGGGCGGTGTTGTTGTTGGCTATGAAGTTGCTCGCCAGCTGGGTGTGCCCGGCATATTCACCGAACGTGTTGACGGCGAGTTTGCGCTGCGCCGTGGGTTCGAAATACCGGCAGGCGCACGTATTTTGATGATGGAAGACATTATCACCACCGGCCTGTCGTCGCGGGAATGCATCAAAACCATTAACGATTGGGGCGGTAATGTTGTTGCCGCCGGATGTTTGATAAACCGCTCTGGCGGTCGGGCTGAAGTGGGCGCGCCGATTACAGCGCTGGCAACCATTGATGCCCCGACGTATAAACCTGAAGATGTTCCGCAAGCCATGCAGGTACTTCCTGCGATCAAGCCTGGTAGCCGCGATATGAAAGCCTGATTGAACTTACCTATGTTGTTTCGCCGTCGACATAAACTTACTTTTTTAGCCAACCTGAGAGGGTGGGTTTGGCCGAAATCCGGCTGGCGTCGGGCAGGGATTTACGTTTGGCACCGACTGGCCCGGTTGCCGGGAACGCCGCACAGCATAGCAGCCGGGTTTGCATGCGGCGTAGCGATATCTTTCACCCCGTTTTTGGGACTTCATATCTTATTGGCTTGCGGGTTGGCGTTGCTGGTGCGAGGCAACATTCTGGCGACAGTTATTGGCACTGTTGTTGGCAATCCGTGGACATTTCCGCTGTTTTACGCGCTTACTGGGTCAGTCGGGGCTGCTATCCTTGGCACTGATATGATTGCTGAAATTCCAGTTTGGGACTGGGATGCAATCTTTATGTCGCCGTCGGACTATTTGCTGAAATTCCTGCCGGTTGTTTTCCCGTTGATTGTCGGCGCTGTCCCGGTGGCGACGGCGGTGTGGTTTCTGGTTTATTTGGTATTCAAAGGCTTGATTACCAAGTATCGTGCGCGTCGTGGAGCACGTGCCGATGCAGCGGCAGAATTAGAAGAAAAACCAGAAGAAAACCCAAATGACCAGTGCTAGCCAAATATCAAAACTCCGATTGGGCGTTAACATCGATCATGTTGCGACAATTCGTAACGCTCGCGGTATTCGCCACCCTGACCCGGTGCGGGCAGCTGGCTTGGCCGTGCGGGCCGGCGCTGACGGCATCACAGCGCATCTGCGTGAAGACAGGCGCCATATTGCCGACGAAGACATCGCCGCGCTTACCGATGTGCTGGCCGTGCCGCTCAATCTGGAAGTGGCTGCAACCGATGAAATGCTGGAAATAGCGCTGCGCCACAAGCCACACGCCTGTTGCATTGTGCCCGAGAAACGCCAGGAACTGACAACAGAGGGCGGTTTGGATGCCGCCGGGCAGCATAACCGCTTGAAACATTATGTCGATGAGCTTGGACGGGCGGGCATCCGCGTAAGCCTGTTTATCGATCCGGACAAAGCCCAGTTAGACGCTGCAAAGTCTTTGGGTGCACCAGTTACCGAACTACATACAGGCAAATATTGTGACCTAACCGGCGCGGCTCAGAAAGAGGAACTTGAGCGCATTCGAGAAGCCAGCCGCTACGGCGCTTCAATTGGACTTGAAATGCATGCGGGCCACGGCCTTTCCTATGAAACGGTTATGCCAGTGGCTGCGATACCTGAGTTGAAAGAGTTGAACATAGGTCATTTCTTGATCGGCGAGGCAATTTTTCACGGCCTTGAAGTATCAATAAGCGAAATGCGCCGGTTGATGGATGAGGCCCGGTTGGTTGATGAGACAGGGGCCTGATTATGGCCAAACCGGGAAAAACCAACACCGCTATCAGCCCCGAGATCGCCGGATACGAATTTCAGCGCACCAGTTTACTGGATGAAGCGCTTACGCATCCGTCTTTGTCTGGTAGCTATAACTATCAGCGCTTTGAGTTTTTGGGAGACCGGGTTCTTGGGCTGGTTATAGCGACCTGGCTTCTGGAGGAATATCCCACGGAAGCCGAAGGTAAACTCAACAGACGTTTTACCACGCTAGTGCGCCGGGAAACGCTGGCAGAACTGTCGATGAAAATGGGTATTGCTGACCGGTTAAAGCTAACGCCGGGCGCGGAAGCTGAGGGCACAAGAACTAAAGAAGCCATTCAGGCCGATGTTTGTGAAAGCGTTATTGGTGCACTGTATTTGGACGGTGGTTACCCGGCGGCCGATAAATTTATTCGCACGCACTGGAAACCTTTGATCGATACGGATTTCAGCGCCCATAAAGACAATAAAACGCAGTTGCAGGAATGGTGTCAGGCTAGGGCCATTGCGCTGCCGCGTTACGAAGAAATTGAGCGAAGCGGACCTGACCATGACCCGGTTTTTGTTATCGAAGCGGTGGTTGACGGCCATGGCAGCGCGCGCGCTACCGGGCAGGCTAAAAGACTGGCAGAACAAATGGCTGCAGAAAGCCTCTACATAAAATTGACTGGAGAGACATAATGGCGCCAGACGCCGAAAATATTAAAGACGCCGAAAAAAAATGCGGGTTTGTTGCCATAATTGGTGCACCGAATGCGGGCAAATCGACGCTGCTGAATCAGCTTGTTGGGGCAAAAGTCGCGATCGTCACCCACAAGGTTCAAACAACTCGCACACGCGTTACCGGCATTGGCATGCTCGATGAAACGCAGCTCGTCTTTATCGACACGCCGGGAATTTTTGAACCCAAACGCCGGCTGGACCGTGCCATGGTGAATGCCGCGTGGAAAGGATCGGCCGACGCCGAGACAACTGTCTTGATGATTGATGCAAAAAAAGGCGTCGACCGAGATGTTGAACGCATTCTCAAAGGATTAGAGAACGCGGGTAAGAAGGTTATTTTGGTGCTCAATAAAATTGACACCATGAAGCGTGATGGATTGCTTGCATTGGCCCAAACCTTTGATGATACGGGGCTATTTACCGATATATTCATGGTGTCCGCGCTTAACGGTGATGGCTGTGCAGACCTGAAAGCGCATTTGGCCAGCATTGCGCCTTTGAGCCCTTGGATGTATCCGGAAGACCAGGTTTCAGACATAACTATGCGGTTGCTTGCAGCTGAGATTACCCGCGAGAAAGTCTATCTGCGGCTTCACGACGAACTGCCCTATTCAATCACCGTTGAAACTGAAAATTGGGATGACCGCCCAGACGGTTCGGTGCGTATCGAGCAGGTAATTCATGTGCAGCGGGATAGCCAAAAGGGCATTGTTATCGGCAAGGGCGGTTCTATGCTTAAATTGCTCGGACAGATGGCACGCGAAGACATGACCGAAAACTTTGATCGCAAGGTGCATCTGTTTTTGCATGTGCGTGTTACTGAAAAATGGGCCGATGACCGCAGCGTATACAAAGACATGGGCCTCGATTTCGTCGAATAATGTCCGTGTAGACTGTTAAGCTGTGTGATCTGAAAAAGGGGTTAGTCGTTGGACTGGCAGGATGATGGCATCGTACTTTCTGCTCGCAGGTTCGGCGAGCATGATGCCATTGTCGAGGCTATGACCCCTAACCATGGCCGCGCTCGCGGGTTTGTCAAAGCTGGCATGAGCCGTCGCAGTAAGGCCAACCTTCAGCCCGGAAACTTGCTAAAGCTCAATTGGCGGTCGCGCTTAGAGAACAACCTTGGCCGTTTTCAGCTTGAGTTGGTGCACAGCCCGCTGGGCAGTTTAATCTCCGACGGTGCGCGCATGTCCGCGCTAGCGGCGGTTACTGCAGTGGTTAGCAGCGCCATGCCGGAGCGGGAGACCCATCCGATGGTTTACGCCGCCCTGTCAGGCTATATCGCTTTGTTGGAGGCGGAGGACGGCGCATTGGCGCACTGGGCAGCGGCGTTAGCGCAAATTGAACTGGGCATTTTAACTGAACTTGGTTACGGACTTGATTTAACTGCATGTGCGGCTACCGGCGATACAGAAAACCTGGTTTTCGTATCGCCGAAATCGGGCCGGGCGGTTAGCATCCATGCCGGTGGACCCTACAAGGAAAAACTGTTGGCATTGCCGGGCTTTTTGTTGGGCGCGACAGAGACCTCACCAACTGTCGAGGATGCCTATACAGCGCTGCGGTTGACCGGCTATTTCCTCGAGCGCAACGTATGGGTTGTTGCAGGCACTGGTCAGCCAGACGCCCGCGAACGGCTCATCGCCTCGCTGGGCAGATAAAATCAATCGGCTGTTACTAATTCATCCAATTTAGCCTTCGCAATAAACACTTAGCGTTTATATAACAAAATTTAAGAAATTCTTAAGGATTTCCCTCAATTGTTGTATTGGGGTCAACTTAGAGTGGATTAAAATGATGTTACGAAAATATTTAGATTCAAGAGCTTCAGCTTCTAATGCTGTTGTTGATGCTATCGCCAAATCGCAAGCTATGATCGAGTTTGAGATGGACGGCACAATTGTGTCTGCCAATCAAAATTTTCTGGATGCGATGGGATACACACTGGCCGAAGTGAAAGGTAAACATCACCGGATTTTTGTGGAACCCGCTTATGCAGAAAGTCAGGAGTATGTTGATTTTTGGGAATCGCTGCGTGAAGGAAAGTTTCAATCCGCTGAATTTAAGCGCATTGGAAAAAGCGGTGCTGCTGTGTGGATACAGGCGTCCTATAATCCTGTTGTCAATTCCAGCGGAAAACCGATGAAAATTGTAAAATTTGCAATCGATATTACTCAAGAAAAAATGCGTAACGCTGATTTTGAAGGCCAATTGCACGCGATCGGCAAATCCCAGGCAGTGATAGAATTTAATCTTGATGGAACTATTATTACTGCAAATCAGAATTTCCTGGGTGCGATGGGCTATAGCGCTGAAGAAGTAGCCGACCAGCATCACCGAATGTTCGTTCGACCGGAATATGCGAAATCACCCGAATATGCTGCCTTCTGGCAAGCATTAGCGAACGGAGAATTTCAAGCGGACGAGTTTTGCCGAGTTGGGAAAGATGGCCAGGATGTATGGATTAGAGCAAGTTACAACCCGATTACGGATGCCGACGGAAAGATTTATAAGGTTGTAAAATTTGCCGCCGATGTGACAGCCCAGAAACTGCGCAACGCCAATTTTGAAGGACAGTTGGCGGCGATAGATAAATCTCAGGCAGTGATTGAATTTGAACTGGACGGCACAATCATCCAAGCCAATGACAACTTCCTTAATGCGATGGGCTATGAGCACGCTGAAATTAAAGGAAAGCATCACCGAATTTTCGTTGATTCGGAATACGCCAGTAGTCCTGACTATATTAAATTTTGGCAGTCGCTAGGGCGCGGGGAATATCAATCTGATGAATTTAAGCGAGTGGGTAAAAATGGTATCGTCGTTTGGATTCAGGCGTCGTACAATCCTATTTTGGACGCTAACGGCGCCCCATTCAAGGTAGTTAAATTCGCTTCCGATGTGACGGAGCTGGTAATGCGTCGTAGCGCGATTGAACATATTGGTACGCAAGTGGATGCCAGCCTGACCGAGATTGTAAATTCGGTGAATAGTGCAAATGAAAAAGCAACCGCTGCCGCGGGGGCTTCTGAAGAGGCATCTTCAACGGTTCAAGCAGTGGCTGCAGCTGCTGAGCAATTTCATGCGTCAGCTGATGAAATTGCGCAAAGCGTTGTGGGAACGAATGCGTCAGTAGACCGTGCAGCAAATGAGGCTGTCAACGCTGAC
>JAJFIU010000150.1 GCA_021774695.1 Alphaproteobacteria bacterium | reverse complement strand
CTTCACTCTTATCCAAGAAGACGGCTATTTCTTTGGCCGCGGCACTGCCGACGACAAATTGGGCATGACTGCAGTGACGATTAATTTCCTGCGCTTAAAAGCTGAAGGCTGGGTGCCCAACCGCGATCTGATCATCGCCTTTTCCGGCGACGAGGAAACCGGCATGCTCACCACCCGGGCACTAGTGCAAGAATACCGCAAGCTGACAGACAGCGAATTTGTTCTAAACGCTGATGCGGGCGGTGCCACCTTGCCGCTTGATGGCAGCACACCGGCCAGTTTCGGCATGCAAGCCGCCGAGAAAACCTACGCCACCTGGGAACTAACAGTTACCAACCCCGGCGGTCATTCCAGCCGCCCGCGTGATGACAACGCAATATACGATCTTGCTGCTGCATTGGTGAAAGTTCAGGAACATAAGTTTCCGGTGCGCTACAACGAGCTTACACGCACTTATTTCAGGGGAACCGGCGCCAAAACCCCTGGCGACATGGGCAAGGCAATGGTGCGTTTTGCAGACGACCCAACCGATGCGTGGGCGATAAAAACCCTGCGCGCCAACAGTTCCTTTGTTGGCACTACCGGTACCACTTGCGTTGCGACCATGCTGCGCGGCGGTCACGCAGAAAACGCCCTACCACAGTCAGCAACTGCCACGGTTAACTGCCGGATTTTCCCCGGTGAAGGCGTCGGCGCAACCGAAGACACGCTTAGCCAAATAGTCGGCAACGATAATGTTGGCTTCAAGCTGATTTCAGATCCCACAGAGACCGACCCATCGCCGCTACGCGATGATGTTTTGGCGGCACTGCGCAAGGCTGTGGACAACAAGTTCCCGGGGCTGGACATCATTCCCTCTATGTCGTCAGGCGGCACAGACGGCATGCATTTCCGCGCAGCGGGCATCCCAAGCTACGGCGTGAACGGTGGGTACTCCAAACCCAATGACACTTTCGCCCACGGGTTGAACGAGCGAATTTTGGTGCAATCGTTTTACGACAATATGGCGCACTGGTATGTGCTGTTGAAAGCTATCGCAGGGTAATTAACGGCTAGGGAACAATCAAAAAAGGGAGATAACTATGGTTATCTCCCTTTTTTGTTTCGCATACTGTCCGTTAGGCGTTCGGTTTTACAAACAGGCGTTTGATCGCTGCGAATTCAGCGCGCGCATTTTGCGCCACACCACCAAACAGGCTGGTACTGGCAATCCAACCAGCTATCAATAGAAACATCATTGTCGATGCGGCTTTGCTGTCTTCAACCACCAATGATGATGCAATGACCATTGCCGCCCAAATCAGGGCGTTGCCGATGGATTGCTTTGCTGTCGATCTGTTTGTCATTATACTTCTCCTTAAGTTGTTGTCGTGACCCGGCTTATGAACTACGCCGATTTTTCCACTCGTTAGCTGGTTACTTTGAGTTCGCCAGCGAGAATATTTCCTCCACCGACGCATTAAAAAAGCGCGCCAGTTTCAGGGCTATAACGGTTGATGGCACATAACGACCGACCTCGATTGTGCTGATGGTTTTGCGGGATACACCGATTGCGTTAGCCAATTCACCTTGGCTTATACGGTGCTCGGCGCGAAAAACCCTGATACGGTTGTCCAGCTCACTGCTCACAGCGCATCCTCATCTTCAGAGGCGAAGTCATCGTCTTCTGATTTATACATTTGGATAAAAAACGATATTGAGACAGCCAGAAAACCTGTGGCCAAAATTGTTTTTATATAAAATTCAGTCGGTAGGGCGTCTGATTCCAGGCCCAGAACTACTTGAGCCGCAATCAGCATAAGCATGACAACAGAGAATCCATGCACGCTGGCATGCTTATACACCTCTGTTACAAAGCTTTCAGGCTCTTGGCAGTCCTTTTTGTTTCTAAAGCGCAGGAACAGCAGTTTCAAAAATACTGGCAAAACCAGTATCATCAACACTATAGCCAGCGCCGTACGGACGTACTTCAGCATTGCTGCTACGTCGGGCTCGACAAAATAGCCTATGCCATCGATACCCAAACCCATCGCAACAATAAAAAGCCCTATTGCCACACGGCCAAGAAAACGATCATAAAATTGAGCAAGTGGTTCATTGTTATTAAACATCGCATTCATTCCTTTGGTCTTACGCTGTGCTCTATGGCACATTAAGTTATCATATTGATACCTTGAGGTTATATATAGAAACCAAAACTTCCCATGTCAAGAGCTAATTTTCAACATCTTCCGTCGCCACTTAGATTAGAAAAACTAACAATACTTCCATTACTTTGCTGATGAGGATCACGTTTTACTAAAGAGTTAAAAACTACAAAAAAGAACTAATTATGTTGTTAATTAGGAAAATTAATCCTGTATTACGGATAATTGTGCCAGTTTAGGGAAAAATTTTCTACTTTCTGTGGTAACTTCTTCTAGTTTGTAGAACTGGTTTCTACCCCCTATCTGTAGCAGCATTGGATAGTTCCCCTAATCCGAAACTGTAGGAATGGAGCGGGGCACTTGCGGAGGAGTTGAAAAAAATGACGAATATTCCAGTATATTTAACTGCGGAAAAACATCATATCCTGATTGTCGGTGCGACATCGGCAGCAATGGCGAAGCTTGCCCTGTTCATGGACACCGGCGTACGCCTTACTGTTGTTGGACACGGCACACTGGACGCTACTCGTTCCGCTGGTCTAACCACCGAGCTTACCGGCAACCTGACCCTCACAGTTCATGACCGCCCTTTCGTTCAAGATGATCTGACGGACAAGTCGCTCATCTATATCGGCGTTGAAGATGACATAACTGAGGAACGTGTTCTAAGGCTGGCCAATGCCCGCAAGTTGCCAGTGAATGTTATCGACAAGCCTGCCAAAAGTAATTTTATTACACCGGCGCAGTTCACCCGCGGCCCCCTACAGGTGGCTTTTTCCTCCGGTGGGTCTGCGCCGGTGTTTGTTCGCCGCCTAAGAAGCAGTTTGGAGCGTATTCTACCGCCGTCGCTGGGAACGCTGGCAGCTGCAGCCGGCAACATGCGCGGACGGATCAAATCAATCATACCTGACGCAACCCGCCGGCGTTTGTTTTGGGACCGGCTTTACGACAATGCCGGTCGCTATGCAGACATGGACCAAAGCGAAGTTGAACAACTGGTTATCGAGGCGGCCAAAACCCACCGGGTCGGCGCCACCACCGGCCAGGTGCAAATTGTCGGCGCAGGCCCCGGTGACCCGGACTTGCTTACCATCAAAGCCCACCGTGCACTTCAGCAAGCTGATGTCATTGTATATGACCGGTTGGTAAGCCGCGATGTATTGGCACTTGCGCGCCGTGACGCTGATTTGGTTTTTGTTGGCAAACGCCAAGGCGAACACGGTGTCGGCCAGGAAGGCATTTGCCGCATTCTGGTTGATGAAGCCTTGGCCGGCAGGCGCGTTGTGCGCTTGAAAGGCGGCGACCCTTTGTTGTTCGCGCGCGCAAGTGAAGAACTAGACGCACTGCGCGCAAACGATATCCATACCGAAATCGTGCCCGGCATCAGCGCCTACCAAGGCATTGCCGCCAGCACCCAAATTCCCCTGACCGACCGCAAGTCATCGTCGAGCCTGACACTGGTAACCGGTCACCTAAAAGACGGCGCCTTTAAAGACTGGGCGCGCCTGTCCGGCGAGGGCCAAACACTGGCGGTCTATATGGGCGTTAAAGGTGCGCCGCGCATTTCGGCAGGCCTAATCGAACAAGATGTAGCCCCGTCAACACCGGTTGCAGTTGTAGAAAACGGCACCCGCGCAAACGAACGGCGTTTTTACGGCACACTGGCAACCCTTCCTGAGCTGGTAGCAGCTAATGCAGTTAAAAGCCCTGCGCTATTACTTATCGGTAATGTGGTTGAGAACGCCCTGGATTTGAACCAATTCGAACAAGAGCCGCTGCTGCGCGCTCAAAACGGTTAAGGAAAAAACAATGGCCAAGAAAATTACCGGCCCCCAACTTATTCTGGCAAACCGCCTTGACGACGGACGCGCTGTGTTCCTGACCGCATCTGGCACATGGTCAAACACCGCAGCAGACTCCGCCGTGGCAGAAAACGAGGCCGAGCTGGACACGCTGATGACAGTGGCACAAGCCGCAGACCTTGCCAACCTTGTGGTGAGCGTAACCCCGGTTGCCGCCGACACTTCAGGCGATGCGATCGCACCAGCCCACATCAAATTTGCCATGCAGGCCCGCGGCCCCAGCGTTCGCGCCGACCTTGGCTATCAAGTTTCACCGAACTGGGAGCAGTAACCCATGTATGCTTATGACACCTATGATCATGCCATGGTCAACGCCCGCGTCGCGGAGTTTCGCGATCAGGTAGACCGCCGCATGAAAGGCGAATTGACGGAAGAAGAGTTCCGTCCGCTTCGGTTGATGAACGGCCTGTATTTACAGCTTCACGCCTATATGCTGCGGGTCGCTATTCCGTACGGCACCCTGTCGGCTGACCAAATGCGCAAGTTGGCGCATGTTGCGCGCCGTTACGACAAAGGCTACGGCCACTTCACCACCCGCCAGAATATCCAGTATAACTGGCCGAAATTGTCTGAAACACCTGACATTTTGCAGGAACTTGCCGACGTTGAGATGCACGCCATCCAAACATCCGGCAATTGCATCCGCAATGTTACCACTGACCAGTTTGCCGGCGCGGCTGCCGACGAAGTGGCGGACCCACGGCCATACGCCGAACTTATTCGCCAGTGGTCCACATTTCACCCAGAGTTTTCGTTCCTGCCACGCAAGTTTAAAATTGCTATAACTGGCGCTGCACAAGACCGCGCTGCGGTTAAGTGGCACGACATTGGCCTTGTGCTCAAGAAAAACGAGACCGGCGAAATTGGTTTTGAAGTGCTTGCTGGTGGCGGCATGGGCAGAACACCAGTGATCGCAAAATCCATGCGCGACTTTCTGCCGGTACCGGACATGCTTAGCTATCTGGAAGCCATGCTCCGGGTTTATAACGAGCAAGGCCGCCGCGACAACAAATATAAAGCCCGCATCAAAATTCTGATCGACGCCATGGGCATTGAAGAATACACCCGCCAGGTTAATGCCGAGTGGGAAAAAATTCGCCATGTACCCATCGATGTTCCGGAAAAAGAAGTCGCGCGGATCAAAGCTTTCTTTGCACCGCCGCCACTGGCTGTATCAGCTGACGATGTTGCCGAAGTGACGGAACTGGCAAACGCAAACTTCATTTTCAAAGCTTGGTTGAACAACAATGCTGGTGCGCACAAAGTGCCAGGCCACGCCCATGTGACAATCTCACTCAAGCCGCACGGCGGCATCCCCGGTGATGCGTCTGACGCGCAGATGGATTTGGTCGCAGATCTTGCTGATGCCTACAGCCAAGGCGAGATCAGAGTGAGCCATGAGCAGAATTTGATTTTGCCGCATGTGGCGAAAAAAGACCTGCCTGCGCTTTGGGCTAAACTGGACGAAGCTGGCCTTGGCACTGCCAACGCCGGGCTGTTAACCGATATAATCGCCTGTCCGGGGCTTGATTATTGTGCGCTTGCTAACACGCGCTCTATCCCGATTGCACAGTCAATCACCGAGCGGTTTGATGACCTGAAACGCCTGATGGATATCGGCCCGCTGAAGATCAAAATCTCCGGCTGCATCAACTCATGCGGACACCACCATGCAGGCCATATCGGCATTCTTGGTGTCGATCGGCGCGGCGATGAAAATTACCAGCTTCTGCTGGGCGGATCCGGCGCGGAAGACGCATCGAAGGCTGCGATCCTTGGGCCAGGGTTTAACGAGGTTGGCATTGTTGATGCCGTGGAGAAAGTTGTCGCAGTTTATCTCGGCGAACGCGAAGACGAAGAGAGTTTCCTGAACGCTTATAGGCGGTTAGGCCCCGACGTATTTAAGGAGGCGGTTTATGGTACTGATTAATCTTACAGGCATTCAGCCCACCGGTTACACACTGCTGGCGGACGATGCGCAACCCAAGGAAGGCGAAAACGTCGCCGTTTCTGTGGAGCGGCTTCTCGGCGAAAACAGCTCCTTTTTTAACACCGCAGGCGGTGTTGGTGCCATCATTACTACTGGCACAGCCTTCAGCGACCTGGACAGGATTGCCGACAAACTGGCCTTCGCCGTGATCGAGTTTCCGGCGTTCGGTGACGGTAGAGGTTTTTCGCTTGCCGTTCGCCTGCGCAAAGACTTTGGCTTCAAGGGCGAAATTCGCGCAACTGGTCCGGTTATTCCCGATCAGGCCTTGTTTCTGCTGCGTGCTGGTTTTGACACAGTTGAGGTAACCACCAAACGCAAACAGGCGTTTGAAGCTGCGCTGAGCCGTTTTCCCGGCTTTTACCAGAGCGATTTCGGCGGCCAGACATCCATCGCCCATGCGCGCCACACTGTTGAAGGACTCGGGGTTGAAGGACACAGGAAAGCATCGTGAACGCTGTTGCCGCCATAAAAGACACGACTTATTTCGATACGCTGTCTGCTGTTGATTATCTGGACGCGCGCTATGCTAGTGCGAAGCCGACAGAGGTCATTGACGGTGCGCTCAAATATTTCGGTCGGCGGTTTGCGCTGGTATCATCTTTTGGTGCTGAGTCGGCGGTTTTGTTGCATCTGGCGGCACAGGTCTCCAAAGACATCCCGGTATTGTTCCTCGATACTGGCAAGCTGTTCGGTGAAACCAAACGCTACCGCGACCAATTAATCGCTGAGTTGGGTCTTGACGATGTGCGCAGCCTGTCCCCTGACGTTAATGCGGTGAATGCGAAAGATCCAAAAGGGGCGCTTTGGGCCTCGGATACCAATGCATGCTGTTATATCCGCAAGGTGGTTCCGTTGGCAGACGCACTGGAAGGTTTTGAAGGTTGGGCATCCGGCCGCAAGCGCTTTCAGGGTGGTGTTCGCTCGCTGTTGCCGCATTTCGAAGCGGCAGACGGCCGGGTTAAAGTAAACCCACTGGCGTTCTGGACCAAAGACGACGTGGCTGACTACCGGGATGCGCACGGCCTGCCGCAACACCCATTGGTTTCCGAAGGGTTCCCGTCCATTGGCTGCATGCCCTGCACCGACCGGATTGAGAACGGAGAAAGCGAGCGCGCGGGCCGGTGGCGCGGGCAAACCAAAACCGAATGCGGCATTCACTTGACCCTGAACGAGAACAATAAAATATTGTCGTCAAACTAGCTGTTGCTCCCAAAACCACGTTGCTAAATTTATTTTCCTCCAACTATTGTTTTGCGTTTTCCCAGCAACCATCTAGGTTGAACGCAATAGATTTTCTAATGCGTAACAACCTGATCTGAAATACCCAGAACGACTAAAATACGCAGAAAGGCTGAGCCGGATGAAACGCTCCTTACTTCCCTTGAATGCGCTGCGGGCGTTTGACGCTGCCGCTCGCCATATGAGTTTCAAACACGCAGCGGACGACCTGTCGGTTACGCCAGCAGCGATTAGCCAGCAAATTCGATCGCTGGAAGATTTCTTAGGTGTGGACTTGTTTCGGCGCACAAACCGCTCGCTGGTGCTGACAGAAGCTGCCCAGATGTCGTTGCTCCCGCTTAAGGAAGGCTTTGAGCGCCTGGAAGAAGCGGTTGACATAATTGCAGGCTCCAAAACGTCGACTGTGCTCAAGGTCAGCGTCTCGCCGTCATTTGCCAGCAAGTGGCTGGTGCCGCGGTTAGCCAGCTATTATGAACGCCGTCCCGACGCGATCGTAAAAATCAGTGCAACAATGCAGGTTACTGACTTTAAGTCCGAGGATACCGACGTTGCCATACGGTACGGTCGCGGTAATTATGACGGACTACAATCAGAGGAACTATTGCGAGAAACGCTCTTTCCTGTTTGCGCACCGGGTCTTTTTGACGGTGAGGCCGCGACGCCGTGCGCGGTGCTGAAACATACCCTTATTCACGATGACAGCTCGATCGAAGACGAAAGCGCGCCCAACTGGACCATGTGGTTGAAGGCTGCTGGTGTTACCGCGCCCGACGGCATGCCTGCTATCCATTTCAACAACAACGCGCTGGCCATTGAAGCCGCCGTGGCCGGCCGCGGGGTCGCGCTCGCCCGCTCTGCTATTGCCGAGGAAGACATCAAAGCAGGCAGGCTTATCAAACCATTCGGTGAAGCCGTGCCAGTAAATTTCGCCCACCACATTGTGTATCCTAAAGAAAAAATTAAGAATGAGCGCGTACAAGACTTCATAGAATGGCTACGAGAAGAAACATCAAAAACATAGGAATGCTTGTTTTCAAGCGGTTGATATTTCCGTGCCTGCTTCTGCTTGCGTTGCCGACTGCTGCATTCGCTGAAGAGAATACCGACAACTGCCTGAAGCTGGGTGCTGATGAAAGCTTATCTGGTTTCCATCCGCTTTTTGAAGGCCTCATCGCGTCAATTTATCTACGCGCGGGCTACTGTGCCATTTCAATTCCGCTTGCGCCAAAACGCATTGAGATGATGCTGGCCGACGGTTCACTAGACAGCGATTGGTTCAGGGTTGAAGGCTACGCAGATCAATTTCACCTCGACCTGATGGAAATACCCATTCCACTGTTTCAAATCGACGCCGTATTATTATACCGGACCGATAGTGACTTCAACGGCACGCCCGGCGACTTGCAGGGAAGAACCGTCGGCTATCAGTCCGGGTTTCGTTGGCTGGAGAAAGGCTTACCGGCACTGGGGGCAATTCCGATAGAAATTCCCTTGGGAGTACCTGTGGAAGAACTTCTAAAGCGTGGGCGGTTCGAAATTTATGCAACAGATAGCGCTCGAGCCTACCTGATATTGCAGTCGCACAATGGCGGACAAAACACCATTCAGCAAACAAGCTGGAAAAAGCTTTCCTTTTTCCATCTGGTCCACCGAAGACACCAGGATAAAGTTGATGCATTAAAAAGAGAGATCAAGAACGCTATGAAAGCCGGTGAATTTGATCAGATTTTTGCGCTACCCGGCCTTAGCCGGGTAGAGAACGGCCCGAATTAATCTCTATTCTTCGACCGCTTGTGCTTCTGCATCTTCATCGCTGCGCGACCGATCAAACGCCGTGGAAAAGAACAAGGCATTCAGGAACATTTTCTCTGCCCCAACATAGGTGGCGCGGAAGTTCGGGTTATCGGCAAACAATATAACCGAGCCTGCGCCGTGGCGCTCCGCAGTTAGCATCGGCGTGCCTTTAATCTGATCGATACGCTTTTCAGAAGCATAACCAGACAGCAACGGCTGCTGGGTATAGACCGCCACTTGCCCGTATGGGTCTTTCGGCACCGGCAACACATCACTCGTGTTGCGGTTGGTGGTCACAAGCCTGCGCACATAACCAAACCCAAGCGGGTGAGTAATATCCAGATCACTTTCAAACAGAGCGCCGCCGATTACGTGTTCAGCGTCATTCTGGCCTTTGTCAGCGTATGAAAGCCTACCGGTTTTCTCGCTATCCGTTTTTTTCTTCTTTGATTTAGAGGCAAACAGCTTTTTAGCCGCCCAGGTAGCGCCGTGGCGATGCGCGACAAATGTACCGCCTGCACGAACCCATTCTTCTATACTATCAGCCATAGTAGAGGGCAATTTTGACCCGCTTCCACCCACTAATACAATATGAGTATAGCGCCCTAAATCAGCTCGCTTTAGCCGCTCCTTGCGTACCAGCGTCACTGGTATCTTCATCCGGTGATCAAGCAAATGCCATACTTCTCCGGCATCGTAAGACGTCAGTCCTGGTCCGGTGATCAGCAGTATTTTGGGGGCTTTCAGATCCGACACAGAATCGCGGCCGCCCAGGTCAGCGCCCGCCTGCAGCGTATGGCCAGACGTGGCGGCATGAACGGTAATACCGTCCTCTGCCGCAGCCTGCTCCATCAAACTGTGAATAGTTGCTATCGACACGGTCTGCAGGTCGCGTGGCACAATAATAGTGCCGCGTTCAAACGCCACAGGACCCCGCGTTGTTTGCACGCTAATCGGACGTTTTGAAACCCGCGCCATCACACCCGCTTCCAACAGCCGGTTCACCGCACGCGGTGCGTAATAATTTGACCAGCTAAACACATAGGCGTAGGGCGCTTTGTCCGGAACCCTGGCCGCAGCAAAACTGGCTACAGCCGGGGCGCCCATTTTGCTGCGCGGATTGGATGTCACTTCGTCGTATTCAAGGCCGTAGGCCAGCGGCAGCGTCCAACCAGACACATCGTAAAATACTTTGTCAGGAAATTCTGTTATCCGGTTAAACAGCGCTTTGGCCATGCGGTACTGCGTCTGGTTTAAGTTAACAATGTAACTTTCCTCGCCGTAAGACTTGTCGCCTGCCCTAATCTCGCCGACCACTGAGTGAGCCTCAACACGGTGTCTGGCGAGCAGGTCCAAAAACATATTAACCCGTGTGGCGTCTTCCGGCGCGCGGAACACATAGGCTTTAACCTTGTCTGCGCGCGCCAGGCCCGCAGCTTCACGGTAAAATTCTCTCTGAAAGGCATGCAGCTTTAACCGCATAGACGCAGCACCCTGGATCGTGGTCAGGCTGGTACGAAAGTGTGTTTGGATGTTGTTGGCAAATGTCTTGATACCCTGTGCGCTTTCGCGCGCGATGCCCATTTGGGCCCCTGCTTCAAACAAAATACCCAAAGAACCGTTGATCTGCGGATATGTGGAGCCTTTGCCCACATAATAATTGTCAAATCCCTCTTCCGAGAAATATAGTTTACCCGCATCGTCCATATAGGCTTGGTGGTAACCGGCAATTTCCACCAGTAACTCGCGGGCTTTCGACGGCACTAAAGGATATTTACGGGTTGGTACACCGGGGTGGAAATAGTAGGTGCTGTCCCCCCCCATTTCATGCATGTCTGCCGACACCTCAGGGCGCCATTCATGCCATTTGGCTAACCATGCCCGACTTTCGGGCTGGGTCTGCAAAAGCCACTGCCTGTTCAAATCAAACCAGTAGTGGTTGGTGCGGCCACCGGGCCAATATTGGTTGTGAATTTCATGATTGGGGTCGGTCGCGCGTACATCAGAGCCATACTGGCTAACCCAACTGATACGCCGCGAATGGCCGTCCGGGTTAAACACAGCTGTTATCAAAATGACGCTATTTTCCAGCTGCGAAACTGTCGCTGCGTCCTGCGCTGCAGCCAGATGATAAAGGGTCGGCAATGCCGAATCCATGCCGCTGGATTCGGCGCCGTGAACACCGTAATTCACCCAGGTTATCACCGGCAAGTCATCAGAAGCTTCATCCGTGCGCTCAGGGTCACTTCGCAGCAAATGGTTTGCTTTTATGGTGTCCAGGCGGGCTAGGTTTTCCGGCGAACTAACCGTTACAAACACTATGGGGCGGTTCTCGTGGCTATAGCCAATTGTTTCAACATTCATACGCGGGTTGTTGTCGGCAAGCGCGCGGATATAGCTCACCATCAAATCATGGCGGGCCGGTTGGTCACCAATATCATGGCCCAAAACCTCTGCTGGCTTTAAAACTGTCTGGTCGTAAGAAACCCCGTCGACCAGAAAATACTCTAATGGTTCGGCCACCGCCATAAAGGAGCCGCTTACAGCAGCGAGAGCAAAACCAACGATCAAGCCAACGATCTGGACACCACCGGGCAACAGTTTAAAATTTTTCTGATTACGCATACCTGAAACTCACCTTCCCCATTTCCGTCGGCGTTTAAAGCCAACAGCCAATATTTGCGGTGAGACTAACCGGTCTATTGAGCGCAGACAAGCGCGCTTAGCAATCGGTTATTGATGCGCGCTCTAATGGCTTTTGGAAGCGCGGAGCGTTTTATACAAACGAGGCAAAATCCAGCGGCTTCGAGAGGTCAATTGCACCAGCTGTGTCAGGCATATCATATTTGAGGCCGTTGCCGCTGTTGACCACCAAAACACGCTCGTCAGCAGTGATCCAACCTTCGCTAACGCCGTTTTTCAGCGCCAATAAAGCTGCAGCGCCTTCCGGACACAAAAGCATACCTTCCAGTCGGCAGGCGTCACTCCACAACTCCATCAATTCATTGTCGTCAACCGCGACAACTCTGCCACCTGATTGGCGCGCGATATCCAGCACCAGAAAATCACCAACTGCTTGCGGTACCCGAATGCCGGATGCCAACGTTGATGCGTTTTCCCAGCGCGTCGCGTGTTTTTCGCCGGCATCGTACGCACGCGCCAGTGGTGCGCACCCCGAAGATTGAACAACGATCATTTTGGGGCGTTTTGGTCCAATCCAGCCCAGCGCTTCCAATTCGTCGAAGGCTTTCCACATGCCCACAACCGCGGTGCCGCCCCCGGTTGGAAAGAAAATAACATCGGGCAATTGCCAGCCATACTGCGCGGCAAGTTCAAGCCCCAGCGTTTTCTTGCCTTCCAGCCGGTAAGGTTCCTTCAACGTTGACAGGTCAAACCAACCCATTGTTTCCTTGCCCGCAGCGACGATCTTGCCGCAGTCATCGATCATACCGTTTACACGCCATATCTTGCCGCCCTGCAGGGTGGTCTCGGTCACGTTGATCAAGGGTGTTTCGTCCGGGCAAAAAATGAAAGTTTCCATATCAGCCTTACTGGCGTAGGCAGCTAGCGCAGACCCCGCGTTGCCGTTGGTCGGCATGGCAAGCCTGTTAAGGCCGAGTTCCTTTGCCATGGAAACAGCAACACCCAAACCACGCGCCTTAAAGCTGGCGGTTGGCAAACGGCCTTCGTCCTTCACCACAAGTTCGCCCTCATGGCCCAAATATGCCGCGGTTTTTTGACACGACATCATCGGCGTTGATTGCTCACCCAATTGAATAACATTTTCAGAATTTTGCACCGGCAATAACTCGCGCCACTTCCAGAATCCGCCAGGGCGTTCCCAAACTTCGTCGCGGTCAGCCACTTTTTTTAGCGCGTCCAAATCATAGCGCGCCATCAAGGGGCGCCCTGCACCCGAAAGCCCGTGCACTGCACCAGCTGCGTAGGCGGTGCTGCCGGTAATGCTGCATTCAAGATGAGTGATATATGATTTTGTCACGACAATTTCTTTTCGAATTTTTTGGCCAACAATTGACCCAGTAAAAGATTGGATATTAGACAATCGCAGATGCTGCAAGTCACAATAAAGAGGGTAACTGATATTCCCGCCATTGTCGCCCCACAGATTAGCTTTACGCAAGAAACTGTCTACCTTTCCTGTGAGTAACCATTTGTAAAATTTTATAAGATACAACATCTTACGAGCGTGGCGCCAACTAAGCTGTAACAATTATTCAGTAGCGGGTTTGCCCTCACAAGGGTCACGCCCTAGATAACAGGATAGAAACCGCACGCAAATTTTTCCGGGCGCGGTGACGGCGAATGAAACCATAAAAACATTTGTCAACATTATCGGCAGGCAACCTCCGATTTTCAGTCGCAGCAGTTTGCGTTACGCCCCGGAAGGCAGTGCTGGCCATAGAAGTTTGAGTGGATAAAACGATGATAGAACCAGCGCCCATTTCCTACGAGAAATGGTGCCATTGCGGCAAGTATTTCGAATGGCGTGATCACCATGTGCACTATCAGCGCGGCGGTGAAGGCGAGCCGTTATTGATGATACATGGTTTCCCCACATCGTCGTGGGACTGGTGTTGGATCTCCCGCAACTTCGTTAATCGCTTTCACATGATTTTACCTGATCTGCTGGATTACGGCCTGTCGCTCAATGCAAGCAAGAAGCCCTGCTCTGTGATTGAGCAAGCCGATATGATCGAAGCGCTGATGAAGCACCGCAATATGCCTGACGCGCATATTTTAGCGCATGACTTGGGTGATACGGTTGCACAGGAACTATTGGCGCGGCACAATGAAAGCAAGCTGTCTTTTAAAATCAAAAGCATTATCTTTCTTAACGGTGGCATCATCCCTGACTTGCACCGGCCGCGCCCCGCGCAGAAATTACTGGCCGGACCTTTTGGGCCGTTGTTCGCCCAATTTGTCCCCAGAAAAAAGATGCTCAGTGGGTTGGCTGAGGTTTTCGGCACAAGCACCAAGCCTGAGGGCGCGCAACTGGACGAATTTTGGCCCGTAATAATGGGTGTGAACGGCCGCAGCTCCATGCCCCGGCGCATTCGCTATATGGCCGAACGCCGCGAACATGCCCAGCGCTGGGTTAATGCAATTGCCGATGCCAAGTTGCCTATGATGATGATTAACGGGCTTGCTGACCCCGTATCCGGCGCCCACGCAGCTGATGGGTTTGCCAAACTTGCACCCAAGGCCAAACTTGCCCGGCTACCGGAAATTGGTCATTTTCCGCAAATTGAAGCCCCGGAAGCGGTATCCGAACTGATACACAAGTTTCATGATTGCATTGTCGAAAAACAATCTGCGGGCAACGCCGAAGAATTTACGGGTTAACCCAACACATCACTTTCCCTGTTCGGCTGTTTGAGATATGGCTGGGCCATAGAAAACGGCAAAGTGATTATATAATTCCGATGGATAGCCTACAAACAATTGAACCACCCACAAAGCCAACCCGGCCCCAGGCTCTTCTGGCTTGCGCTGCCATCATAAGTGGCACGGTGCTTGGCTTAGCTGGCACCGACCTTGTGTTGCCTGCTGTTCCTGCCCTACCTGAAATTTTTGATACGACCATTGCCGTGTCGCAGTTGGTAATGGCGCTTTATGTGGCGGGCACATCGATCGGTTTGTTGGTTTTTGGCAGCCTTGCCAGCTACATTGGCCGACGGCGTTTGTTTATCGGGTCGTTAGTGCTTTTTGCAATAACATCCGGCGCGGCTGCATTTTCGCCGTCTATTGAGGTCTTGAATATCATTCGGTTTCTACAAGGGGCTGCCGCAAGCGGCCCAGCGGTTCTTGCTCCCGGATTGATACGCAGTTTGTTTTCTGAACTCGGTAGCATCAGGGCCATCGGAGCCATGGGAAGCATCGAAGCGCTCACGCCGGGGCTAGCGCCGATTTTGGGTGCATGGCTTTTCAGCAGTTATGGCTGGGAGGCATCCTTCACCCTGACCGCTTTGTTAGTGGCCGGCCTGTGCGGCGTGATGCTGGCAAAGCCCAAGCTGTTACCCAGCATCGGCACCAAGGAAAACAGCGGGCCGGGTAGCTACCGCAAGCTGCTGAAAAACAACACATACCTCCGTTATGCGGTGGGGCATGCGCTTGTCTTGGGCGGGCTGCTTACGTTCGTTTTCTCAGGCCCGGCAGTAATAATTGAAACCATGGGCGGCACCATCGACGACTTTATCATCATGCAGATCGTCGGTGTTTCCATCTTCATCATTGCGGCGAACCTATCTGGTCATCTGGTCAAGTGGTTCGGCGTTGAGCGCGTGATTTGGGCAGGCACCATTCTCGCACTATTGGGCGCAACTGTGCTGCTTGGTTATGCGCTGTCTGGCATCAACAATCCCGCCCATTTGAAGGGACTATTCTGGATTTTGAATGTGGGGCTCGGCGTGCGCGGCGGCCCAGGTTTTGTGCGCGCCCTGTCTGCTGCCGACGGCGACGATGACCGCGCCTCAGCCTTGTTGATCTTTTTCATCACCACTGTTGCTGCAGGCGGCACTGCGCTGGTAGCGCCTTTCATTACGGTCGGGCTGGTTGCCTTAACTGCGGCGGTTTTCGCTATTATTTTGCCATCTTTGCTGTTGATGATGGTCATCAAACCCCTGCAAGCACCAACACCGCAGCCATAAGGACCACCGCCGATGTCACGAACCGCTTATGTAAACGGGGCCTATGTCCCCACCCGAGACGCACTGGTTCACATCAATGACCGCGGGTTCCAATTTGCAGACGGCGTGTATGAAGGCATTGGGGTACGCCGCGGCAACATGGTTGACCTTGAAGCTCATCTGGACCGATTGTGGCGCTCTCTGGGTGAGTTATCGATTACAGCACCCATGGACCGCGGACCTTTGCGCGTTGTGCTCAGCGAAGTTATTCGCAGGAACCTGTTTTCCGATGCGTTCCTATATATCCAGATAACCCGCGGGGTTGCGTCCCGGGACCATGCGATCCCAACCGTTGATATACCGGCATCGTTGATTGTTACCTGTAAGCGGCTGAATTTCGATGGCGTTAAAAACCGGGCACTCGCTGGTGTGACGGGCTCAACCCAGCCGGACATTCGCTGGGGTCGCTGCGATGTGAAAAGCACTGGCTTGCTACCAAACATTTTAGCCAAGCAAGCTGCGCGCAAAACAGGTGCATTTGAAGCCATTTTGTTCGACAGCGACGGTTACATCACCGAAGGCAGCAGCACCAATGTGTGGGTGGTGACCGAAGGCGGCGACCTCATAACTCGGCCCACAACGGACAATATTCTGGCTGGAATCACCCGCGCACGAGTAAAAACCATCACTGAAAAGCTGAAAATTAGCGTTAAAGAGGCGAAAATCAGTATCGAAGACGCCAAAAAAGCACAGGAAATCTTCCTTACCAGTGCAACCAGCTGCGCAACACCTATCATTGTATTGGACGGTCAAAAAATAGGCGACGGCACCGTGGGGCCCGTCGCCAAGCGCCTAATCGACGCTTATTTCCAGTTTACCGATGCCTAAACTGCCTGATTAGGCTTCAGCGGCAGAACCCCAGCCTTTGCCTTGCATAAAGGCAAGCAATGCACCAACAATCGCGCCGATCACCAAATGCATAATACCAAGAGCCATCCGGGCGTCGCCGGGAAAGTCTTTCAGCGATTCAAACCAAATAGAATCGGAGGCCAGCAGGTAAAGGCCAATCATGCCACCGAACATAACACCAGCTTTCAAATCACCAGACCCAACTGCCTTATTAAACAACCACACCACTACGACCGTTTGCACCAAATGGTAAGTCAGTATTCCCATACCTTCCGGGTTTGTGACGGCTGTCATGGCACTGAACTGGGCGGCAAAAGCCATTGTTCCCAGTGTGTATAAAACTCCGTACGCTACAAACGCTACAACAACATTAAGAACAAATTTTCCAATAGACATTCTCTTCTCCCCTAAAAGTCTAGATTGGATACTCCTTACTCATTCTTTGTCGGTTTAAGGTCACCGTTTTTGACATGGACAACTCGGGTCGGATAGGGAAACTCAATATCCTCCTCGTGAAATTTGTCCCAAATACTGATCATCACATCACTGGCGATGTTGGAAACGCCGTGCTGTGGGTCTTCAATCCACATGCGCAGTTCCAAATCAACGCCGCTTTCACCGAAGCCTTTCATCAGGGTTCTGGGCTCTGGCACTTTCAGCACGCGAGCTTGGTCCAATGCCGCCTCAACCATAATATCCATCGCGCGTTTTATGTCGCTTTGGTAAGAAACCTGAACCGGAATCCTCCGCCGCACCAGCCTGTGCGTATGCGACCAGTTTGTCACCGGCTGGGTGATCATATCTTCGTTCGGGATCAAAAATTCGGTGCCGTCACGCGTAATCACCGATGTATAGCGCGCTGCCAACCGGTTAATAGTGCCGTAGGTGCCGCCGGTTTCGATAACATCACCTGGTTTGATAGAGCGGTCCACCAACAAGATAATGCCCGAGATAAAATTACCAACCACCTTCTGCAGGCCAAAACCGATACCAACACCCAGCGCACCACCAAA
>JAJFIU010000149.1 GCA_021774695.1 Alphaproteobacteria bacterium | reverse complement strand
CATTATTGCCATGTCGGATGCGGGCGGTGCCCGCCCTGCGGGCGAGCTATACACCTATGATGCTTACGGCAACATGGTGACAGGCACCACCAGTGGCCAGCCGTTCCGCTACACTGGCCGCCGCTGGGACGACGAGACCGGTCTCTATTATTACCGCGCCCGCTATTACAGTGCTGAGCTGGGCAGGTTCCTGCAGACAGACCCCATCGGCTACGAAGACAATATGAATATGTACGGCTATGTGGGTAATGATCCGGTGAATGCCACGGATCCAAGCGGGAAAGTCGCTCTTGTCGGTGCGGGCGTTGGTTTTGCAGTAGGAGCTTTGTTTGAAGCTGGCAGACAGTATGTCAATGGAGAAGATTTTCAACTTGGAAAGGTTTTAGTAAGCGGTGCAGCGGGAGCGTTAATCGGATCCGGAGCTGGGTTAATAGCTGGCGCCATCGATGCCGGGACAGTTCTAGGCACGGGACTAGCAGCGAAAGCTACTTTAGCAGTTGTACCCAACGCAATTGTTGGCGCAGGTGTATCGGCAGGAAAACAAGCAGCTTTCAATGCTCTTGATGGCGAACCGCTTGGTCAGGGCGTCGAAGGTGCAGCAATTGAAGGGGGATTAATTAATGGTGTTACGGGACCCGCGGGCATAGTGGCAGGGGGTCTTACACAAGCAAGTTCTCTGTTTGGAAACCCAGGGGCTACAACAGCAGCTGGTAAAATTGTTGTTGAGACGCTCATTGACACCGTGGCTGAAGCTGCGGCACCTATTGTAGATGTGGAAGAAGGTGGAAACTAATTAACGCTAGCTTGCATAATTGGAGATTAGAAATGCGATTGTTTGAGCTCGTTTTCCGTGGAACAGTCCGAGGTATGGTTGTTTTTGCGGTTCTCGCGGGAATATTGGGAATATTGGGAATTTTAGTTTTCTCTATCACACGTACAAGTGATACGTTGAGTATGTATCAGGCGATTTCTTATGTGATTAGCGAGACGAACTTATTTCGAAAAATTGTATTCGGAACAGCTGTAGCTTGGCTTATTATTCTGGTTATGAATTCAATCTTGAGATTATTTTTGATTTTGAGGTGGTGCCACAGGAACAACGCACCAGTTGAGCGCATACTAAATTTAGACAAGACAGAGCTTAAAAAATTGATGCTCTAAGCCATACTTTGAGTATGACGACAAGGGCCGCCGTATCGGTATCCGGGGACAGTGTATAATTAATTGACCTGCTCGGTAGAGATCAATTGATCCTCCTGACGGCGCTGGTTCAACTACCAAAACCATTGCCTTCACCTATGATGCTGAAAACCGGCTTCATGGAAGCACATGACACGATTGCGGGCAGTGCGGTTCGCTTCCAGTATGACGGCAAGGGCCGGCGCATCGCCAAATTGGTTGATGATGCGCTGGGTGGCAGCTATGTGATCACCCACCGCTACTTGCACGGCGCATCCGTTGATGAGCGGCTTGTACACTGGCAGTATGACCAGAGCCCCTAAGCAAGCCCTGCATTTTCACGTTAATTTAGTTCAATAGAACAAGGTCTTATGGTTGTGTGTTTTGGCCCGATAAATTCAGGCAATTTTTTCTGGTGTACTTGCGACTTAAATGCTAATTAAGTGTCTCTGAAACATACTGTGAGCCTTTGCTCAGCGCGCTAAATGTTTTCCTCATCTATGCATTGTCTTTTTTCAACTGCAGTAGTATATATTCTATCAGTTAAATTCTCATATAATATAACCACTAGTTGATTTGAAATCTGGTAAGTGTATTTATGAGTTAATGTGTATTTCGATTCTGGGGGTCGGGTGTGTCAGTTAAGAGTTTTTTAGCGGTTATTGTAGTTTTTGTCACTGGTCTTGGTGTCGGTTATTTCATCTTTTCGAACGCGGACGGCGCGGGTGAACCTGGCGCAATTGCCGAAAACCGTTCTACAACCTTGGCGCTAGAAACTGGTATGAACGAGGCGGCGGTGCGCCAGATCGTAGAAGCCTATATAGTTGAAAACCCAACGGTCATCCTGCAGTCGCTTGACGACTATCAACGCAACGGGTTTTTGGGTGATATGGAAACCCGTGCCCAGCCGTTTGTGGCGCATCTGGAAAAGCTTGACGGAGCGTCTATTGTTGGCCCGTCAAACCCTGAAGTGAAAATCATCGAGTTTTTTGATTATCAGTGCCCGCACTGCAAGGCCAACTATACGGTGTTGCGCCGGTTGCTGGATGAAGACCCGACGCTTGCCTTGATGCCCAAGCACTTGCCAATTCTCGGTGACGGTAGCGCAAGTGATATGTCGCTCCTCGGCGCTCGTGCGGCCGAGGCGGCGCGGCTTCAAGGAAAGTTTGCGGCATTTCATGAGGGATTAATGGCGCGGGAAGCGCCGCTGACGCGGGCGGTTGTTTTGGCTGTTGCCGAGGCAATTGGGCTTGATATGAAGCTGTTTAATCAGGCCGTCGCCAGTGATGCAGTGGCAGCTGCGGTAGAGGAGTCGCGAGCAATCGCTAAAGACATAGGCATCATGCAAGCTGGCACACCCGGATATATCATCGGGGGCAAGGTTATGATCGGCGCTGGATCAGACGCTTACGAGCGACTGAAGGAACTGGTTGAAACCGCACGCCGTGCAAGCCGTTAGCCCTTAAAGGCTGGCTGAACCCGTGTGAATGATCATTTTGGGGACGTAACTTGGGGGTTAAAGGTGATTTCGGATCTTTTTTGGTGGAGCGAGGGCTGCTTTCAGAAGCGGCTTGGTCTCGGGCAAAAGATGTTCTGAATGAAGCGCGTCAGGGCCTTGCTGGAACAGTTACTGGCCTGGGGCTTTTGTCCGAAAACGACCTATCGCTGGCGCTGAAAGATTTTTATGCCCTTCCTCTTGCTGAAGAGAGTGACTGGCCGCTTGATACCTTGCCGATTGCCGACCTGAACCCCACTTTTCTGCGTAGCTTCCATATTTTGCCGGTTCGCGATTGCGGGGCAACGGTTGAGGCCATCGTGGCGGACCCGTCCGACAAATATGCGATTTCGGCGTTGGAGTTTGTGGTTGGGAAACCTGTTTCGCTGAAAGTATCAACGCTGCGTCGGGTTGAGGTTGCTATAACCAAGCTTTATTTTGGCGGTGAGTTGGCTGAAGAAGATGACCTGGAGGGCCTGGCAGACGATGTGGACCGCTTGAAAGAGCTTGCCACAGACGCACCTGTTATCCGGTTTGTTGACCGAATGATTGATGATGCCTTGTCGCGCCGGGCATCGGACATTCATGTAGAACCTAAAAACAACATGATCGCCATACGGTTTCGGGTAGACGGCATGCTACTTCAAGTGCCTGGCCCAAGCCGGGATATTGCTGCGGCTGTTGTGTCTCGCCTTAAAATTATGAGCGGATTGGACATTGCTGAGCGGCGCTTACCGCAAGACGGCCGCATGCGGGTTCGCGCCCACGGTAAGGAAATTGACTTTCGGGTATCCACGTCGCCCACTAGCCAGGGTGAAGCAGTGGTTTTGCGGCTGCTGGATAAAAAGGCTGTAGCGCTCGATTTTAACTCGCTCGGTTTTGATGAGACTGTCCGTGTGCCGTTTCAAGATGCACTGCGGCAACCGGACGGCATTGTACTTGTGACCGGACCGACGGGCTCGGGAAAAACGACGACGCTTTATACCGGAATTTCCGAGCTTAACACCAGTGACCGCAAGATTTTAACGGTGGAGGACCCTGTAGAATATTCACTTGATGGCCTTGGGCAAGTTCAGGTGGATAGTCGAATTGGTCGTACCTTCGCCCACACATTGAGATCTTTTTTGCGCCAAGATCCAGACGTTATCATGGTTGGTGAAATACGAGACGAGGAGACAGCCGGGATCGCGGTTCAGGCATCACTTACCGGGCACCTAGTGCTTTCCACATTGCATACCAACAGCGCGGCGGCTGCCATTTCGAGACTCTTGGATATGGGCGTGCAGGATTACTTGATTGCATCAACTCTCAAGTTGGTTATTGCGCAGCGATTGGTTAGGAAAATCTGTACCGAATGCCGGCAAGAGGAAAACCCTCCTGAAAAGTGGTTGAACGAACTTGGGTTAAGTTCATCCGACGGCCCATTCTATAAAGGTGCAGGCTGCAATCACTGCCACAACTCCGGATATCGAGACCGCAAGATGATTGCTGAAGTGTTGGAGGTATCGCCGGCGATTGAGAAGGCTATCCTTGAACATAAAAGCGGCACTGAACTGGAGTTGATAGCGAAGGCTGGCGGAATGCGCAGCCTTTTCAACCACGGCATTGAAAGCGTTTTGGAGGGTATCACCTCGCTGGCTGAAGTTGTACGCGTTACCCGGGAGCGCGGATGATGACCAGCTATTCTTATCGTTGCATGAACCATGAAGGCGAAACGCTGGTGGGCAACCTAGAGGCGCTTGATAGACCCGCTGCTGTAGAAGAGCTGAACAAACGGGGTCTGATTCCACTTGATTTATCATCGGCGGGCCCCACGCTTGCGATGCGTCTGAATGAACCTATCGACTTTCTCTCGAGGCCAAATGGCCGCGATATATTCGCCTATTTGAGGGACTTATCCCGCCTGATGAAAGCTGGATTGTCGATTGATGCATCCTTAAAATTGCTTATTGGAATGCAAAAGAAAGAGGGCTTCAGCCGCACTTTGGAGGAAATTCGAGAGAAATTGCGGCGCGGTGAAAGCCTCGCGGCATCGATGACAGGTTATAAAGATGTTTTTCCCGTTCAAATTACAGCTGCCATTCAGGCTGGTGAAAACAGCGGCACACTTGGCGATTCTTTAGAAACTCTTGCGGCATCGATGGATAAATCTCTGTCATTTCAGGAGCGCCTGCAGAGTGCTCTGATATATCCCGCTATTTTGATGGTGATGGTCGTCGCCACGTTTTTTCTAGTGTTTACGTTTGTGTTACCGCAGTTCGCGCCGATGTTTGTCGGTAATGAAGACAAATTGCCAGGCGCAACACGCTTGGTGATGGCCATTGGCGAGTTTTTCTCCAACTATTGGGGCTTCCTAGTTGTAGCGTTTGTAGCATTTGTGTTTTGGATTCTTGCGGTCAGAAAAGATGTACGCCTTAGATCAAAAGTGTTCAAAAGCCTTTGTCAGTTGGCTTGGCTGCGTCGCTGGTTGTTGGAACCTGACATTATTCGTTTTCTCCGCACGCTGGGCGTATGCAGTGCCAGCGGTTTAGCGTTGGACAAGTCGATTGCCATGGCAATTGAAGCGATCAAACTTCCGCACGTCGCTGAAGAATTAACCGGCGTTCGTACGCAGATTAGGCGAGGCGATTTGCTGTCGAACGCGTTTGGCAAACTGGATTGGTTTCCGGCTGTTGCAGTGCAATTTACATTGGTCGGCGAACAATCTGGTCGATTGGGTGTCATGCTCGGCGAAGCCGCCGGCATTATGGCTCAAGACTTTGAAACGCGCCTTGAGAGGGCTCTGGGGGTTTTATCCCCGGCAATTACGCTTCTCATGGGTGCAATGGTGGCCCTTTTAATTGGGGCAGTATTATTGGGAATAATGAGCGTGAATGATGTTGCACTTTAAAATGAAAACTAAAGCCCAACTGAATGATGATAGGGGATTTACTCTCCTGGAACTTTTGGTTGTCCTTGTAATTTTGTCATTAATTATTGGCCTGGCTGGTCCGGCGATATTGCGGCAATTTGGCACCGCCAAAACGAGAACTGCCGGGATAGAGGTCAATCGTTTGGTAACGAACCTCGAATTCTTTCGTGTTGATATTGGGCGTTTTCCAACCGAACAAGAGGGCCTGGCTGCGTTGTTGACTGCCCCGGACAGTACACCAAATTGGGGCGGGCCCTACGTTCCAAAAGCGTCCCAGATTTTGGACCCTTGGGGCAATCCTTATATTTATGTGATTAACGCCGACGGCGAAACCGTTGAAGTAAGGTCGCTGGGTGCAGACGGCGCGGAAGCTGGCATCGGGGAAAACGCGGATGTATCGAGCCTCGACTAGTCGGACGGACGCGGGATTTACTCTACTTGAGATGATGGTTTCGTTAGCTATCTTATCTTTGGTTCTGTCGGCGGTTCCTGCTTTTTATGTGCGGTTGTTACCCAATTATGCACTGCGACAATTCGCGAACGATGTTGCAAACGAGAGCCGCCGCGCATTGCAGGACGCCAGAAAAACCGGGGTAGTCAGCCAACTTATTGTTGGCGCGGACCAACGCGAGTTGAGTGTTGCGAACCATAAACTACAGATTCCGGACGGCGTTTTAGTTGAGCTCGTTGCGGCTGCGGCGTTTGGCAGTTTGTCAGAGCAACAGGTTAGTTTTTTTTCAACCGGAGCGTCTTCGGGAGGCGTGCTTATTTTGTCTAATGAGAGTTTGTCAGTGTCAGTTAAATTTGATTGGATTTCGGGTGCTATTGAGGTGGTGCAATGAATAGGCTTGCAGCCGACGGCGGCTTCTCTCTGCTTGAGGTATTAGTGGCAACACTAATACTCGCTCTTACTTTTTCGGCCATCTTTCCAATATTCGGCAGTGCTCCCCAGCGAATTGCTGATACGAAAGCGCTCGCATTCGCGGCGCGCCTCGCTGCAACTCAACTGGAGCAGGAAGTTCTGAGAACGGCGTGGGATCAGATGCCGATTCAAGGCGGGCAAGACGGCTGGGCCTGGGAGATCAGCGGACAACCCTTCGACGGAGAACCGGCGCTTGACGGTGCTGGCTACCCCTTAATACTTACTGCCAACGCTTGGAAATCAGATGACCCTGATCGGGTACTGGCGAGTTTACAGCGCATCGTTTGGGTGACCGAATGACTGCAGAGAATTCACACATAAATTTTTCCAGCGAGCAGGGCTTTACGCTTTTTGAGCTGTTGGTATCGGTGGCGATATTGTCTTTGCTGGCTGTTCCCATAGCAGGCGGTATAAACTTGGGCTTAAAAACCTGGATTGATGTGCATGAGGACGCCGAAGCCCAGGAAAAAATGTTTTTGACCCAGGAAAGACTGAGTAGCTGGATATCGAATGCTTATTATTTAGATGTGAGTCGTAATGGGCTGCAAAGTGAAAAAATGCTGGTGGGAAACAGTGACAGTATTGAGTTCTCAACCGCAATCCATCCGGACCCCGTGCTTGGAAATCTTTATAGGACTAAGTTTCGATTAGCTGACAACACTCTGCAACTGGCCTTTTTGCCCGACTTTTCGTACCGAGCAGATGGCACGGAGTGGTCTTGGTCAACAATGCTGGAGGGTGTCGAGAGTTTTCAAGTCAACTATGCACTTGGTATTGACGCTGCGAACAATATCGTTTGGCTTTCTGAATGGGGTAATACAATTGAGACCAATAGTCTTCCACAGGCTGTTAAATTAAATTTACAATTTGTCGACACGACTAAGGCCTGGCCCGAACTGATTATACCGTTGGTGGTTCAGGAGCAGGCATTTTGTCGCTTACTGTCTGATAGAACCTGCCTTGCAGGAGCGTTCGTCGGATGAATGGGTTCTGGATGCCTTTTGTTGCTATGGTCCGCCGCTTCTTTAAGGCATGGACCCATGCGCTTGTGATGTCGGTCCCAGAACGGTTGAGAAACTACGTTCTTTTGACCAAGTCACCGATTGACATATTGGCCAGCGACTTGGAATTAGACTCCCAAGGAAAGTTGTTGCTGGGAAACAGCATCGCAGTGGTTATCGATCGGCCGTCCCGGCTGCATTATAGGTTCAATATACCAAAATGTGCTGGTGCAGAGCTGTCGCGTGCGGTGGCTTTGGAGGCCGAGCGTGTTTTACCTTTGCAGTCTGGTAAATTAACTTGTGCATTCCAAGCATCACCTCAAGATGCATCTTCTGATTATCTGCAGGTTGACATTGTGGCTGTCAAAAAACGGCTAATTGCGGATATTTTCAAAAAAGCGAAATCCAATAACAGCTTGATTAAATCAATCAGTGTGGTCGCGGACGACCCGGATCATCTTATCGAGTTTTCTTTAAGAAGTGTCAAAATTGGCCACTACTCTTCGTATGCGGTTACAATTGCTCTTGTATGCTCGATGTTCATTCTTGCTGCGCAAATTCCGGCCCTATATGCCAGCCGCATTGAAGAGGAAGTGGCGGCGATAGATCAAAAAATACTTGAAACCCGGACTGCAACCCGTCAAGTGGCGGTCCTGCAATCTCAAATGAGAGAAAAGCGCGGCTTGTCGGAAGCGATAGCCGACGTGACCCGTAATAACCGACTGACACATCTGTTGGAAAAGTTGGCAGCGGTGAGCCCTGATGATGTAGTGCTGGAAAGTTTGCGAGTTGAAGGCAATCGATTGCACATTTCCGGTACGGCAGTAGACCCTGAAGACTGGGCAATACAAATCAATAATGTTCCTGCGTTTGAAGAGATTGGCCTGATGTCCGTTAGGAATATTGACGCTAGTGACAGCCAGAGATTTGAGCTCAGACTGGATGTGGTGTGGGAAAGCCTTTGGGAGTTGGGAACATGATCAAAGGGGCACTTTCCTGGGGCGCAACCGCTGCATTGTCTTTTCTTGTTCTCTGGCTAATGGTTAACCAAGACATGGACGCTATAGCCGAGGGCGCTGAAAACCTCGGGCAGAAGCAAATGCTACTCGCGAGATTAGAGAGCCTTCCAGAACGCGAAGATAGCATTCGAAGAGCGCTCGGCGAACTTGAAAACGGCGTTGCCCAGCGGCGTTTGTACCAGGGGGAACCAGCCTCGATTCGAAGAGAAGTGCAACGGGATATCAGAAACGTCGCATCAAACGCGGGACTGCAAATCGAATCCATGCGCCCCTTATCTGACCGACGCCTCGCAGATACTAACATAGCCGTGTCGTCGATCCAGCTAAGCTATCTTGCAACGAATGAAGAGAGTTTACGGTTCCTTCAAAAAATTGAGGAAGCAGAGCCGACGCTCCGGGTTCAACGACTTTCGATTGCAATTCAGTCTGCGTCAAACCCCAACCGTCCAGCGCGGCTTTCTATCAGCATGGAAGTGGCCGGCTACTCGATAGTTGGAGGCGTACGATAATGCAGTATATTCTGGATAGTCCAATTGTGAAAACAATGCTCGGATTTAACGCATTAGTTTTGGCCGTTCTATTCTTGCCAGCATTGTGGCCACTTCCTGCAATCGAATTGATAAAAGGCCCAGAGATTGGCGCTGAGGATATCGCTGATTATCTTGGTGACGGTAATTTTCAAATTTCAGAGGCAGTAAAGCGTCCGCTGTTCCATTCCAATCGCCGCCCAGCTGTTGCGGCGGCTAAGCCTCAGATTGCTGCAAAACCTGAGGTGCTGGTTGAGAAGTTCACTTTGGAACTGGTTGGCATAATGGGTGCCACTGCTCAAAGCCGAACGGCATTCTTGCTGGATACTGATTCAACCCAAACAACTTCCGCAAAAGTTGGTGACATTCTGAACGGTTGGTCCGTCGTTGAAATAAGCTTGGACACGATTTTATTGAACAAAGAATTAGAACAAAAAACGCTGAGTTTGAATTGATTGGGGATCAAGTGAGTAAATTTGTGAAGAGAGTAAATTGTGTTTCTGCTTTAGTCGCGGCGGTTTTACTAAATGGTTGTGCAAACCAATCAGCAGAATTGGGCGTGGGTGCAAGTGTATGGCCGGAAATACCGCAGTTGAAAGTTGTGGAAGCTGAAAAAGAGGACGACCTGCAATCAGGAAATAGCTCCGCCGATAGAAGACTGCGACCGGAGTATTATTCGGGCTCTGGGCGCTTTACAGCAAAAGCTTCTAATTCATACAAATTAGATACCGACGAAGATGGAAGCGTCGCAATTTCATTTCGCAACATGGATATAAGGCTTATCGCGCAAGCAATTTTGGCAGATACTCTCGACGAGCCATTTGCGATTGACCCCAGGGTGCAGGGGACGGCTACAATTGAGAGTAGCGGGGCGATTTCTAAAGAGGCGCTTAGAATATCATTTGAAACGCTCTTGAAAACGAAAGGGTATGCGCTGGTAAATACGTCCACGGGCTACACAATCCTTCCTCAATCTGAAGCAATTCGTTCAGTTAACGACATTCAGATACAGACACCAGCAAGCGCCTCATTGCCTGGGTTCAGTGTTCATGTGGTCTCGCTTAAGCACACGCGTCCGTCGGAAATACAGCAATTGATAACACCTTTCTCTGTGCCGGGCGGTGTACTGCGTGCCGATGACAATCGCAACATGCTAATTCTGGCCGGGACATCCCAAGAATTAAACGCGATGTTCCGCGCGATTGAAACCTTTGACGTTGATAGAATGGCGGGAATGTCTTTCGCTATTTTCCCGCTTAAGTACGTCGAAGCAGAGCAAATGATCGTTGAACTGGAGCAAATTTTTTCGGGGCCAGACAATTCCAGTAAATCGGGCGTTTACCTAATTCCAGTGCCGCGCATTAACAGGGTGATAGGGGTTGCGCCTAACCGCGATAAACTTCTGGAAATTGAAAATTGGATTGCTCGGTTGGATATTGGTGAAAGTGCGCCTGGAAGGCGAATTTATGTCTATGACGTTAAAAATGGGCGCGCAATTGATATTGCGACAACTCTAAATTTGATCGTCAATGCCGGATACAACCAGAATTTTTCTGGTGGCGGCACCAATGCTAACGGCGGCGGTCGCCAAGCAGGGAATTCTCAGCGGCCTAATTCAAGCAACCGCTCAGCAGCGCGCAATCAAGGTAGATCCGGTGCAGGCGGCGCTTCTGGCGATGATTTTATCAGGATTGTCCCGAGCGAAGCAAATAATTCGATCGTTATCATGGCGTCACCGTCCGAGTTTGGCGTCATTGAAACAGCGCTAAAAAGAATTGATATTCCTCCTCGACAGGTACTTGTCGAAGTTACATTGATCGAAGTTGGCTTGACCGACGAACTTCGGTTCGGGTTGCAGTGGCATTTTGAGTTTGGCGGCAATCAAGTAACATTTGGCCAATCGACCCAGCCATCAGCAGAGCTGCCTGGTTTTGCTTGGACCAATACAGTGAGTTCTAGCTCAAGCGCAGTTTTGAACGCACTTGAAGCTATTTCAGATGTTCAGGTGCTTTCCGCACCTAAGTTGCTGGTGCTCAATAATCACTCTGCAACTCTGCAGATCGGCGACGAAGTGCCAGTTCCGACGTCTTCTTCAGTTAGCACCGTTGACAGCAATGCACCGATTGTAAATACGATTCAATACCGCAATACCGGTGTGATCCTAACGGTGACGCCGCGCATTAATGAGGGCGGATTGGTGATGCTGGATGTTGAGCAGGAAGTTAGTACAGTTGTTGAGACATCGACTTCTGGAATTGATGCTCCCACCATCCAACAGCGGAGAATGACCTCCACTGTAGCGGTTCAAAACGGCTCTACTATTGCGCTGGGAGGTCTAATCAGAAAGTCAATTTCCCGTTCAGAATCCGGAGTGCCCTTCCTGAAGGATATCCCACTTTTGGGCGCGGCCTTCAGGAATACTGATATCGTTGAACGTCGCTCGGAGCTGGTTATTTTGTTGACGCCGCGCATAATCCGAAATGTAGAAGAAACTCGCGAGGCTATGGATTATTTGAGAAGAGAATTCAGATCGTTAATTGGCCCAGTGCAAATTGCGGGTGAAGTGGCTCCTGCGTTGCAAGCAAAATCCGGAAAATAGACCAATGCAGATGAATGTCGTCGGGGATAGAGGCGCTGCCTTATTGGGAGTAGTCGGCGTCGCCTTATTGCTTAGCTTACTCGCCGTTGGGGTGATGGATCTAACGCTTATCAGCCGGAAAATTCCGGTGTCAGTTTTGGATAGGAAACAGGCGGAATATTTGGCGGATTCGGCCAGCGTTCTTTATCTGAGGCGTCATCTCATTAACGAGACGAATTCCTATGTTTTATCAAATAGCCTTGAAGTATTGGGAAGGAATGTAGCGGTTGATGTCGAGTTGGAAAATTCGAAGGTCGGGTTAAACAAGGCGGATTATGACCTATTGTCCGCAACAATAGCTTCCAACGGTTATGATGTTCAATTGGCGGAAAGTATTGCAAACGCGATAATCGATTGGCGAGATGAAGATGATTTTGTAACGGGCGCGGGCGCTGAATTGGCAACATACCAAACCGAAGGTTATAGCTATGCTCCCCGCAACGGCCCGTTTGAGACTGTCGGCGAGCTCGCTTTTGTTCGGGGTGTCTCTCCTGCAATGGTAAGGTGCTTGTTGCCTGTTTTAACCGTTTACTCCAGCCCGGACATTGAAGATGTTAATCTCGTTTACGCGTCTGAGAAAGTTAAGGACATATTTGCGTGGGCATATCAAAACAATTGGCATGATCGGCTTTGGCCCAATATTGAGGAAACATTATCTGCTTCTGGATCTTTGGACTTGTCGTCCCAGGCAATAACCATTCGGACCCGTGTAGCTGCGGATCTGGATAGCCAGTTTTCCAAGATTATCCGCATCAAAACAAGCACTAGCGAGGCAATCACTTATGTAACGCTGAGGTCGCTTAATAAAGATGGAATTAGCGGTAGTTGCCCCACTGATTAAATGACGTGGGGTAAGGCATATCTAAAATATGATAATATGATAATATGATCGTAAGATCCAATTACGTTACAATGGAACCCAGTATGACTTTCTATGTGACGATATGAGCGTATTGCCACAAAAGCCATATTCCTAAACATAGAAAAGGGCCAAAGGGCAGAGCTGTTTGCCTTATTATGTTTTTGCCGCGAAGCCATTGAACG
>JAJFIU010000148.1 GCA_021774695.1 Alphaproteobacteria bacterium | reverse complement strand
GTCCCGCAGCGCCGCTTCCATCAGGCCGGTAAACCGTTCGTCAGCCTCCAGAATGCCAAGGGAATGTTTGTTGCGCTCCGCGACCCACTCTAGCGCTTGTTTGCCTTCGACATCTTCAAGCCAGATATAAGGGTCGTTGTCCTGCGCTATCGCTGCGCCGGTTATCGCTGCACTCATTGCCAATCCTATGCTTGCCAGTCCTATGGTTAGTTTGTTCATTGCGTGGTCCTTGCCAGTTGTTCGGCGCCGGTCGGTCGTCAAAAATTATCCCTAAAAACTATCCTTGCGTCTGCGTACTTCAGCGAACACAGCCGGTAGCGGCGCGCCGATCAAATTGATGGTTTCCTGAATGTTTTCGCTCATGGGGCGCAGGAACGGGTTGGTTGCTTTCTCCAGGCCAATGGATGTGGGCACTGTGGGCACGCCGCTGCGGCGTTTTTCGTCCACGTCTGCCATGCGGGCGACCAGATCAATGTTATCGGGCTCAACCGTAAGCGCGAACCTGCCGTTTGCCTGCGTATATTCGTGTGCGCAGTAAACCTGTGTTTCGTCCGGCAGCTGCATCAGTTTTGAAAGGCTGGACCACATCTGATCCGGCGTGCCCTCAAACAGCCTGCCACACCCCATGGCGAACAGGGTGTCGCCGCACAGCAATGCATGGCTGTCAGCAAAATGGTAGGCGATGTGACCGCTGGTGTGGCCGGGCACAAACAGCACGTCTGCGGCTGCATCGCCGAGGAAAACCTGGTCGCCTTCACCGACCGCAATATCAATGCCGGGAATGCGGTCCCTGTCTGCGGCGGGGCCGATAATTTTCAGGCCAAACCGTTCTTTCAGCGCCAGGTTTGCCCCCACATGGTCCCAGTGATGATGTGTGTTGAAAATATAAGTGGGTTTCCAGCCGCGTGCGGCCAGCGCGTCAACGGTTTCGTCTTCCAGTGCGGGGTCGATGATCGCTGTTTCACCGGACACCGGGTCATGGGCCAGATACAGATAATTGTCCTGCAATACTGGAATTTGCGCGATTTCAATTTTTGGTATGCCCATGCTTGTGCCAATCACCGCTAAAATAACCCATCCGAGAAAACACTATAGCGATCAAACCAAGGTGCTGCGAGTCTCAATATGATCGAAACTTTACGCTTTTACTTCAGTGGCTTCTTGTAATTGACACTGCTTTGAAACTGGGTTTTGGCATCGCCGGCACCGGAAAATTGCCAGCGCCCTTGCTGGCTAAACAACCCGGTAAGCGGTCGGAAGTCACATGTATCTTTTGACGCCGCGTAGGCCAGCAACAAACCGATCTGGTCGGTGTAGAAAAGCCTCAAGCCATTGTCGCGGCAAAAATCGATTTGCTCTGCCAGATAGTTGGCCAGTATCCAGGCGAAGTCCCGGTTGGGCGGCGCATCGGCAATTGCAAACGAACCAGCGGCGATGGCTTCCCATAGTAACCGCGTCGACGTCCATTCAGGCGATACCAGTTTGCTGGTCAGATGAACGGCACAGTTGCCGTCCTGCCACAGCTCGGCCAGAGGCACGCGAATAACACCGTCAATGTCAGACACGGCGACCCTGCCATAATGTTCCAGATATCGCGGCAGGAACAGATAGCGCGCACCAGCGCAGTAGCCGGCATATAAGTTTGGCGCGTTTTCAAGTTCGGGGCGGCTATCGACGGAATGGTTTATCTTGACAGTGTGGTGCTGTTCCAGCGCAGCCAGCTGATCGGTTGCTGGCTCGAAGTTGATACAATGAAGGTGGATTACGCCGCCTGAATTCCAGTAAGCGAACGATTCCAGTAATTTTTCGGCGTACAGCTCAAAGTATCGCTTATCGATGGATACCAACAGCACCCCAGCCTCCGGCGCCGGGTGCGTGAAATGGGGAACAACAGAATTTTCCAATTGGATGAAGCTGGTTGAAGGTTGCCGCTTTAATGCTGAAATGGGTACAAAGCTTTCCAATCGACGGAACAAAACTAATATTTTCCCGGGCAGCGTTCGTGCTTTCAGCTTCCAGTCAATGGCAGCTTCAATCTGATTATTCAGCGTTGCGGCAAGGCTGCGATAAAAGGCAATGTTTTTGGTGTCTTCGCCGATTGTTCCGGCAAGCTGGTCAATCTCAAATTCCAACTCTTCAATGTCAGACGGCGACACTGTGTTTGCCTCGAATTTTTTTACCAGCAGCCGGTAATTGGCAAGCATGAGCCAGTCACATGCGATGTTGCATTGCCATTGCTTGCCCGAGAACAACGTGACCGCGGCACGAGCAACCTGTTGCAACAAAGGCCAGTTTGGTAGCGCTCTGAATAGGTTGCCAAGCTCAAATACTATTGTTTCGTCGCTGCAGTCCTCCAGCAATTGTGGCACCAAGGGTTTGAGTATTTGAACGGCGGCGGGCTCGCCGGTTGTAACCCGCATTAAAAGCCCAGCTGCGACCGCGACAGTTTCTGGCGCATTATCACCACGATTGCATACGCCTTGCACCATGGATTGCAGCTGTTTTGCTTGTTGTTTGGTAATACTGTCATGCCAGCGGAAATAAGGGATGCGCTGAACATCTGGACCATCCAGTAGAGCCTCAGCTTTATGGAACTGCGCCAATAGTGCGCGCAAGTCAGCCTTTTGTGGGTTCGACTTGAGGAAAGACAAAATAAACGTGATGTCGTTTTGCGCCACTATAATGCCCACAGTTGTTCTACTGATTTTTTCCCAGCGCTGGCTAGCGACTAAGGCGTCATGCTTGCCAAATATGGGTGAAACGCCATCGCAGAAAGACCAACACCAGACACTTTGTCGTTGACCCGGATCGCGGCGGTCTGAATGCCAACGATATGCCACTCATCATTTTTCTTTTGCAAAATAGGACCGCCAGAATCACCTCCCAGCGCGACGCAGCTGGTAAAGAGTATTCTACCCCTATTTGCGGTCGTAACAATTTTGCAGTTTTCCTCAAGCGATAAAACATGTTTTCGGTCGCCGGGGTATCCGGCAGTTGTTACTTGCTCGTTGATTGCAATTCCTTGGGTCGGTAACCTTACTGAGTTTGTCGTGTTTTCAAACCATTCTGAAGGCAGCGAAAGAAAACCCAGGTTGCCGCCAAGTGGCTTGTTGAGGGTCAGCAACGCCCAGTCGTAAAGTGCGTTGGATTTTGCATTCCATTTACTGCCATCAAAACCCGTACCCACGATGTAGGCTTTTACTTTTGAGTGGCCGCGGAATTCTCCTTTGGAGTAGCCAGCCAGAAAATTCACTGACGACGGAACAACCATTTTCTCCATTCGCCGCGAATAAAGACAGTGCGCTGCTGTCAGCACTATATTGGCGGCGACAAGGGTTCCGCTGCAGTGAACCGTCCCGCCGATGTTAACCCGGCCAATGGCTTGCCAGGGGTGATCGGTGTTTCCCACTGCGCGTCGGTGGAAGCTGGTTACATTGTTTTTTGGCCGCAATTCCGGCGGCAGGTCTTTGCGGATGGACTGAGCCTGTGCGGCAGCGGTAAAGCCAGCGGCCAGAATACCAGTACACAAAAAATAACTTAGTAATAGTCGGGCTCGAAACATTGCCAGTTCACCGTCTTATCAGTTGATTGATCGTCACGTTAGGCGTGCGCGCCCTGTTTGTCACGGTGGTTCGGGGCGCTTGGTAAAAAAACAGGCCACACAAGGTGGCCTGCAAGTGCTTTATTAAGAGGATCGTAAATTCCAACCGGATTAATGGCTGGGGTCTCATCGCTGTCGTGTCACAAGTGTTTGTAACAAGTTTTACCCTAGCGAGATGGCTTGGCACCACTAGCCTGATGCGGCGAATGGAGTAGGCGCTGCGATGAAATGTTATTAAGTAACTTTTATGTGATATTTGACGTTGCTTCGGTCAGAGTAATCTGTCCGCCGCTTACAGCATCTGGCCCCGTGGGGATCTCGCGGAAAAAGCAGCTTTTGTGCCCTACATGGCAGCATTTGCCGCCTTTTTGCTCAACTATCAGCCACAAGCTGTCTTGGTCGCAGTCAACGCGGAAACCTTTGACAATCTGAAATTCACCCGATGTTGCGCCCTTGTGCCAAAGCTCGCCTCTGGAGCGGCTGAAATAGTGGGCCTGACCAGTTTCAATGGTTTTTTCTATCGCCTCGGCGTTCATCCAAGCCTGCATCAAGGCTTTGCCAGTACTGGCGCATGTGGTGAACACCGGGATAAGGCCGCGCTCATCGAACTTAGGCGCGAAGCCTGACCCGGTTTCAACCGCTGTGCGGTCTGATCTGTCAGCAAATTGAATTTTGGTCACACTCGATCCTTGAAGATTGCAATGAATTTAGGTCATGCAGATGAGTTCCTGTTCTCTTTCAGTATCTGATTAATCAGAATAATCAACAATATGCCTAAAATTGCTGCGCCGCCAGCATTGACAATAAACATCAGATCAATCCCGGTTTGGCTTACATGGAGTGGGACAGGGCCCTTTAGAAGGTCGTGATACCCAATGAGAAAAATATCCAGTGCAATGTGGATGAAGATCATTGGAATAATCGAATTGGCCGCGGATGTCAGCGCACCATACCATAGCGCTGAGATAAAGATCGGCAAAGCCAGCGCAATGCCTAGTTCACGGTTGAAATGCATGGCGGTAAAGACTGCGGCAGACACAAGTACGGCAAGAACTGCACCGTGTTTATGCTCAATCGGGGTTTGCAAGTACCCCCGAATGCCTGCTTCCTCACAAACACCAGCTACAACTGACGCCATAATAATACTAATCCACAGGGTCCACCATGGCAGGTTCAAACCTTGCGGTGTGAAGACAAGCGCTTCGGGTGGCAACTCGACAATGCGCAGTGAAAGAAAATGCAAAGATATTGTGAATGCTAGCCCGGTCAGCGATGCTGCAATCACCTTAGGTAACACGCGGGCATCGACGCGGTTTGCCCGCAGGCTGATGCGCCGAGCAGACGATGTGATTGCCGGCCACCCTCTGCCATTCAGATATTGAAAATAAAACCACAATACGATCGCTGTTGCTGGCGTTGACCAGGGCACAGAAGGCGATGTTTCGACATTCACCCGCGTCAGTATTTGCCAAGAAAATACACCCACTGTCATCACTAAAAAGCCGACTACTGGCGCACGCAATAAAATTGGAATTTTGCCCGTAATGCGAAGAAAGGCTGGTTCAATAGGGGTGCTGCTGCCCGGTTGCTCGGTCATTTTCGGTCTCTCCTGTCGTATCCTGTGCAACCATCGCCGATGTCTTGGTCGTGGTCACATCCGGTTTTTCAGTTGGCGACAGTATGCCGGACAATGGCTGTTTGAGCAAATTGGTTGAAAATTAGCCGCTCAACACTCGAGTTTAACAAAGAAAAAGCGGCACACTCCAATGAATGAACCGCTTTATAAATGTACTGTTTGGGTTGTTAGCCCCGGATCAAATCCCAGAAGCGGCGCTCTTGGGCCTCTTCCTTGAATACGCCCCGGAACTGGCGGGTGATGGTGTAAACACCGTCATGTTTTACGCCCCTGCAAGTCATGCACTGGTGGGTGGCATCCACCACCACAGCGACACCCTTGGGGTCCAGATGCTTATCAATCGCATCGGCGATTTGAGCGGTCATGGTTTCCTGGGTTTGCAGGCGATTGGCGAAAGCCTCAACTACGCGTGCAAGTTTGGAAATACCCACAACACTACCGTTAGGCATATAGGCCACATGGGCTGTGCCCTGCACTGTCACCATATGATGCTCGCAGTGGCTTTCCACCTTGATGCCGCGCAGCACAACCATATCGTCGTAACCGGCGACCTCTTCAAAGGTGCGCGACAATATTTCGCCAGCGTTTTTGTTGTAGCCGTTAAAAAATTCTTCGTAGGCTTTGACAACACGCTTGGGCGTATCGATCAGGCCTTCTCTCGTTGGATCATCGCCTGCCCATTCAATGAGGGTGCGAACCGCGGCTTCTGCTTCAGCCCTTTTTGGGCCTCCTGCAGCATCCTGCGTGATTACCTTCAGTTCAGGGCAACCATCGGCCCTTTCAAGTACGGCATCCATTCGGATATCCTTTCAATAGTGGGTGCGGTCTTTGTGGGCCTATGCCCAGTTGGTCGCACCAATGTGATATTTGCCGCATATGTCTCGCTAAATTGCGATAAAATTACACAGGCAGCAAACGTTGTTGATATAGGCAGCTTAAGGGATTATTCAACCAAAGTTCAAGGTTTGCCGGATTTTGCTCTATGGTATCATTCACAGAAGTATTATGATCGTATTACGTTCTGGCGGCAAACCCGGATCAAATAAAGACTGAAAAGAAACCGGAATGAGTGAGCTCTATAATACCGATATCCTACGGTTAACAACGCGTATCCCGCACCAAACAAGGCTTGAAGCGCCCGATGCGACCGTGGTGAAAACCAGCCGTATTTGTGGCAGTCGCTTAACCGCAGATGCTGTTGTTCAAAAAGGTGTGATAACCGCGTTTGGCCAGGAGGTTAAGGCTTGTGCACTGGGTCAGGCGGCGGCGGCCATTGTCGGCGAACATGCGATTGGCCTGACTGAAAGTGAACTTGTTGATATCGCTGACCGGTTTCGGACCATGGTAAAAACCGGCGACACAGATTTCCCGGAAAAATGGTCTAAATTGACTTTGCTGGCCCCGGTTAAGGACCATCCGGGCCGCCACGGCAGTGTTATGTTACCGTTTGAAGTATTGGAACAAGTGTTCCTGGACACAGCTGATTAATGGGAACCACCGACCAGATAAGTGCGCCCAAACAGGTAAAAGCAAACGACCGGGTAAAAGCAACAGACCGGGAAAAGGCTCTTGCTGTCGAAATCTTGCAGCATTTTCGCGACCAGAAGTATGAACAGGCAAAAGCGCTTCTTGCGCAGGCATTAAAGTCTAGCGAGCACCCAAGGTTCAAACGTATTCAAGCGCGGTTTGATTTGTTTGAGGGTTGTGAAGCCGACGCTTCAAAAACTATCAAGAACATTCTGCCCCAAATTTGGAACCCCGGCTCGTGGGAGTTGGCGCTTGCCGATAACGGCTTTAGCCGGGCGCGGTTATTGCAAGACCAGAAAATCCTCTATTTCCCGCTGCGGAAATGCGGTTCGACCAGCCTGTTGAATATGATGAAAACCCTTGCAGGCGAAGACATGCGCGGTGAACATATTCACCAGGAAGACCACAAACGAGTGTCGATTAACCTGGATAAAATGGGAACAGACTACCCGGGTTATTTTGCCTGTACCGTGGTGCGCGACCCCGTTGGGCGGCTGATGTCGTTTTTCCATGGGAACATAATTGGTAGAGAGCATTTGAAACAGGAATATGACGGCCTGACTGAATTTTACGACCTGCCAACAAAACCGGGCCTAGATTATTTTCTGGAGAATTTGGCGCGCTACCGGCAGGTTTTTATCTCGGTCCGCGATCATACAGAGCCACTGGTAACCTCTATTGGCACCAAACCCGAGGTTTTTGACTGGATTGGTGGCTTGAGTAAAATAGCTGATCTCGCTGCCACGTTGTCTGCGCGCTCCGGGATTGATCTGCCCCTGTTGCAGGAAATGGAATCGGTTGAGAATTCAACGCCGCCGCAGCCCGAGATGCCGGATGCAGTCCAGTCGTTATATGCAGCGGATCATAAGGTCTACAGCGCGTTTTTCTAAACCCGGGATAGTCTGCCTAGATATATTGGCTGGCCCACGCGGAAAGAACTCTCGCCACATACTTGCCGTCGGCCGGGTTTTTCATCAAAAGATGGTCGGCTTTATCAAGCGAAACATAACTTTTTGGGTGCTTAGCCGCCTCGTAAATTTTCCGGGCATGGTCGATACCCACCGTCTCATCGATCGGCGAATGCATCACCAATAGTGGTTTTCTAAGCGAGCCAATATGATCGGCGACATTGTGGCTGCGTGCATCTTCGATAAATTGCTTTTTCATCTTGAAGGGCCTGCCTGCCAGCATCACTTCGGCTTCGCCGTCAGCTTCAATAGCATCAATGTCATTTTCAAATTGTTTCAGCACATTTTCGCTATCAAAAGGCGCGCCGATGGTGGCCACAGCCTTCACCTCCGGCACATGTTTGGCCGCAACCAGAGTGGCGGCTCCGCCGAGGCTATGGCCGATCATGATAGCCGGTGCCGACAGGGTTTCGCGCATATAATCAGCAGCAACGATCAGGTCTTGCACGTTGGACGAAAAATTGGTGTTGGCAAAATCACCGTTGGAAAGGCCAAGACCGGTGAAGTCAAACCGAAATAGGCCAATGCCGTCATCCGCCAGCGCGCGGGCAATGCGGTTGATCGCATTGAGGTCTTTGCCGCAGGTGAAACAATGGGCAAACAATGCGCAGGCCTGCATGTCGGTGTCGGGCATGTCCAGACGGGCAGCCAGATCATAACCCTGCGATCCTTTGAAGACGACTTTTTCAGATTTCATGGTGTTGGCCTTTTGCTGGGGATGTTGCCCCTATAGTGGGCACAAGACGGCCCGTATTCAAGGGCCGTCGGTGGCCCGCCGCCTATTGTGATCGCAGCAAATTGACCGGTGTCAATGAAATTTGCAGGTCAAACTTTATTTTTGTCTTGTCAATCCAAGGAGGCAACGACCATGAGCAAAAATATTGTTATCGCACAAGGCCACCCGGATAGCGGCGGCAAGCATCTGTGCCATGCTCTTGCCGAGGCTTATGCCGCCGGGGCCAGAGAAGCGGGCTCCACCGTGACTATCATTGATGTTGGCGCGCTTGAGTTCCCCATCTTGCGCAGCGCCGAAGATTGGAACCACGGCGAAACGCCTGATGCTCTTGTGGAGTCCCAACGTGCGGTTCTTGCAGCGGACCATCTGGTGATTTTTTTCCCACTTTGGCTTGGAACGATGCCAGCACTACTTAAAGCTTTTCTGGAGCAGTTGTTCAGGCCAACACTGGTGCTTGGAGGCGGGGACAATCACGCCGCGATGATGAAGCTGCTGAAGGGTAAATCTGCCCGTATTGTTGTGACAATGGGCATGCCAGCGCTGGCATATAGTCTGTTTTTCAGAAAACACAGTGTGAAATTGTTGCAGCGCAACATTCTCGGTTTCATCGGCGCGGGGCCCATACGCACCAGTTTGATTGGATTGGTAGATCAAATAAAACCCGCTCGTGCCAATAAGCTTTTTTCTCAAATGCGCAAGCTCGGCGCCCGCGCCCGCTAGGCTGTCATCTATTTTTATGTGTTCGATGACGCTCTTTTCAAATCACGGTGATACCATTTGTAGCTAGCGACGTGGCTGTGCAAATGATTTAGTATACCGATAGTAGAAAAGTGGGAGTGGTGCTGATGGATATGGGGCAGGTTTCAAATTTCGTTGTAGGGCTGTTGGAAGTCCTTTCGCTGATATTTATTTTTACAGTAGGCGCCGGTATATTGTGGGCGGCCGTATTGTATGTGCATGACAAGCGTCAAACCGAAAGTACGCTGCGGCGCAACTATCCGGTTATCGCAAGGTTTCGTTATTTATTTGAGCATTTGGGTGAGTTTTTTCGCCA
>JAJFIU010000147.1 GCA_021774695.1 Alphaproteobacteria bacterium | reverse complement strand
TTTCCCGGCAACAGGGATACCCCCACTGATTTTGGCAAAAATTTAATTCAAGTAAGCGCAACCTTTGCGCAAACTGTTTACTATTGTCGCGGTAGGGTGCGACTGAAAAATACAATGGTGCCGTTTTTTTGAGTAAAATGTGGCACAACGGACGCCGGGAAACAGCCCCTCAACGGGCTCAACAAAACCGACGCCAGAAAAGGAAATTGGCACTAGGTGGGGTAATTTAGTGCAACGGGTAAAGGCGGGGGAAAACAGCCACCATGAATAACGATAATGGCGCATCCTGGGAGCGGGTATGTACAAAATTCAAAAAAGAATTCGGGCAGCAAGCCTATACAACCTGGCTTAACCAATTGGGCTACAACGGACTGGACGGCGGGACGATCGAACTGACGGCGCCGACTAAGTTTGTTAGGGACTGGATTCAGAGAAATTATGGGCCGCGGTTGATGGATTTTTTCCATGCCGAGGATTCACGGGTAAAAAGCCTGAGTATTCGCCTCGCAGCAAAAGGTGCGGTTCCAGCTTCCCCAAGCCAGCCAATCGCACGTGCCCCCGGTGCAAATTCTGCAGCCGACACTTTGACTGCCGGAGTAACTGAAACGGCTGCTCTTGATCCCAAATACACTTTTGACTCGTTTGTCGTGGGCAAGTCAAACGAACTGGCCTACGCAGCGGCCAAGCGCATTGCGGACAGTGACGACGTATCGTTCAATCCGCTGTTCTTGCACGGCGGCGTTGGCCTGGGCAAAACCCATCTGATGCATGCAATCGCGTGGGAAGTGCAGCGCCGAGCACCTGAAAAAAGAGTGGCCTATGTTTCAGCAGAAAAATTCATGTTCGAATTTATTGCCGCCATTCGCTACAAAGACACACACGCTTTCAAACAAAAATTCCGCACCGCCGACCTCTTGATGGTCGATGATGTGCAGTTCATTGCAAACAAAAACAGTACCCAGGAAGAATTTTTCCACACCTTCAATGCGCTGATCGACAAGCGCTGCCAGGTTGTCATAACCGCCGATAGGTCGCCGACCGACCTTGAAGGCATCGAAGACCGCATTATTTCGCGGCTTGGTTGGGGCCTTGTCGCCGATATTCATCCCACAGACTATGAGCTTCGTCTTGGTATTCTCCAATCAAAGGCTGAACATTTTGGTGAAGTTGAGGTGCCTAGCGAGGTGCTTGAATTTCTGGCCAAGCGGATAATATCGAATGTGCGCGAGCTTGAGGGGGCCCTCAATCGAGTGTTGGCATACGCCACGTTGGTAGGCCGCCCAATCACCATGGAGATGACCAGGGACGTGCTGCAAGACCTGATACGGGCCAACGACCGCAAAGTTACCATCGACGAAATTCAGCGCACGGTCGCCGAATATTATAATTTGCGGCTGGCCGAAATGCTGTCGCAACGCCGGGCGCGCGTTATTGCCCGCCCCCGACAAGTGGCGATGCATCTATCCAAGCAGCTGACAAGCCGAAGCCTACCAGAGATCGGTCGCCGATTTGGTGGGCGCGACCACACAACCGTCATGCATGCTGTCAGAAAGATTGATGACCTGTGTAAATCGGATAGTCAGCTTGACGAAGACATCACCCGGTTAACGCGCATGTTGGCCGGATAATCCAACCGCAATCAAAGGCAAAATCCTTCCTCATTCTGCCTATCGATAGGTTTCGCCGCGAATCGGCAGAAATTCTATGATTCCCAGATCAAAAAAATGCACCTCAAACACGCTTTTTCGTTTGGTTTTGAGCGGAAAATCGCTATTGTTTCCAAAGGCCTTTTTTGGGGGTGGCGATAAGCCAGTATTTGGCCATGGTCGGCGTGCCTCCGGGAAAATAGATTAAGCCCGATTGATGAGGGTAATTGATTGTCAGACACCATCAGTTATTAGGCGGTATCGAAGGTCACAACGGTTTTAATGCAATCAGATAAGAAGATATATTTCATGAAATTCACGATAGAGCGGAATTCCCTTCTGAAAATCCTGGGGCATGTTCAATCAGTTGTAGAGCGCAGGAACACCATTCCGATCCTCTCCAATGTACTCATTGAGGCTGACAGCGACGGTGTCGCCATGACCGCCACCGATTTGGACATATCGATTGTAGAGCGTACGCCGGCTGCAGTTAGTCAGCCTGGTGCGACAACCGTCCCGGCACACACATTGTTCGATATTGCTCGCAAACTGCCCGACGGCGCAGAAGTAGAGCTGACCCTTGAAGACGGCGACAGACTATCCGTTAAAGCCGGACGTTCTCGCTTCACTCTAGCGTGTCTCGATAAGGAAGATTTCCCAACCATGAGCGAAAGTGACCTGCCCCACAGGTTTGCTGTTGCCGGTGAGGAATTGAAGCGCCTGATCGACAAAGCCCGTTTTGCAATCTCAACTGAAGAGACCCGCTATTATCTCAATGGCATCTATTTGCATGTTGCAAACAGCGAGGGCGGCGCAACACTGCGCGCTGTTGCCACGGATGGCCACCGGCTGGCTCAAGTAGAACAGAGCGTGCCAGAGGGTGCCGCTGGCATGCCCGGCATTATTGTGCCGCGCAAAACAGTTACAGAAGTGCGCAAACTGATTGAAGATTATGAAGGTGATGTGGTGGTTGCACTGTCAGACACCAAAATCCGTTTCAGTTTCGATAGTACTGTCATTACTTCCAAGCTCATTGACGGCACCTTTCCTGACTATAGCCGCGTGATCCCAATCGGTAATGACAAGTTGCTTGAGATGGACTGCCGGCTATTCTCACAGGCCGTAGACCGCGTTTCCACGATCAGCTCGGACAAAACGCGGTCAGTCAAACTGTCGTTAACCGCGGATACATTGAAGCTTTCTGTCAACAGCCCAGATAGCGGCACCGCGCGCGAAGAACTAGCTGCAGCTTATAGCTCGGATGATTTGGAAATTGGTTTCAACAGCCGCTACCTGATGGATATTTTGGCGCAAATTGAAGGCGATATGGTGCAGGTCCATCTAGCCGACCCTGCCGCACCGACTGTACTTAGGGATTTGATGGACGAAGGGGCGCTTTACGTCCTGATGCCGATGCGGGTTTAGACCGCTATTTTTAATCTTGACGCCTTAATTGGCCAAAAATGTTGGTGGCATACTTTGGGCTTTGAATACGGCGCTGTGCCAGATCAATATAATTGCGAAATCGGATGTCGATGAAAAGCGCTCAATATTTATCCGATGACCTTCCGGTGGCAACCGGTGGTGGCTCTGCGCCTGAAAGTGTATTTGTTGCTAAACTGATCATGACAGATTTTAGATCATACCCGTACGGCGCCCTTGACCTAACCTGTGATCACCCATTTGTGGTGCTAACAGGTAATAACGGCGCGGGCAAAACCAATGTTCTTGAAGCAATCAGTTACGGGGCTCCCGGGCGGGGTCTGCGTGGTGCAGCGCTTAAAGATGTTGGGCACAGAGGTGGTGGCAACTGGTCAGTGGCTATGCGCGTCAACCTTCAGGCTGACGGTGACACCGAAACAATCAAGATAGGCACTGGTCAGGATCCTAACCTAATATCCACCTCTGGCGGCGTTGAGCCGTCCGAAAAAAATACGCATCGCCGTGTTGTCAAAATAGACGGTGAAAATGTTAGCAACACCAGCGCTTTGGGCGACCGATGGTCGATTAGTTGGCTGACACCGCAAATGGACCGCCTTTTTATTGAAGGCCCCTCCTCACGGCGCAGATTTTTAGACCGTATGGCACTGGGTCTGTACCCTGACCACAGCCGTCAAATCAGCGCGTTTGAGCGCACCATGCGAGACCGCAACCGATTGCTGTCTGAAAAAGGCACCATGGCTGATAGCGCCTGGCTTTCGGCGCTTGAAGCGCGGATGGCGGAGCACGGTGTTGCGGTTGCGGTTGCAAGGCTGGAGTTTGCAGGCCAAATGGCTGGCCAAATTGAAAGCACGCCGGATGGACCGTTTCCCAAAGCAACACTGGCGCTTGACGGGTGGCTTGAAGGATTGCTTGCCGACGAAATGCCGCCGGTTGAAGTGGAAGCCACTTACCGCGAGAGGTTAGCCAGCGAACGAACGCTTGATGCCAAATCCGGGCGCACCACAACCGGTGTTCATAAAACTGATTTCATCGTTACCCACGCGCCTAAAGAAATGCCCGCAGACCTGTGTTCCACCGGCGAACAAAAAGCGCTTTTGATTGGACTGGTTCTCGCGGGTGCCCGACTACAAATAGCCTTAAAGGGGCAAGCGCCTTTACTGTTGTTGGACGAAGTAGCCGCGCATCTCGACGCCGACCGGCGGCGCGCATTGTTCGATGACTTGGCCTCACTAGGCAGCCAGTGTTGGATGACCGGTACAGATCGAAGCTTGTTCAGTGGTTTGATGGGCAAAGCAGAATTTTTTCAAGTGGCAGACGGCGTGATCCAGCCGTGTGCCGTGTAAGTTTGGATCCACAAGGAATAAAATACCATGACCGACACACCAGAAGCGGTACAGGAAAGCGACTATAGCGCAGATTCAATCAAGGTCTTGAAAGGCCTAGATGCCGTGCGCAATCGACCTGGCATGTATATCGGCGACACCGAGGATGGCTCCTGACTGCACCATATGGTGTTTGAGGTATCTGACAATGCTATCGACGAAGCATTGGCCGGCCACTGCGATTTGGTGACCATGACGTTGAACCCGGATGGCAGCTGCTCTGTAACCGATAACGGCCGCGGCATTCCCGTTGACATCCACGAGGAAGAAGGCATGTCTGCCGCACAAGTTATCATGACTCAGCTGCACGCAGGCGGTAAGTTTGACCAGAATAGCTATAAAGTTTCAGGTGGCCTGCACGGGGTTGGCGTTTCTGTTGTCAATGCCCTTTCCGATTGGCTTGAGCTGCGCATTTGGCGCGACGGCAAAGAACATTACATGCGTTTTGAAGGCGGCGTAGCGGTAGAAGACCTGGTGGTGCTCGGTGATTCAAACGGAAAAAAAGGCACCGAAGTAACCTTTATGCCCGCGCTCAGCACCTTTAAATTCATTGAATTTGATTTTGAAAAGCTGATCCATCGCTACCGCGAACTGGCTTTTCTGAACTCTGGCGTGCATATCCTGCTAAAAGACAAACGTCATGCAGACGTTCAGGATATGGACCTTTATTATGAAGGCGGCATCACTGCGTTTGTGAAATATCTGGACCGTAACAAAACCAGCCTGATCGGCGATCCCATCACCATCGCCGGCGAGAAAGACGGGGTCTCAACCGAGCTTTCCCTACAGTGGAATGACAGCTACCACGAAAATGTTCACTGTTTTACCAATAATATTCCCCAGCGGGACGGCGGCACCCATCTAGCCGCTTTCAGGGCGTCACTAACCCGCTCGATCAACACCTATGTTAACGAATCCGGCCTGGCCAAAAAAGCCAAGGTTTCTCTGGCCGGCGATGACAGCCGCGAAGGCCTGACCGCTGTACTTTCGATTAAAGTGCCTGACCCCAAATTCTCCAGCCAAACCAAAGACAAGCTGGTGTCGTCTGAGGTGCGCCCTGCGGTTGAGGGTTTGGTGAACGAAAAGCTGGCAGAATGGTTCGGCGAGCATCCGGCAGAAGCTCGAAATATCGTCGGGAAGATCATCGACGCGGCTACTGCACGCGAAGCAGCGCGCAAAGCTCGCGAGCTCACCCGCCGTAAAGGCGCGCTTGATATTGCTTCCTTGCCCGGTAAACTGGCCGACTGCCAGGAACGTGACCCGGCACTTTCTGAAATCTTTATCGTCGAGGGCGATAGCGCGGGCGGCTCTGCCAAACAGGGCAGAAACCGAAAAAACCAGGCTATCTTGCCCCTGCGCGGTAAAATTCTCAACGTAGAGCGCGCCCGATTTGACCGCATGCTGGCGTCCACTGAAATTGGCACACTTATAACTGCACTGGGTACCGGTATCGGCCGCGAAGATTTCAACATTGAAAAACTTCGTTACCATAAAATCATTATCATGACCGATGCGGATGTGGACGGCGCGCACATCAGAACCCTTTTGCTGACTTTCTTCTACCGGCAAATGCCAGAGGTAGTTGAAGCAGGGCATCTTTATATCGCACAGCCACCGCTGTATAAAGTTGGTCGCGGCAAATCAGAAGTATATCTCAAGGATGACAAAGCCCTTGATGATTACTTGCTTGAAATGGGCACTAACGATGTTGTTGTCACCGATGGTACCGGCGCGCAGCATGCGAGCGGTGACATCAGGCATTTGGCGGAAGAAGCAAGAGCCATCAAAGGTTTAATCGGTAGTATTCCAACCCGATATAATAAAAACTTGATCGAAATGCTGGGCTTATTTGGCGGCTTGGACACCAACCTGACTGAAGACGACGCAGCGCGCCAAAAAGCGGCTGACACAGTAGCAAATCACATGAACGAGCTGGCAACCACTATCGAGGCTGCAGGCTGGTCCGGTGAGACCACCGAGGACGGTGGCTATAGCTTTGCCCAGGAAGTACGCGGTGTGATTGATATGCACCGCATTGATGCCAACTTGATCGAAAGCCAGGAAGCCCGGAAACTAAATAAACGCATGGCAGAAATTCGCGAACTTTTTGTCAAACCGGCAACCATTGCCCGCAAAGACGAAAGCCAAACAGTCGGCACGCCGCTTGAAATGCTGGCGTCACTGTTATCGTTTGGGCGCAAAGGTCTGTCGACCCAGCGCTACAAAGGACTAGGCGAAATGAACCCGGGCCAGCTTTGGGAAACCACGCTTGACCCCGAAGTGCGTTCGCTGTTGCAGGTGAAGGTAACCGAGGCGGATATCGCAGACGAAATATTCTCGAAACTGATGGGCGATGTTGTGGAAGAACGCCGCAACTTCATTCAGGAAAATGCCCTGAATGTCGCCAATCTGGACGTTTAATGCCTGGGTATGTTGCACCTTGTAGTGTGACACATATGACATATTTGCATGCAATTTGACCTTGTAGTTTTTTGTATGCGGATCATAAACTCCTCTCATAAAGTTTGAATAAGAGACCGATTACCGTCAACAGTACCCCTTTTTTTGTAATTTACAGGGAGGGTAAATTGAAAAATTCAATAGTGGGATTAGGCTTGCTGTCAGCAGTCGGCATGCTTGCAATTACGCCAACCTCTGCGGCCGCGCAAAATCAAAATGAAGCTTTTGCGCTGGAAGGAACCGTGGAAACATCAGAAATTATATTGCGGTTAGAGTTGCCTTTTCCTGACCTTGAAGCACTAACAATTTTCATAGCGCAACCTCGGAAACTAAGCGCCAGTGGCCACCCGGCCATCATTTATTTTACCGGCGGCGACCAGCGAGAAAAATACGCAAAAGATTCGATGTATCTTCATTTGTCGGAAGAAGCGGTCAAACGTGGTTATATATTCATCTCTCCCGCAGCTCCCTGTCGTGGCTGCACTTTCTCTTATGGGGGAGGTGAGCGCTATTTCCCAGCCTTGTTTGAGCTCTTATCAAAGCAATTGCCGGTCAAAGACGATAAGTTTCATCTTATGGGTTTTTCTAACGGCGGACGATCCTCGCTCCATTTGGCCTCGCTTTACCCGGACTGGATCGCCAGTATCACAACATTCCCCGGCGCTCTTGAAAACCCAAGTAAGGAAGCCCTGGCCGCACTCACGCAGCTCTGCATTTCCATGCATGTTGGCCGCGAGGATAGGAGTTTTGTGCGTAAACAACGTAGTGTGGTAAACCGTATGAAAAAATTCGGCAGGAAAATCCACGCGGTCGAATATCCAAAACAATACCATTGGATCGAGAAACTGGATACTGCACTCGGCGCGAACAAGCTTTTGAATAACATTGAAAACGGTGTTGGCTGTCCGCGATAACTGCTGAGAATTTCTCCTCATGTTTTACTCGCACCAAGGTTTTCTTCAACCACACGCGCTGCAACGGCAGTTCATCCAAAACACGCCTAACTCAAGGGAAAAATTTCGGTGCTGTGCAGCCCAAACCGAACAAAACAGCAATGCAGAAAGCTAACCGCTATCTGATGTCTACTGGATTAATGATGGCTTAAACGGTATTTAGCTGCATTCCCCGCTATCTGATGCCCACAGGGTTGATGATTGCTTGAACCGTGCCTTCCAGACGCGGGACACCAAGAGTGAAGAAAAACTCGGTTACGCCGTCTGCGGCAAGTTCGGTGGTTACCATATTTTCAAGCAAATAAACTCCGTTCTTGGTCAGCAGGGTTTGGTGTACCTCGAAAAATCGGCCTTCATTTTCAAATGGGATCACCTCCAAAGCCCATGTGTCTGTACCAACTGCGACCACGCCCATATCAGCAAGATACTGTGCGCCTTCCAGCCCCAGGCCGGGCACCGCTGGCGGCAGTGTGGTTTCGCCTTCGGTGGCGGCCATTTTTCCGGTGTGGAACAGGACAATGTCGCCCTGCTCGATGGTGATGCCTGCACGTCTTGTGGCCGCATCAATCTCTCGCTTGTTAAAGGCGGTGCCGTCCGGCACCAAAACACCGTCATATGCTTTGGTCATATCCAGCAAAATACCGCGCGTGGCCACAGGCGGCAGCGTGTGGGTTCCGAACTGCTTAAGACCGTCAGTTGCAACAAACTCTGAGGCATGTACCCCGTTATAATAATAATGGTTTTTTCCGAAATGACCCAAACCGTCTATTTGACTGCCAATGCCAACAAATGTTTCCACGATGTCGTCGTTGGATGTTCCTGCGTTGAGCCCAAACGGTTTGCCTGTGCCGTCGTCCAGCTGCAACACCAGCACATCATATTTGCGCGGCGGATAAGCGGGCGTTGATCGACCGGTTACCATGCCAAGCGCATATGTTTTGCCGGTTGTGACCAGTTTTGCCGCCGCCGCAGCTTTCTCGGCCGTTAGATAGTTCATCGCGCCTAACCGGTCAGCAGCACCAAACTTGGAGGGTGCCCAGTCTGGTTTCTCGTCAGTGCCCGCAAACGACGGCGACACAAGCAAAGCACAAAAACACAATCCAAAAAGCCATTTCATAACAGCGTCCCTACTTAAAATGAGTTTATTTCTAATCAACCAGATTATTGATCGGTGTTTGGGTGCATTTACCCAAATTATGAATTTTTCCGTAAAGCGTGTGGCCAACAAAATATACCGCGTCGGTGGGAACCACAGTTCCTTGCGGAATTTCCCAGCTCATTTGCTCATCCGCCCCGTCAGCGGGCGCCATCACCACATGCCCAGTATCGCGAAAACCCATACAGTCACCGCCCAGATCACCGGCACCTGCATCATCAGCAACACCCGGCTTGCCAACTTCCAAACCCCAATGGATCATATACATGGAAATGCCGGCGTCGGCTTCATTCAGCCGTTTACCGCTGTCGTCCACCGCTGGTTTCATGAGGAGTGTGCCCCCAATCGTGGGGCCAGGGTCGGTATCAACAAAGGTGATTGAGCCTTTTTCCGACCCGAAATGCGGCTCAGGCGGCGACGGGTAGCGCGCCGAAGTTACCGGCGTTGTGTTCAACAACTTTCGTTGTTCCGGCGTCATTGAGGCTAGCTGTTCGCTCGCCGCCTTGGCTTTGGCCTTTGCCTCATGATCGAACTGGTCCGCCGACACGAATGGCAGGCTTGCGACAGAAAAAAGGGCCGCTCCGGCAACAATTACAGCTAGTTTCATCATTATTTCCCTCTTAATTTTCACCATTTTAGATCAAAATCAGAGAATTAGGTTAGCGGTTTTTATAATTGGCAGCCATTTAGTTGCCTTGGTTGTTGACCTGGGTCAGGCGCCGGATTGCCTCGCCTTTTACAAAGTCTACAGTGGGAGCGAGCGCATCCAGTTTACTGGCCGCCGTTCCACTAGCAATTTCGTCGAATGACACCAGCGATCCATCTCCGTCAGGCTTTATTGTAATTGTCCACACTGCTGTAACCGCCATTCCCTGAAGCGGGCCAAAAGGCGCATCCAACCGCAACATTTTTTCAGGCGCAACATATAACACCCGGCCATGAACGACCGAGCCATCCGCCCAGTCTTCGCGCCACAAACCGCCTACCTGAGGATCGAACGACAAGTTCCCTGCGTCACCCGAATAGGTATGATCAGGGTGCCACCACTCCGCAGGCTTTATCAGCCGAACCCATAGTTCACTCGGAGACAATGTGGAGCGCTCTTCATGGTGCAAAACATAGTGATCACCGGTTGCCTCAACAATTTCGGCATGGGCCTGCGTCGCAGTTAACATCAATGCCGCTACGGCTGTTATTGGTTTCATAACCTTCCCTTTCACCTACATTTTTCGCGTCGATAATTACAACGCCCTAAACCATTATAATCCAGCAGTATTTGTTAGATATTCCAGACGAAATAAAATCGTGCATCTTTTTATTGGTCAAAAAAATGATCCAACCAGTTTTTAACCTCAATATACCGAATATTCATGTCGAGCACATCCCCGTCCAGGCCCAGTTTCCAGGCAATGTCGCGGCGCGAGTTATCCAGATTTAGCGAGCGCATATCATCCACATAACCCTCCGCCGCAGCCTTGTCTTTAAAGGTTCCCTGTTCGATAAGGTCCGCAGTGCGCACAATGGTTAGCGCTGCAACTTCACCGCAATCATATTCCGGGTGATACTGAACCGCCCAAAAGTGCCCTTTGGCGTAGGTCACATCAAGAGCCTGCACCGCCGAAAAGGCGTTGCCGGCAAGGCGAACAGCGCAGTCCGGCAGTTCGGTGACAATATCAGCGTGGGAGGTAAAGCCGTCAAACACCCGTAGTTTGCCCTTAAACATCGGGTGTTTTGCCCCGTCCGCCGTCAGCATGATCTTGCGGGCAATACCAAATTCGCGGCCCTTGGGATTTTGCTCGCAGCGCCCACCTGTTGCGACCGCCGCAAGTTGCGCGGCCCAACAACTGCCAAATTGCGGCGTTCCGGCTTCAAAGAAACCAATACACAAATCGATATGGCGCTGGACGATATCATCAGCGGCGGAGAAAAAAAGATTAGAGCCGGTCCAGCAAACCCCTTGGTAGTCACCGAGCTTTATCTGCGGCGCGTCCCGGTGAGAAATTTCAACAATATCGATTGCATCCTCCGGCACAAACCGGGCCAGCATATTTTTATAAAGCACACCTGCCTGCGTTGCCCCGGCAACCTTCAGTCCTGCAATACCAGCACTGTCATAACCATCAAGTACCAGAAATTTCTTTCGAGTGTTTTTCATAAACATTCCGTACAAATCCTAGCTTAACGCACCGCCGTTGACCGTTACCCGGTACAAAGTTCGCTCATATTGCTCGCAGTCATTCAAGCCTGCGTGCTGAACCATGCGATTATCCCACATGGCCACACTGCCTTTTTCCCAGCGGAACCGGCATTGAAAGTCTTCGCGGACCGCGTGTTTGCAAAGAAATTCTATCAGCGGCAGGCTTTCCTCCCGCGTCCAGCCCTTGATCCGATCGGTGAACATGGAATTCACATACAACGCCTTCCTACTGGTCACCGGATGTCTGATAACCACCGGATGCTCAACCGATTGAGCAATGATGTCGCTGTGCTTGTATGAAATAGGGCCGTCGCTATCGTATTTTTCCAAAGCTGTCGGTGAAGTGTAGGCGTCGTTGGCGGAATGTATAGCCGTCAGCCTTTCAAGTGTTTCTTTCATGCCTGCTGACAAGGTTTCATAGGCCAGTTGCTGATTGGAAAATAGCGTATCCCCACCCACCGGCGGGATAACTTCGCCGTATACAATCGAGCCCAAACTGGGCTTCTCAAAAAACGAATTGTCAGTGTGCCAACCAACACCGAAACTGGCCGGGGTGCCCGCGGGCTTGTGCATCTTGATAATCTCAGGGTACCCGTCCAGGCTATTGACTATTGGATGCACCTCCAGCGTTCCAAACCGCTTAGCAAAGGCCTGATGCGCGTCAAAAGTGAGGGTCTGATCCCGAAAGCCAATAACGCCGTATGTAAACAAAGCGGTTCTAATCTCTTCAAACTGTTCGTCTGTGAGTTCGCCAGATAGATCAACGCCGGATATTTCAGCACCCATCGCGCCGGTCAGCTGGCGAACGGAGATAGTTTTGAAACTAGGTTGGGACATGAAAGTACCTCTTAGCTTAACTTGAAATGATAAGATTTTGGCCGGGTTAATTGCTCATACCCTATGGACGAAAGTGTGCAGCCATGGCCGGAGTTTTTGACCCCGGTCCAAGCTAGACTGGGGTCCAGATAATCACATCGGTTGAGGAAAACAGTACCCGTTTCCAGTTGGGCTCCGATAGCATGCGCGGCATCCACATCCCGCGTCCAGATTGATGCCGTGAGGCCGTATTGGCTGTCATTCATTAAAGTAACAGCCTGCTCGTCGCCGTCCACTGACATTATGCCGACCACCGGACCGAAGGTTTCTTCCATCATAATGTCCATTTTGTGCGTCACACCAGTGAGCACTTGCGGTGCCAGGTAAGCACTGCCCCAGTTTTCATCAACTGGCAAATGAGCAACTGCGCCCTGCTTTAGGGCATCCTTGATCTGTTGACGCACTGCATCAGCGCCGGGTATGCTGGCCATCGGACCAAGTGTCGTCTCCGGCAGGCGAGGGTCACCCAGCACTAGTTTTCGTGCTTCGCTGACAACACCCTCGACAAACGGATCAAACAGATCGCGGGCAACATAAATTCGCTCAATGCCACAGCAAGATTGGCCACTATTGAAAAAGGCGCCGTCAGCAAGGTTTATGGCAGCCTGCCCGGCATCAGCATCGGCGCGCACGTAAGCCGGGTCTTTGCCACCAAGCTCAAGTCCCACCCCGATAAATTTTTCGCTAGTTGCTTTAGTGATCGCTTGCCCTCCGCGCACCGACCCAGTGAAAGCAACATAGTCAACTCGCGGATCAGCCACCAGCATAGCGGCACCATCGTGTGACAGGAATAAATGCTGGAACACACCTGCCGGCAAGCCCGCTGCTTCAAAAGCCTGTTTGTAACGCAGTGCAACTAGCGGCGTCTGTTCAGAGTGTTTGAGGATAACCGCATTACCCGCCGCCAATGCCGGGATAATCGCGTTCACCGAGGTTAAAAAGGGGTAATTCCAGGGCGCAAGAACCGCGACCACACCCAGCGGCACACGTTCAATTTTACGATAAAACCCGTCCACCGCCTCGGGCGTGACATCTGCGAGGGCCGATTTAGCGAGTGCCAACATTCGGTCGCTACGTTCTTTAACACCTGCAATTTCACCAGCGCTAAATTTGATAGGGCGGCCCATTTGATTAGTGATTTCGAGGCCTATTTCATCCCGGTGATCAAAAAGATGGTCGGTGGCTGCACCCAGCTTGTTAACTCGTTCTTCTAGGCTGGTAAACTGCCAGTCCTTCTGCGCTAAGCGAGCTTGATGCACTGCACCAACGATGCTTTCGTCCGAATGGTGTTTATCACTGTAAACCACATGTCCATCTATCGGTGAAAGACACTGAAACATGGTAAAAAGCACTCCTAATTATCCATCGCCTTTTCGCGGTATGACAGAAGGCTATAGTATTGAAAGTCGACTTGCCACGGAAATTGGCAGTGCCATAGTGGTGAAATAATCATTTCCATTGAAGTTCACTCGTGAAATGCAGACAGTAGAAAATACTGAAATACTGTGTCTTCCGGCAAAGCCGTCAGAAAGTGATCTGCATGAGCATCTTGAAAACCGTATCCAAAACCCATCTGGCCGTTGTTTCCGTGATGTTGACCGTGGTGTCCGCTTCTGCAAATGCAAGCGATATCGATCAGGTCATTAATGATACGGTTCAACCGATAACGGATGCATTGGCCTCCTTCATTTTTTACTCTGTCACTGTCGCAGGCGCTGAAGTTCCCTTGATTGTATGTTGGCTAATTCTAGGTGCGCTGTTTTTTACGGTCTATTTCAAGTTTATCAATTTGCGCGGGTTCAAGCATGCAATTGATATTGTCAGCGGCCGTTACGCTGACCCAGACCATCCGGGCGAAGTGTCGCATTTTCAGGCGCTGACAACAGCGGTTTCCGGCACGGTTGGCATCGGCAACATTGCCGGTGTTGCCATTGTTGTGTCACTGGGCGGCCCCGGGGCCATCTTCTGGCTGATCGTGGCCGGCCTGCTGGGTATGGCAACAAAATTTGTCGAATGCACCTTGGGGGTGAAATACCGCAAACAAAACCCAGATGGTTCTGTATCAGGCGGCCCGATGTATTATCTTCAACGTGGTTTTGAAGCTCGCGGAATGCCAAGAATAGGCAAAGGGCTTGGCATGTTTTTCGCCGCCAGCATTGTTGTAGGATGTCTGGGCATTGGCAACATGTTCCAGTCCAATCAGGCCTTCGCACAAATTGTCGAAGTAAGCGGCGGTGCAACCAGCATCTTAAGCGACAAGGGTTGGTTGATCGGCATTATTCTGGCCGTATGTGTCGGCATAATTATCATCGGCGGCATCAAATCTATCGGCAAAGTAACTGAAAAACTGGTGCCCTTCATGGTGCTACTCTATGTCACCGGCGCGCTGGTTGTCATCGGCATCAACTATCAAGCAATACCCGGCGCATTTTACGCCATCTTTACCCAAGCTTTCTCTTCTGAGGGCATGACAGGCGGCATTGTTGGCATCATGATTTTAGGTTTCCAGCGTGCTGCCTTTTCTAACGAAGCCGGGCTGGGTTCTGCCGCCATTGCCCACTCAGCAGTACAAACAAATGAACCCCTAACTGAAGGGTATGTGGCGCTTCTGGAACCCTTCATCGATACCGTTGTCATCTGCACCATCACAGGCCTTGTTTTGATCACCAGCTTCCCCACTGAAACCTTGATGGGCAGCGGTATGAGCGGGATCGAAATGACCTCTGCGGCCTTTGAAAGCCGGATATCCTGGTCACCCATTCCACTGTCAATCGCGGCAACGCTGTTTGCCTTTTCAACCATGATTGCGTGGGCCTATTATGGCATTAAAGGCTGGACATATCTTTTCGGTGAAGGCCGCCGGAAAGAGCATGTTTTCAGTCTTATTTTCTGCATCTTCATTGTTATTGGCTCGTCAGTGCAGCTAAGTGCAATCCTCGATCTAGCCGACGCGCTGATATTTGTTATGGCACTGCCAAATCTTATTGGGTTATTTATCATGGCACCCGAGGTGAAAAAAGATCTGGAGATATATTGGGCGGCGCACAAAGGCTAACAACCGAACAACTGGGCACTACCCAACTATAGATAAGCCTTTAAAGGAACATCGACGTTTGCACACTGATCCCTTGAAACGTTGGTGCCGGTCGCAAGCAAACGTTTTGCTGCCATATGATCGGCGATAGCATTGACCGAATCTACCGCAATCAATTTGTCGTCCGTGAAGTAACACACCGAGAATTTTCCCGCCGTCATATCGCCGCGAATGACGTAATTTTCAAAACCCCGAGACAATCCAGCCATTTGAAGCTTGAGGTCATATTGGTCTGACCAAAACCACGGCAAAATGTCATAAGCAACGGGTTCGCCGAGGATTGATTTAGCTGCAACGGTTGCCTGATCAACGGCGTTTTGCACGCTCTCCAGCCGCGTTGGTGCGCCAAACCGCATATGCATACCGGTCGCGCAGTCGCCGACTGCATAGATATCGGGGTCTTCGGTCTGCGCGAACTCATTAACGGTAATACCGCGCTCAATCGCCAATCCAGCGTCAGAGGCAAGCTCGGTATTTGCAATGACACCAATGCCAACAACGACCAAATCCGCTTCCAGTTTTCGTCCGTCCTTCAGGGACAACAGGAAACCATCATCTGTTTTTGACACCACCTCCACACCGACACCTTCAATAATGCCTACGCCGTGGCTTTCATGGGTGCGCCGGAAATAGCCTGCCAATGCGGGCGCAACAAGCCCTGGCATAATCTGATCCATTGCCTCAATCACTGTCACCGAATGGCCAAGTATCGTCAGCGTTGCAGCGGTCTCTAGCCCTATAAAGCCACCGCCCACCAATGTTATTTTCATCGGCGACGTAAGCTTCGCCTTTAACGCAGCAACATCGCGAATTCCGCGAATATAATGCAAACCAAGGCCATCAGTGCCCGGTAATTCGCGGACACGGGCTCCGGTCGCAAGGACCAATTTGTCGTAGGTAAACAGACTGCCGTCTGCACATGTAACCGTGCGCGCTTGCCGGTCAATCGCGGTTACTTCTGTCGACAAGTGGAGGCTGATATTTTTGGTTTCATAATAACTTACCGGTCGCAGGAACAGGCGTTTTTCTTCTAGTTTTCCCTCGAGAAATTTTTTAGAAAGCGGCGGCCGTTGATACGGCAAATGCGGTTCGGCACAAATCAAATCAATGGGCCCGTCGAAGCCTCCTTTACGCAAACTGTCGGCCACTTGCATGCCTGCGTTACCGCCACCGACTATGATAATATTGTTTTCCACCGTTTAGCCTCATTCGTTTCCAAGCAAGTATATAATCACATCCGTAGGGCCGACAGAGTTATTTTCCGCTAAACGCCGGACAAAAGGCACTCCTTGTATAGATCGCTACTCAGGCTATGATCAGATCAGGGACATAGGGGAGCGACCGATGATAAGTTATACTTTTAAATATGCAGTATTGATTTGCACTAGCCTGTTTTTGGCGAGCACCGCGTCTGCACAGTGGACAAATCGTTACCCGAAAGTTGAAGGTTTCGGCCACCATGTTTACCTGGAAGGTCATGAGTTTCCGAGCCTCACATCAGGGCCCATCGATCCTGCAACATCACCGGACAGCAAAAACCTCGCATTCGCAGATCAGGGGTATATCTGGATACTTGACTTGTCCAGCGGCGGGGCAACACGCATTACTGCCACCAAAGATGTGGATGCCCGGCCAAGGTGGTCACCGGACGGCAAGCAGCTGACGTTCATTCGCGATAACGGCGCTGACACCGGCATTGTAATACTCGACCTAAAAAGCGACCGGGAAACCACCATCAATACCAATACCATTGAGCTGGACCCGATCTTTTCACCGGACGGCGAGTATATTTATTTCACCTCTGGTATTGGGGGCACGCTGAATATCTGGCGGCAGCACCTGCTGACCAACAACCGAGAACAAGTGACCGACCTGGATGGCGTCGAGCGAAATGCGCGGCTGCTAGCAGATGGCACCGGCATGGTTTACGTGCATCTGGCAGGCTTTTCCGAGAAACATCTGCGCTATCGGTCGTTTACCAAGGGTACAGACGTGCCGATTTATACCACTGGCATATCCGCGCATTTAATGGCTGATGTGCACCCAACCGAACAAACTATCGTTGTGACGCTGCCTGAAATTGACGATTACCGCTTGTTCAGTATGGATGTAAACCAACCAGATTTCCCTAGCAAACTGACAGCGGGCACCCGCTATGCGCTGACGCCAACTTGGAGCAGTGACGGAGAGGCTATCTATTTCTCCGAGCCAGACGAAAACCAGCAGTATCGCCTGATGCGTACATCTGCATACGGCGGCGGTGTAGAGGAAGTTGCAGTTAAAAGCCGGGATTGGGGCGAGCCACGCCACAAAGTAACGATAAAAACTGTCAAAGAGGGCAAAACCAGCCCGGCTCGCCTTTCGGTGTTAGATGCAAACGGTCATCCCATTGTACCGCAATCAGGCGGCATCTATTTTGATGGCCAAAACGGCATGAATTATTTCTATTCAGACGGCACTGTTGAACTTGAGGTGCCTATGGGCGCTATCACCGTCACTGCGGTTAACGGCCTGATGACCATGTCAAACCGCCAAACAATTGATTTGGGCGACGATGCCGCAACAGAAATTGAGCTATCAATTGGAGAAATTTGGAACGCAGCAGCAGATGGATATGCGTCTGCTGACTATCATTTCCACCTGAATTATGACGGCCCTTACAGGCTGGTTCCCAACGACCTCAAGCCATTGCTTGACGGCGAAAACCTTACAGTAGGCGCCCCGCTTCTGGCTAACCTTCACACCCGGCTTATTGACCGACCATTCGCCGCCGATAAAGTAACGACGGAGCGAGGCAATACTGCCCACATGGGCCAAGAGGTAAGGTCGCACTTCCACGGGCATATTGGTCTTGTGGGCATTGCCGATGAATACCGACCATGGCACTGGGGCCCAAGCTCGGTGTATCCGCGCCTTGCCAGCGTTGATCGCTCGAACAGCGAAGTTCTTGATTTCATGGCAGGCAAAGAAGGCATCGCCACCTATGTCCATCCGGTTGCCAAAAATATCGATCCCTTCCTCCCCGACAATCTGTCCAGCATTCCGCTGGAGTTTGTTTCGGATGCGATACTATCAGACACACTGGGCATTGAGATTGTCTGTGCTTGGACCGATGAGCTCGGCACATCTGAGCTATGGTACCGATTGTTAAACATTGGCAAGCCCGTCACGGCGATGGCGGGCACTGATAGTTTCGCTGATTTTCACCGCACACCCGCACCGGGTTCGGCGAGAGTGTACGCACATGTCGGCGACCAAAAACCCACGTGGGACAATGTGATTGATAAAGTGCGCCTAGGCGAAACATTCGTTACCAACGCGCCTGCACTTCTATTCACGGTGAACAATAATGTTAGCCCCGGCGGAATTACGATGTCCGGCGCGCAAAAATGGTCGATCGACCTGACGTCAGCAGTGACAGTTGAAACAGTCGAAGTTGTTGTAAACGGCAAGGTTGTTTGGGAAAGCGGCGGCATCGGCGCGGGCGAGAAGAAAAGCTTTAGCGGTACTGTCGATTTGCCGGCGGGCGGCTGGATCGCAGCACGTGCCTACGGCGGCGAAATGGCTTGGCCAGGTATGGATAGCTACCCGTTCGCCCATTCATCGCCCATCTGGATTGAGCGCATTGGCAGCACCGACCCAGTAGCTAGCAAAGCGGCGAAGGCGGATCTATTGAATGCGCTAGCGAGCGCCAGTGTCCGTGCGAAAAGCGCATACGGCAGCGCTGATACAGCCAAATTCAATGATCGGCTGAACGAGGCAATTGAGGCTCTGACTAATAACGATTGAGATTGGAACAGATAAGGTTGGCAACAAAAATTCGATCATTTAGTTTGTTTTTCATTTGATTTTGCAAATAAAATACTTACCCTAAACCCGTCTTGTTGAATTCAATAAACGTGAGGCGGGGCTTGAGTTATGGCTGAAAGATCATTTGCCAAAGAGGTCGAAACCCTGAATTTGGGGCTTGGAGACGAGTTTAAAGGCGAAGGTATTCTCGCTGTTACCAAAGCCCTTTTGCAGTCTGGCGTTTCTTACGTGGGCGGCTACCAAGGCGCCCCAATTTCTCATCTGATGGATGTTCTTGCTGACGCCGAAGATATCCTGTTAGGCCTAGGTATTCATTTCGAAGCCAGCGCATCAGAAGCGGCGGCGGCTGCAATGCTGGCGGCATCGGTCAATTACCCGCTGCGCGGCGCTGTAACCTGGAAATCAACCGTTGGCACTAACGTAGCTTCAGACGCGCTTGCCAGCGTTTCGTCAAGCGGCGTCATGGGCGGCGCGTTGATCATTGTCGGCGAGGATTACGGCGAAGGTTCGTCGATCATGCAGGAGCGCAGCCATGCCTTTGCCATGAAATCGCAGATGTGGCTGCTGGACCCCAGACCCAACCTTACCTCGATTACCGATATGGTAGAAAAGGGGTTTGAACTATCAGAAGCCTCAAGCACACCTGTGATGTTGGAACTGCGCATCCGGGCCTGCCATGTGCACGGCTCGTTCAAAACCAAAGACAATGTTCGCCCCAGTTTCAAACTGCGCGATGCCATGGAAAATCCGGTCAGGGACTATGACCGGGTTGTATTGCCGCCTTCGAACTTTGTTCACGAAAAGGAAAAAGTAGAGCAACGCTGGCCAGCTGCGATTGAGTTTATCCGCAGCCATAAATTAAATGAATTTTTTGGTGGCCATGTGGCCCAGCACGGGATCATCGTTCAGGGTGGTCTCTATAATACATTGATGAGGGCGCTAGCCATCCTGGGCCTTGCGGACCATTACGGCGAAACCGATATTCCGATCTACTGTCTTAACGTAACCTATCCGCTGCTCAGCGATGAGGTTGCTGGCTTTTGCATTGACAAAAAATCCATACTGATCGTGGAAGAAGGCCAGCCAGAATATCTGGAGCAAGCCATATGCACGATCCTCCGGCGCGAGGACATCTCCACCAAGGTGCACGGCAAGGACATGTTGCCGATGGCCGGGGAATACACTGGACAGGTTGTTTGCGAGGGCTTACGGAAATTCTTTACGCAACACGCGCCTGACCTTATCAAAACCACAGCGGTATCGACATTTTCTTTGCCGGAAGACAGCCAGCAAGTCCTCATCGATACGGTACCAAACCGTCCGTCCGGCTTCTGCACTGGCTGCCCGGAACGACCGATTTTCACCGCCATGAAGCTGGTACAGCGCCAGCTGGGCAACATTCATGTAAGCTGCGATATTGGCTGCCACTTATTCTCCATATTACCGCCGTTCAATATCGGCAACACCACCATGGGCTACGGTCTCGGTTGGTCCGGAGCTTCAGCGTTCAATACCGAAACCAGCCAGCGAACAATCTCGATAATGGGCGATGGTGGCTTTTGGCATAACGGCCTTACCAGCGGTGTCGGCAACGCAGTTTTCAACAAAAATGATAATATTCTGGTCATTGTAGACAATGGCTACAGCGCGGCTACCGGCGGCCAGGATATCCTGTCCTCACGTGCCGAAAACAGCAAAAAAAGCACAAAAAATCCGATCAGCAAAGCCATCGCAGGGCTGGGCATAAAGTGGCAACGAACTGTCGTAACCTATGACATTGGCGCCATGATGCGTACGCTGACAGAAGCGATGACCACCGGCGAAAAAGGCCCCAAGGTTATCATTGCCGAAAGTGAGTGTATGCTCAACCGGGAGCGGCGGGAAAAACCGATCAGAAACAAAAGGATTGCCGACGGCAAGCGGGTTGTGAGGTCTCGTTTCGGCGTTGATTCTGATACTTGCACAGGTGACCACGCCTGTATTCGGTTATCAGGGTGCCCATCACTTACCATTAAAGACAACCCCGATCCTTTGCGCGAAGATCCCGTGGCTTATGTGAATAATGATTGTGTTGGGTGCGGGGTGTGCGGCGAGGTGTCTCACGCCGCCGTATTGTGCCCATCATTTTACCGGGCCGACCTTATTTACAACCCAACGCTTCGGGACAGACTTTTCAGCAAATTCCGTAATCTTGTCATCCGCTCCTTGCAGCGGCGCGTGGATAAAAAACACGCAAACTATTCGTTTGGGGACATGTAAATATGGCCAATTTATCCACAGATAAACCTATCAACATTGCGATTATTGCCATGGGGGGCCAAGGCGGCGGCGTTCTTTCAAAATGGATTTTGGACCTGGCAGACAGCCAAGGCTATATAGCTCAGTATACGTCTGTCCCAGGTGTCGCCCAGCGTACTGGCGCAACGATTTATTACATCGAACTGTTTCCTGCGCATTTGGCTGAGCAAGCCGGTAAAAAGCCCATTCTTGCCCTAACTCCGGTTCCCGGCGACGTTGATATTGTTATCGCGTCTGAAATGATTGAAGCGGGGCGCGCACTTATTCGGGGCTTTGTTAGCAGGCACACCAACTTCATTGCCTCCAACCACCGCGATTATGCAATTTCGGAAAAACAGGAAATGGGCGACGGACGGCAATCCGTAGATGAAATCCAGAGGCTCGCCGAAGAAACTGCTGGTGAATTTATTTGTTTTGATATGGACGCGGCAGCACGGTCGGTTGGCTCGGTTATCAGTTCAGTATTGTTTGGTGCATTAGCGGGGTCTGCAGCCTTGCCGTTCAAGCGCGCCGACTTTGAGGCGACAATTGCTGCCACAAACAAAGCTGTGCAATCGAACCTGAAAGGCTTTCAGCTGGGGTTTGATGCGGCGCGGCAAAAACAAGTCGCTAAAGCCGATTTGGATGACACTACAGAGCCCCGACAAAAGCACGCAGACGCTGTGTCAAAATTGCTTATCCGGATGGAAAATGACTTTCCGCCCCATGCCCATTATTTCATCCGCGAAGGCTTGAAAAAACTGGTCGATTTCCAGGGTATTGGCTATGCCGACCTGTATTTGGACCGGCTGACACGGGTATACGCCGCAGATAAGCTGTCGGGCGGCGAGAGTAAGAAGTGGCAATTAACCAATGAAACGGCACGTTATCTTGCACTGGCCATGGCATATGATGACATCGTTCGTATCGCTGACCTGAAAACCAGATCTGATCGTTTTGACCGGTTTCGCAGTGAAGTTAAAGCAGACGCTGGCCAAATTGTTGATGTGTCCGAATTTATGCACCCGCGGCTGGAGGAAATTGCCGAAATATTGCCAGCCCGGTTGGGAAAATTTGCACTTTCCAGCCCTGCTATAAGGAAAGTCAGTGGCTTTTTGTTCAGCAAAGGCCGCCGGGTATCGACGACCAAACTTGGTGGGTTTTTGTTGCTGCATTCGATCGGCCGGATGTCCTGGCTGCGCAAACATAGCCTGCGATTTTCGCGCGAAACCCAACGAATTGAAAGCTGGCTCATCGCAATCGATACTGCCGCTCAGGAAGACTATTCACTTGCCGTTGAAATGGCTGGATTGCAACGATTGATAAAAGGCTACGGCGACACCCATGCCCGCGGCCTGAGCAATTATTCACGCATTATGGATGTCTGTGCCTCAGCCAAGGAAACTGGAAATGCCGCAGAAATAATTGCTCGGCTAAAGGCTGCAGCTTTAAAGGATGAAGAAGGCGTCACATTTGCGGGCGAACTCAATGCACTCAACTTCAATTCCCTTTAATCCTATCAGTGTAAGGCCTGAGCGATGACAAATTTATCCGACGAGAAAGAGTTTTCATCCGACGACATAGATTTCAAGTTGGATGATTTTCCGCTTTACAACTTGAACCGCACATCAGCGACCTATGCCAACGAGATGTCAAACGCCGTACAGTCAATTGGCATGGACCAAACGCAGTGGCGAATTTTGGCGATTCTGGGAGACAAAAACAACAGCACGGTGTCTGAAATAGCGCGTCGCGGGGTGATCAAAATTTCTACCGTGACCCGAATGCTGGAACGAATGGAACGCGAACAGCTGCTGGTGCGAACGCCCTGGAAAAAAGACAAGCGCATCGTCCGTGTGTCGTTGACTAAAAAAGGCGATAGAGCCTTGGAAGCGGCACTTGTAATTTGGTCAAATATCCATGCAGCGGCTACCAGAAATATCGACGCCGACGATATGGAAATATTTACTGAAACTCTCAAAAAAATCAGAGAAAATCTGGGCCGCAACCCCTATAGCCTGAAACCTGGACTGTAAGCAGATTTAAAACCAGCCGGTGGTTAGCGTTTATCAATTTTGTTTATATATAAATATTAGGATTTATGTTCTATACAGGGATACACGGTGCATCTTGACATTTTTTAGTTTATATATAAACTAATGCTTTAATACTTGTTAATAGAGCACTCAAAATGGTTAAAGAAATTCGAGAAACCAGCCCCATCAAAAGCTGGCTAACATTGTTGACCATGACAAGCGCGATCAAAAAAGATGTTGATGCCCGACTGCGCGTTCAATTCGACATGTCCATTTCCAGATTTGATGTATTATCCGCGCTCGACCGCAGCAAACGCAATGGCCTGCGCGCAGGAGAGCTCGCGCGACAACTTTTTGTCAGCGACGGAAACACGACACAAGTTATGTCCCGGCTGGTTAAAGAGGGGCTGGTCCTGCGACGGCCGGACAGTAAAGATGCGCGCGCGATCAATTATTCGTTGTCCGATGAAGGTAAACTGTTGTTCGATGAAATGGCGGCAGCGCACGAACAATGGATTCACTCAATTTTTAATGAACTCAACGATCAAAAACACAGAGAATTGGGTGAGATTTTGACACTTCTTAAACCTGAATTACTAAGTGGTAGCAAACCGTCAAAGGATGATAAATAATATGTCTGATTTCAGCTATCTAGACTGGCCCTTTTTCGACGATGCCCACCGCAAGCTTGCCCGTGAATTAGACGATTGGTCAGCGAGAACGCTTCCCGCCATTTTGGGTGAAGCAAACGATAATAATATTGAAGAAACCTGCCGCAGCTTGGTTGCATCGCTGGGCGCTGGCGGTTGGCTAAAATATACAGTGCCAGGCGAATACGGCGGCGTTTATCCGGAACTGGATGTGCGTTCTCTTTGTATTATCCGCGAAACACTGGCTCGCCATTCCGGCCTTGCTGATTTTGCCTTTGCGATGCAGGGTCTGGGTTCTGGCGCTATCAGCCTTTATGGATCGCCCGAACTCAAGCAGACCTATTTGCCTGCAGTTGCATCCGGCAAGAAAATCGCCGCGTTTGCTCTGTCAGAACCTGATGCGGGGTCTGATGTCTCTGCTATGTCCACCACGCTTGAACGCGTGGGCGAAACCTATGTAGCAAACGGCGGAAAAACCTGGATTTCAAACGGCGGGATTGCCGACTTTTATACTTTGTTCGCGCGAGACCCAGGCGGCGCAGGCCAAGTTTCGGCCATAATTGTTGATGCCGACACGCCGGGGTTCAGTGTTGTTGAGACCATTGATGTTATCGCTCCTCATCCGCTGGCGCGGCTGCGTTTTGACAACTGCACAATCCCGGCACAAAATATCGTTGGTGAGCACGGCAAGGGTATGCGTACCGCACTTGGTACGCTTGATATTTTCAGGTCAACCGTTGGCGCAGCGGCGCTTGGTTTTGCACGGCGTGCACTGGATGAAACAACCGGCCACGCCCTTACGCGCAAAATGTTTGGCCAGACGTTGGCAGATATGCCAATTGCGCAAGCTCATCTGGCTGAAATGGCGTTGGATGTGGATGCATCAGCTTTACTGGTTTACCGCTCCGCCTGGACCAAAGATGTCAAAAAAACCCGTGTCACCCGCGAGGCAGCGATGGCGAAGCTTTTTGCCACGGACCAAAGTCAACTGGTTATCGACAAAGCAGTGCAGATGTTCGGTGCGCTCGGCGTCACCAGGGGTGTCAAAGTGGAAGAATTGTACCGGGAAATACGCGCGCTGCGCATCTATGAGGGCGCGTCGGACGTGCAGAAAATAGTTATCGCACGCCAGCACCTCAATAATCACAAAAGCGGAACAGTTAGCGATGTTTGACGTGTTACAGCCACAAGGCTGGCCCCGACCCAAGGGTTATTCAAACGGCATTGCAGCAAACGGAAAAATGGTATTCACAGCAGGCGTAATCGGCTGGAACCAGCAAGAAGTGTTTGAGCATACGAACTTTATCGGTCAACTGAGGCAAATATTGCTCAGCACTAAAGCCATCCTCGCCGAGGCGGGTGCCGGACCCGAGCATATTGTTCGCATGACCTGGTATGTTTGCGACAGAAAAGAATATACAAGCCAATTGGCCGAAATAGGCAAAGTGTGGCGAGACGTAATGGGCCGAGTATTTCCTTGTATGACTTGTGTTCAGGCCACAGCCCTGATGGAAGATGCCGCAAGAATTGAAATTGAAACAACTGCTGTTGTACCCGAATAAAAAATACTCGTTCAACCAGACAGCGCGACGGAAAGAGGTTTTAAAATGAAAATATCAATCATTGGCGGCGGACCTGGTGGCCTCTATTTCGCGTTGCTTACCAAAAAGCGGCGCCCCGACATTGAAATCGAATTGTTCGAGCAAAACCGGCCCGATGACACCTTTGGCTTTGGAGTTGTCTTTTCTGACGAAACCCTCGACGAGTTTCTAAGCGCCGACCCCGGGTCATACGAAATGATCCGTGATCACTTTGCATATTGGACCGATATGGTAATCGAACGCGGCGATGACCGATATGTGGTCGGCGGCAACGGTTTTGCCGGCTGTAGCCGCATGATTTTACTGGAAATATTACAAAAACGATGCGCGGACGTTGGCGTTAAACTGAATTTCTCAACACGTATAGATATAGAAAACCTAGAGACAGACCTTCAAGATTCAGATTTAATTGTTGATGCTGGCGGTATAAATAGCCCGATCAGAGCCAAATATGCTGAAGAATTTGGCACCAAAATCACTGAAATGCGCAATAAATTCACTTGGCTCGGGTCCGCGTGCCCCCTGGACGGCTTCACCTTCTTTTTCAAAAAAACCGAACACGGCCACTTCTGTGCGCATACTTACCAATATGAAGCTGGCCATTCCACATGGGTGGTTGAAACAACGCCGGAATGCTGGGAAGCAAGCGGCTTCGGAGATTTGACTGAGCAAGAAAGCGCAAGCGCCCTTGAGGCCATTTTCAAAAACGAACTAAAGGGGCATTCCTTTAAAACCAACCGTTCGCTTTGGCGTAACTTTCCAACCATCACTTGCGAAAAATGGAGCCACAAAAACATCGTGTTAATTGGTGACTGCAAAGCCACCGCACATTGGTCAATTGGTTCAGGCACAAAACTGGCCATGGAGTGCGCGGCTTCCCTGTCGGATGCAGTTGTAAAGCACCAGACGGACATTGGGGCTGCATTTTCGGACTACGAAAGTGACCGCCGTACACCGGTAGAAATTACACAGCATAACGCAGAGGTTTCGCTGCGCTGGTTTGAAAATATGCCGTTGCATTGGCAAAAAACCGGCCATGCGTTTGCCTTTTCCTGCATGTCGAGATCCAAAGCGATAAACTGGGACAATATGGAGCTCCGCGACCCCGAATTTCTTGAAAAATGCGAAACAGAATTTTACCAACACTATAATGCCACAAGTGGCTTCAATGTGGGAGACGAGCGCCCCACACCCATGTTCACGCCGTTTCGTTTGCGCAGTATGACCTTGGCTAACCGGGTTGCGATGGCACCCATGGCACAATATTGTGCCGTGGATGGCCTACCCAACCAGTGGCATTTCAGCCATTACACGTCTCGCGCCATAGGCGGAACCGGACTAATTTTCACCGAGATGACATGCCCGACGCCGGACGCCCGTATTACTGATGGCTGCACTGGTATTTGGAACAAAGAACAACAGCTGGCATGGAAAAATATCGTTGATTTCGTGCATGACAATTCGAATGCCAAGATCGCACTTCAATTGGGCCACGCTGGCCGAAAAGGGTCAACCAAAACACCCGAAGACGCCATGGATCAGCCCAAAGACGCCAATAACTGGCCAATCTACTCTGCTTCGCCGATCCCTTACATTGAGGGCACGTCGGATATTCCTGAACAGTTAACCCGAGCGAAAATGATCGAAATTCGAGACGAATTCGTTGCCGCAGCGAAACGAGGCAATGCGGCGGGTTTTGATATGCTTGAGGTGCATGCGGCGCACGGCTATCTTCTGGCCAGTTTTCTGTCGCCGTTGACCAACAAACGTACAGACGAATACGGCGGAGTTGTGGAAAACCGGCTTCGCTATCCCCTTGAAGTTTTTGAAGCTATGCGCGTAGTTTGGCCAGAAGATAAACCGATGTCAGTTCGACTGTCAGCCAGCGATTGGGCTGAAGGCGGCATGAGCCGAAACGATATCACGGAAATTGCTAAAGCCTTCAAAACTACCGGCGTCGACATCATCCACACCTCGTCGGGTGAAACAGTTAAATGGCAAAAACCTGTCTGGGGCCGCATGTGGCAAACGCCTTTCGCCGAACATATCAAGCACAGCGTTGGCATTCCAACCATCGCCGTCGGTGATATCACCCTACCGGGACAGATAAACACAATTATTGCAGATGAGAGGGCCGACCTGTGCGCACTTGGACGGCCCCATCTAAACGATGCGTTTTTTACCCGAAAAGCTGCCGGTCACTGCGGTGCTAAAAACCAAAACTGGCCTACACAGCTTTATTCTGGCAACTACCAACTGTACCGGGAAGCAGAAAAAGATAATGAGAAATTGGTGGACCTTTCGGCAAAAGCACGGCCCAACAGACGCCATTATCGTAGAGCCTCAGAATAAGCAGCCAGCGATGTTTGAAGGCAACTGACAGTCAGTTAGCTTCATAAGCCTCTCTGGATATGCTGATAATAAAGGCATACATATCCGCCACATCCTCTTTGCTAAACAGTTCTGCAAAGCCAGGCATGCCGTTTTGCTTTAGTAGGCCCTCCAGAACTATTTCTTCAAACAGTTCGTGCTTCTCTGGGGTCAGTCTTCGTAGGTCGGGCACCAAATTCCTGGCCGAATTTGCATGGCAGAAGGCACAACGAGAAGCAAATTTCAAGCCGCCTCTTTGAATTTGATCAAGGGACGCGTCCTGTTCCGGAGGTTCCGGAAAAAGCTCTATTTCCAGCAAAGACGGCAGAGGAACCTCACCGCCACCAAGTTTAAACACAACAATTCTTCCATCATTACCCCGCGTGTAGGCAGCTGAGCTTTCTGGGAAAGACCATGCACCTGAACCACCGTAGCCCGCCATAAGGGCGATATATTGCTCACCGCCAACTGTGTAAGTCATGGGAGCAGCCATAATACTTGTCCCGACGTTGATTGTTTTGAGCAACTCCCCCGTGGACGCCTCAAAAACCCTCAAATAGCCTTGAGAGTTTCCCTGGAAGACCAATCCGCCCGAAGTTAGAATTCCGCCTCCATCCCATGCGTTTTGCGAATCGTTGACCACTTCCCAAACGGTTTCGCCCTTAACCGGGTCCCAGGCCCGCAAAAGCTCACGGTCTGGAGCGGGGCTTGCTTTGCGGACAATCTCTTTCAGGTAATCCGCCTCATAAGGAGTGAAAGACGCATAGGCCTCAATAGTGGCGTCATCGGTGGGGAAATTCCAGGACCCCATATTGATCATGCCTTTTTCATATTTATAGCCATCCGGGTAGGCATTAACTCGCAGCCATTCAAGTTCGGTCACCGGAATGTAAACAAGGCCTGTGTCACGGTTGTAGGCCATTGGTTTCCAATTATGTCCGCCCACGTCGGTGGGGGCCTGGACCTTTGGCTCGCTGAAATACTTAGAAACCTGAGTTACAGCAGGACGACCTGTGTTCATGTCCACATGAGTGGCCCATGTCACCGGCACATAATTTTTGGCAGACAAAAGCTCGCCTGTTTCCCGGTCTATCACATAAAAGAAACCATTCTTCGGCGCCTGCATCAAAACCTTACGGACCCGGCCTTCAATCTCCAAATCATTTAAAATCATATTTTGAGTGGCGGTAAAGTCCCAACTATCTGCTGGGGTTGTCTGATAGTGCCATTTAAGGCGGCCTGTATCCGGGTTTATTGCTAAAATGGAAGACAGGTAAAGATTATCCCCTCCTGCAGGGCTACGAACTTCTGCCGGATAGGGTGCCGCGTTACCTGTACCCACATAAATCAGGTTTAGGTCGGGGTCATAAACCATACTATCCCACGCGGTGCCGCCACCGCCAACATCCCACCGAGAATTAGGGTCCCATGTTTTAAGGGCTTCAGCCATTTCCGGATGTTCCGGTGGGTTTTTTGGATCACCGGGAACGATATAAAACCGCCACTTAAACTCGCCGGTTTTCAAGTCATATGCAGAGACATAGCCACGGGCGTCAAACTCGGCGCCCCCATTGCCAATGATAACAACATTGCCGGCAATTCGCGGCGCGCCCGTAGAGGTGTATAGCCGCTCATGATCAACAATTGTATCTTGTGACCAGACAATTTTCCCGGTAGCTTTTTCAAGTGCATGCAGCTGTCCATCAAGGGCTGCGACATAAACAAGATCGCCGTATAATGCCACGCCTCTATTGACGATATCGCAGCAAGCATCACCTGCGACTTGCCCGTCCAGAGGTGGTTCAAAATACCAAAGTTCTTCACCGGTTTTGGCATCCAGGGCATAGACCCGACCCCAGGTTCCACTGGTATACATTTTGCCGTCCACAACGATGGGCGTGGATTCTAGCCCTCTGGTGGTGCCTGTGGCGTAATCCCAAGCAAAACCCAAACTTGAGACGGTGTCTTTGTTAATCTGAAATAAGGGAGAGTAATGAGTTTCACCGAATGTTCGACCGGTTGTGAACCAATTTCCCGGCTCTGCATCAGCTGCCGATATTCTGGCTAGGTTTAGTTCAGGAGCGCCTGATTCCTGAGGTGGTGCATCTGTTTCAGCACATCCCCCAATACCCAGCGTCAATAACCCCAGAGCAAACAACCAAAGCAGTCCTGTCTTTTTAAAACACATACTCCACTCCCTGTTCCGTTCCGTAAAAACCTTTCGTCTGTAATCGCAGCCGTTAAATCAACGATATTACTTTCGCTTTGCACGCGCAGCATTTATCAAACTGGCTGATATGCCTTCAGCGTCCGCATTGCCAGCGACTGCGGGTAACAATGTATTGGCCTGCTCTTTGCCAAGCTCAACCCCCATCTGATCAAATGAATTAATGCCCCAAATGACACCCTGGACAAAAACCTTGTGCTCATAAAGGGCTATCAACATACCCAGCGTATGAGGTTCTAGCTTTTCATAAAGAAAAGTATTCGATGGCCGGTTACCTGGGAATGTTTTGTGTGGGGCGAGCCGTTTGGCGTCCGCTTCTGAGGCACCCGACGCCAAAAGCAAAGCCTCGGCTTCGCTTACGCCCCGGCCCATCATCAAGGCTTCAGATTGAGCAAAACAATTGGCAATTAAAATATCATGGTGACGAACATCGGTTTCAAAACCGTTCGCGGCGACGAGAAAGTCAACGGGTATGATGTCGCTTCCTTGGTGCAACAATTGAAAAAATGCATGCTGGCCGTTTGTACCAGGTTCGCCCCAGATAACCGGACCTGTGCTATAGCCAACTGGTTCACCGCTCAGGCTCACGCCCTTGCCGTTGCTCTCCATGTCGAGCTGTTGCAAATATGCCGGAAAACGAGCAAGCCGTTGGTCATAAGGCATAACGCCGTGGCAGGTAAAGCCAAAGAAATTACGATGCCAAATGCCAATAATCGCCATCAGGACCGGGATATTTTCCTTGAAGGGAGCATCTCTGAAATGTTGGTCCGCCAAAAAGGCGCCGTCCAAAAAGGCATCAAAATTCTTAGCTCCAATAGCAATCACTAGCGGTAGTCCGATCGCCGACCAGATGGAATAACGTCCCCCGACCCAGTCCCAGAATACAAAGGTGCGCTCTGGCTTGATACCAAAGTTGGCTACAGCGGCCTGATTTGTGGAAAGTGCCGCAAAATGATCCGCTACTGCGCCGTCACCCAACGCTGCAACAAGCCACGCTCTGGCCGTGCTGGCATTGGTCATGGTTTCGGTGGTGGTAAAAGTTTTGGAGGCTACGAGAAAAAGCGTGGTTCTAGGGTCAAGCCTTGCAAGTGTGTCGGTGATGTGCGCGCCGTCTATGTTCGAAACATAATGAATGCTCGGCCCATCACCGAACGGGGAAAGCGCCAAAGTTGCCATCGCTGGCCCCAGGTCCGATCCGCCAATACCGATGTTAACAACATCGGTGAAAGCTACCCCTGTTGCGCCAACAATGCTGCCACTTCGAACCGCCCCCGCAAAGCCGTAAACCCGGCTGCGTTCCGCCTCTATCTGCGGCATGATATTAACGCCGTCCACCATGAGGTTTTTGCGCTTTCTATCCCGCAGCGCTGTGTGCAATACCGCCCGCATCTCTGTAGTATTGATCGCAGTACCATCAAACATGCGAGCACGTTGGCCTGCAACGTCGACCGCATCGGCGAGCCCAGCCAGTAAATCAATTGTGTCTGCCGTGATGCAGTTTTTGCTATAATCGAATAGCAAGTCACTGAGCGAAATACTGAAATTTGTAGCCCGCTCTTTGTCCGACGCAAAAAGTTCCACCATGGAGTTACTGGCTAGCATTTCTTTGTGGCGAACAAGCGCCTGCCATTCACTGCTAGTATCAACGCTCATCAGTATTTTCGTCCCATTGTCTATGAAAAAATCAAATAAATGACACCAAAGTATTTGAACAACCACTGTCAGCCGTTACGCTGCTGTGATCTTGCCGCGACCTGTGCTTAATATACAGGTAACCCCATAGCTGAGTATAGTCACAGAGACAGTATAATGGCCACCTATCTAACCAACGCAACTGCTTTGATCGATAACGCTTTTCAGGAAGGCACTACTGTCAGGCTGTCCAAGGGTCTTATCGATGCTGTTTATCAGCAGCGGGACGAGTTTAAAACAGGCGCGGATGCTGAGATATTCGATTGTCAAAATTGCTATTTGGCCCCGGGCTTTGTCGACACACAAGTCAACGGCGGTGGCGGGCTATTATTCAACGATGTGCCTAGTGTGGCCACAATAAAAACCATCGCCGAGGCACACAGAAATTTCGGCAGTACTGGTATTCTACCGACGCTGATCAGCGATGACCTGCCTGTGATCAAGGCGGCCATTGCGGCCGTAGATCAAGCCATCGCAGAAAAGGTGCCCGGTGTTTTGGGAATCCATATCGAAGGCCCGTTCCTGAATTCGGCAAAGAAGGGCATCCATGATGACGCCAAATTCAGGGTGTTGGACGACGAGGCTATTGCCCTCCTTGGTTCTCTCAAAAACGGTGTTACATTGGTGACGCTGGCACCAGAATGCACAACCCCAGCCATGATTGAAAAGCTGGTCAAACGCGGTGTTATCGTGGCCGCCGGACATACCAACGGCACATACGCTGATGTACAGTCCAGTTTGCGCGCTGGCGTGACCGGTTTTACCCATTTATTTAACGCCATGTCGCCGCTGGAAAGCCGCGCACCCGGCGCAGTGGGGGCAGCGCTGGATGACAAAGATAGTTACTGCGGCATTATCGTTGACGGACACCATGTTCACCCAGCGGTGCTCCGCCTGGCGGAAAAAACCAAGGGCACAGACAGTCTCATGTTAGTAACCGATGCCATGTCGACTATTGGCACCGATAAGGTGGAATTTCTCGTTCAGGGAACAAAAGTGACAGTGCGCGATGGTAAGTGCGTAGACGCCCACGGAACCCTTGCCGGTTCAAATCTTGATATGGCTGGTGCGGTTAAAAACGCGCACGAAATGATGAAACTGCCACTTGAGGCCTGCTTACAAATGGCCAGTGAGACGCCCGCAAACTTTCTAGGGCTTCAAAACTCTTTGGGGCGAATAGCGGTGGGTTACCATGCGGATTTAGTTCTGCTGAACCCTAACCTGCGAACAAAACAAACGTGGATCAATGGGATCTCTAATTCCATCTAAACTCAGAAAGCAGAGATTGAACCCCGCCTTTCCCTTCTCAATAATCGCAATGCAGCCATCTACGCTGATTATACTTTGCACAGCGAAAACTGGGCAAAGTATATCTCTTCTGGTCTAGGTTTTGTTCTGGTCTGGGTTTTGTGACAAAATTACTAAGCTTTCCTCAAAACTTGGCCCCCAATGTGAACCAAATTTTGTTTGTGTCGGTGGCAAAACCATCAGCGTTATAAAAAGCGGCCTTAACCGAGGCAGTGATATATTTTGTCACTTTCTTCGAAATAAGGGCATCTATTTCGCTGCCGTAGGAACTGTTGCCAACATCGCTGGAAAAATCATGGTAAACGAGCTTGAACAAGGTGCCGCCCAACCCGGTTTCACCGGGTACTTTATAGGCCACCGAAGCATTTAAGTCCTCCAAACCAGCACCTGGTGTTGACAGAAATTTGTCGGCCCAGCCGTTGAACTTATGAAGCGTCGCCAGCGGTGTCTGAAAGGCAACGCCGTTGTCGCTTCCAAGAAGCTCGTAACCAATCTGGCCGGTAAAACCACTGGACGAGGCGCTTAAGCTGGCGTTCCAATAATCAGCGCTGTAATCATTAGGATTGTCTTTATAGTCTGACTGAGACGCATACTCGATTTCATAACCCAATTTAAGATTTTCAGACACCGCTTTATTGCCTTCAAGGCGGGCACCATATGTACTGCTGGAGAGACCAAAAACCGGCGCGTCGTTAAGATCTATCAGGTATGCGTAGGCAGTAATTTTCGCGAACTCAAAGCCCGAGTATATGACATTAACGACCTGGGTCTCGGTATCAAGGTCACCAAAGGGGTGATCGTTGCCGAAAATCCGGTTAACGTTCCAGACATAGCCGTATATTGCGGTCAATTCCTTGGTCGGCGTGAGAATAGCCGCGGCAGCATCGTATGTCTGATCGTTCTGGCGAAACCCGACGGTGCCAACAAAACGCTGGTTGCCCAGGTTGATGCCCTGACGTCCGGCTTTCAGCGTGAAGTCATCATTCTTATATTGAACATAACCCTGATTGAATTCGGTGACATCCGGGTCAGCCACCACCGGGCGCGATGTATTGCCGTTAACGGTATTGTTGTAGGTTTCGCTGCCCAATACCAAAACGTTGGTGCCTTCCACATAGGCGCTGAATCCATTCACCTCGGCTGTTTTATACCAAAGCTTGGTCAACAGGGTTGAGGCGGTGGCATTTTTGTTGAATCCATCCTGGTCAACAAGCTCTAGACGATAGCGCAGGTCAAGGCCTGCATCACCGTCGGCAATAAAATTGGATGCACCGGTTGCTTCCTGCGCCGCTGCCGGCATGGCAGCTAACAGTGCGAGGGCGCTAACTGAAAAAAATGGGGCTGTTTTTTTCATCGTTCAACTCCTTAAAACCATTCGATAATCTGTTTTAAGCTGGTTTGCGCAAGACAAGGTGACCCAAGTCAAGTCAGGGCACTTTTTTTGCTGAAATTGTCACTTTTTTTGGATGGATTAACTATCTGATTGAAGCAGTAACCCGAAGAATATCGGCACACCGACATCGACATGCTGGCGTCAACGACACAGTCGCCGAAAACGCCCTTCTTCGGGGCGGTAAGACAAGAGCTCACCGCTGTCCACATGGAAATACCAGGCGTGCAGGGTGAGGGCGTTTTCAGCAACAGCCTGCCGCACCCACGGGTAGCCTGCCAAATTCTGGATCGACAATAGTGCGCCTTCCATTTCGGCGAGACGGCAGCATTCTTCCATACTGCTGTCGCCGCTGTTTTCCAGAACGGCCTTTTTTGCCGGATTAAGAATTGAAACCCAATCGGCGATATAGTCATCCTCATCGGCGTCAAAACGGTCAGACCCGTCGTCGGCCATCAGGGCAGCAATTCCGCCGCAATCGCTGTGGCCCATGACAATGATATGCTCGACTTTGACATGGTTGACGGCATATTGGATAGCAGCGCCCAGCGACTTATGGTGCGACTGGCTTTTTTCGTAAGGCGGTACGATATTGGCAACATTATTAACGGCAAAAACTTCGCCCAGCCCCGCATGAGTGAGGATTGCCGGGTTCACTCTGCTGTCCGAACAGCCAATAATCAGGGTTTTCGGGCTTTGCCCCTTTGATGCCCAATCGCGGTAAGCCGAAAATTTCCTGCCGAGATATTCTGCCCGGAAAATCTTGTAACCTTTGATTAATTCTTCATAGGCGTCCATTGCGGTACTCCGCCTTCAAGGCCTTCAGCCTATAGGCTAGCCGAGAGATCAAAGCCCGCAATCTTTGCTTTTCCAGCAAGGTCCAGCAGGTAAGACTGAATTCCATGGCGGATACTCCTGGTGTGCAGATAATCGCGGATACGGTGTTCAACTTTGTCAAAGGGCAGTGGCATATTGCTACCTTCAGCGACCCGGAAACGCTCAATATTTTGGTCATAATAGCGGCGGCAGGCAATGCTGTCGGCTTCGGGTGTGGTCACTTGCGTTTCCATCAACTTTAGGGCAGCTGCTTCAACAGCATCCATATCCGCCGTGTCCTCCAGTATGCCATTTTCAACAGCTTGTTGGCGCAGCAATTCCTGTATCACCAAAGCCTTTGCCGCTTCGTCGCGCGCCTCCTCGCGGGTGGGTGCCGGGTGAAACTGCATTTCCTTAAAGACAGCATCATCGTCTATTTCAACTGCGTTTACATAAATCGGCATGATTTAGCCCCTCCTTCGCACAATCTGGTAACCGGACCGGAACAGATATTTCACCGGCGCTGACAGCACATGCACAAGCCGTGTGAACGGGAACAATACAAATATAGTCAGCCCCAGCACGATGTGCGCTTTAAAGATGGCCGGCTCGTGCAGTACAAAATCAGCGGCACCAGAACGGAATGTCACAATATGCTGCGCCCAGTTGGCCAGCGCTATCATCGAACTACCGTCAGAATGCTGGGCCGACGCCGGAATGGTTGCAAGCCCGAGGATCAGTTGCACATACAAAACCACAAGGATCATGATATCAGCGAAACTGCTGGTGGCGCGTATGCGCGGGTCCGTTAGTCGCCGAATGAGTAAGATTGTCATGCCGACAAAACAGATTGTGCCAAATATGCCGCCGGCAACCATCGCCATTAGCTGTTTCTCCGGTGCGCTCATCACCAAGTGGTAAAGGGGCTCCGGCGTTAAAAGCCCGACAAGGTGCCCGAAAAACAACAGGATGATGCCAACATGGAACAGGTTGCTGCCAACCCGCATTCCCTTGGAGCGCAGCAGTTGGCTTGAGCCAGCCTTCCAGCTGTAGGGGTCCTGATCGTAGCGCAGCATTGAGCCGAGCACCAAAACCACGATGGCAAGATAGGGGTAAATTCCGAAGAAAAAATCATTGAGATATGCGGTCATGTCCCTCTCCTATCCAATGGGTGCGGCAGGGGCCGCAAGTTTAGTTTCGTGCCGGGTCGCCTGCGGGCAAACGGCGCAGTCAGCAGCAGTTCCCGTACCGTCAAAGGCGGGCGTTTCTTCCCACTCACGGTCAAGGGCCTCTAAGCTGTTATCTTCGCGGTTCGCATCAAGAACTGCCTGCTCGATAACCTTGGGGTCCACTTCAACGTCGGTTAGCACTTCAAGGATGCGGAAAACATGCTGGTAGGGGCTTTTCTTAGCCTTAAGCTTTGCCCCGACCGCCGCCAGTATATGTGCAGTTTCAGCCAGCATTTCCTGCGCCTCAGCAAAGGGGCGAACAGACAGATACTCTAGAAAAAGCGGCAGATAATCAGGCAGTTCACGCTTCGCCAGCGTGAAGCCATGGGTCTTATAAATACCCATCAGGTCAACCATCGCTTGGCCGCGGTCGCGGCTTTCGCCGTGCACATGCTCAAACAAATAAAGTGAGTTGGCCCGGGAACGATCAAACAAAGCCACATAATCTTCCTGTATGCGAAGGATACTGCGACGCTCCAAATCATCCATGAAGGCGAACAGCGGTTTTCTCAATTTAGCGGGCACCAGCGCTTCCTGTTTAATCGCTTCTTTGATCTCACCCATATAGTGCTGCATATCTTCGCTTGGGTATGAGAGCAGCAGCCCGAGAAGTTTGAAAGTGATCATTTTGGTTTCCTTACATTACCGCTCATGGTGTTTTTGTGCGTTGGTCCGCCAAACATGCTCTTGGAACCGTTTGATCCACCGGAACAACCGTCACCGAAACTGAAGCCGCAGGCTGACCGACTTTCAAAAGCAATATCATTGTCAAACGGCGTTTTGCCGGCATATTCGCGGTGGTTGGTCGGGATGACAAAACGGTCATCATAGTCGGCAAGCGCCATGATTTTATACATGTCAGCCAGCGTGCGTTCATCCAGACCAACGCGGTCAAGAATGGCTTTATCGCCGCCGCTGCCGACGGTTTTGCCGCGCATGAAACTACGCATCGCCATCATACGTTCAAGCGCATGCACAACTGGCTCTTCCTTGCCGCCGGTTAGCAAATTGGCCAAGTATTTGACCGGTATGCGCAGGCTTTTCACATCCGGCATAATGTCGTCGCCGGGAATTTTTCCGTCGTTGTAGGCACTTTGAATCGGTGACAACGGCGGGATGTACCAGACCATTGGCAAGGTGCGATACTCTGGATGTAGCGGGAAGGCAACTTTCCAGTCGATCGCCATTTTGTAAACCGGTGACTGTTTTGCGGCCTCTAACCAACTATGAGGTACGCCGTCTCGTTTCGCTTGCGCAATAACCTCAGGATCATGGGGGTCCAGGAAAATATCGCATTGGGCCTGATACAGGTCCTGTTCGTCGGCCGTTGACGCAGCTTCCTCAATGCGGTCAGCATCATAAAGCAGGACACCAAGATAGCGGATGCGACCCACGCAGGTTTCCGAGCATACTGTCGGCTCGCCGTTCTCAATACGCGGGAAACAAAAGGTACATTTTTCCGATTTTCCGGATTGCCAGTTGAAATAGATTTTCTTGTAGGGGCAACCCGATACACACATGCGCCAGCCACGACATTTGTCTTGGTCGATCAAAACAATGCCGTCTTCCTCGCGTTTATAGATCGCACCCGAAGGGCACGCAGCCACGCATGTGGGGTTGAGGCAATGCTCGCAAAGCCTCGGTAGATACATCATGAAAGTATTTTCAAACTGGCCGTAGATGTCTTTTTCAATATCCTTGAAATTATAATCCTGTGATCGTTTTTCAAACTCGCCGCCGAGGATTTCTTCCCAGTTAGGTCCCCATTCAACTTTTTCCATTTTCTGTCCGGTAATCGCCGAATGCGCGCGCGCCGTTGGCGGCGTATTCACTTCCGGCGAATTTTGCAGGTGGGCGTAATCAAACGTGAAGGGCTCATAATAATCATCAATTTCAGGCAGGTCCGGGTTGGCAAATATTTTGGATAAAAGTCTTAGCTTACCGCCCATTTTGGGTTGAATTTTGCCACTGGTTTTGCGTTCCCAGCCACCATTCCACTCACGCTGGTTTTCCCAGTCTTTTGGGTAGCCAACGCCGGGTTTGGTTTCCACGTTGTTGAACCAGGCATATTCAACACCTTCACGGCTGGTCCAGACATTTTTGCAAGAGACCGAGCAGGTATGACAGCCGATGCATTTGTCCAAATTGAGGACCATGCCGATTTGTGCACGTATTTTCATCCAACTTCTCCTATTCGGCCGCTGTAGGGGTTGCGAGTTCTTCACCCCATTCGACATTTTCGGCCTTCCGGACAACCACAAACTCATCGCGGTTCGAACCAACAGTGCCATAGTAATTGAAGCCATAAGCCAGTTGGGCGTACCCACCGATCATGTGCGTAGGTTTGACCACCGTTCGGGTGACGGAGTTGTGGATACCGCCCCTGCCGCCGGTTGTTTTAGCTATCGGCGTGTTGATGGTTTTTTCCTGTGCGTGATACATCATGGTCATGCCCTCGGGCACACGCTGGGAGACAACCGCGCGAGCCATAATAGCGCCGTTGGCGTTGTAAAGCTCAATCCAGTCATTATCCTCGACATCGATTTTGCGGGCATCGGTTTCTGACATCCAGACCACAGGCCCGCCGCGGTTGAGCGTCAGCATCAGCAGGTTATCACTGTAGGTGGAATGGATGCCCCATTTTTGGTGCGGAGTGATCCAGTTAAGCGCCACTTGTTTAGCACCTTGGCCGTGCTTTTCCATAACCGGCGCAACGGTCTTGGTGTTAACTGGTGCTTTGTAGACGCAGAAACCCTCTCCGAAATCGCGCATCCATTCGTGGTCTTGATAGAAATGCTGCCGGCCGGTTAGTGTTCGCCACGGAATAAGCTCATGCACATTGGTGTAGCCCGCATTGTAACTGACATGCTCATCCTCAAGCCCCGACCAGGTCGGCGAGGATATAATTTTGCGTGGCTGTGCTTTGATATCATGGAAACGGATTTTTTCATCCTGCTTGGGTTTGGCCAAATGGGTATGTTCCCGCCCGGTGATATTGCCGAGCGCAGCCCATGCTTTTACCGCCACTTGACCGTTGGTTTCAGGCGCTAACGACAGAACTATCTCCGCCGCGTCTACGTCAGTGACAATTTTTGGCATGCCCTCATTCGCGCCTGTTTCGTCGTGGACGCCGTTGAGACGACCGAGAAGGTCAACTTCATCTTCGGTGTTCCAGCCAATGCCCTTGCCGCCGTTACCCAATTTACCCATCAACGGCCCAAGAGCGGTAAAGCGCTTGTATGTATTGGGGTAATCGCGTGTAACTTCGATGATATTAGGCATGGTCTTGCCGGGGATGGGCTCACACTGGCCTTTTTTCCAGTCAGTTACACCCAGCGGCTGCGCCATTTCACCGGGCGTATCGTGGAGGATAGGCAAGGTGACAATGTCTTTTTCAACACCCAGGTGCCCGACACAGATTTCAGAGAATTTCTCTGCGAGACCACGGTAAATATCCCAGTCACTGCGGCTTTCCCACGCCGGATCAACGGCACGTGTCAACGGATGAATGAACGGATGCATGTCGGAAGTGTTTAGGTCGTTCTTTTCGTACCATGTGGCCGACGGCAGAACGATGTCGGAATAGACACAGGTAGTTGACATGCGGAAATCTAACGTAACGACAAGGTCGAGTTTACCTTCCGGCGCTTCGTCGTGCCAAACTACCTCGCTTGGTTTCTGGCCACCAGTTGAACCCATGTCCTTACCTAAAAGGCCATTTTGGGTGCCCAACAGGTGTTTGAGCATATATTCGTGACCCTTGCCGGAAGAGCCAAGGATGTTTGAGCGCCAGATAAACATATTGCGCGGGAAATTTTTCGCATCATCCGGGTCTTCGCAGGCAAAGGCAAGATCGCCAGACTTGAGTTTCTCGACAACATAATCTGCAGCTTTCATGCCTGCAGCATCAGCGGCTTTAGCTACTCTCAGCGGATTGTCATTCAACTGCGGCGCAGATGGCAGCCAACCCATACGTTCGGACTGTACGTTGCAATCAAGCAATGTGGTATTTTGCCATTTTTCCTTATCAGCCAACGGCGACAGGATTTCGTCCACTTCCAGCTTTTCATAGCGCCACTGATTGGAGTGGTTGTAGAAGAAACTGGTCGAATTCATGTGCCGTGGTGGCCGCGTCCAATCAAGGCCAAAGGCAAGCGGCTGCCAGCCAGTTTGTGGACGCAGCTTTTCCTGGCCCACATAGTGCGCCCAGCCACCGCCAGATTTACCGACACAACCGCACATGATCAGCAGGTTCATTATGCCCCGGTAGATCATATCCATATGATACCAGTGATTTATTGCTGCCCCGAGAATGACCATTGATCGACCCCGTGTCTGGTCAGCATTGGTGGCAAATTCGCGCGCCACCTGGATCACTTTGCTGCGATCCACACCGGTAATTTTTTCCTGCCAAGCCGGCGTGTAGGGCACGTCGTCATCAAAGGATTTTGCTACATTACCGCCGCCGAGGCCGCGGTCTACACCGTAGTTGGCGGCCATAAGATCGAAGACTGTCGCGACTTTGACAGGGCCGTCTTTGGTTTCAACGGTTTTAATCGGCACATTGCGTTCCAGAACGCTGGCATGATCGGTGTGTTTGAAGATAGGCTGATCATTTACTATGTTGCCAAAATAGGGAAAGGCCACTGCTTCGACCGTATCGCTGCCTTCAATCAGGCTGACTTTGGGCCAAATATCACTGCCATCAGCCACATTCTTAAGCTCAAGATTCCACTTTTTGCTTTCATCCCAACGTGAACCGATAGTGCCGTTGGGCACACATATTTTGTCAGAATTACCGTCAAGGATGACAGCTTTCCATTCGGCATTCTTTTCTTCGCCCAAGTTGTCGGCCATATCGGAGGCACGCAGCAGGCGACCGGGCACCAGTTGACCGTCTTTTTCGTCCAAAACAACCAGAAACGGCATGTCGGTATACATGCGGCAATAATCGTCAAAATATTCTGATTTGCCAGCAGTGTGAAACTCTTTCAAAACCACATGGCCCATTGCCATCGCCATTGCACTATCGGTTCCCTGACGCGGGTTAAGCCAAATATCGGTGAGCTTTGCGACTTCGGAATAATCCGGGGTTACTGATACAGTTTTAGTGCCTTTATAACGCACCTCGGTGAAGAAATGGGCATCTGGTGTGCGGGTTTGCGGCACGTTGGATCCCCAGGCGATGATATAGCCTGAATTATACCAGTCCGCACTTTCAGGTACGTCGGTCTGCTCGCCCCATGTTTGCGGCGAACTGGGCGGCAGGTCGCAGTACCAATCGTAGAAAGACATGCAAACGCCGCCGATCAATGACAAATACCGGCTACCCGCCGCGTAAGACACCATGGACATCGCCGGGATCGGCGAAAATCCGATGATGCGGTCGGGGCCAAACTCTTTGGCTGTATAAACATTAGACGCGGCGGTAATCTCGTTCACTTCGTCCCATTCAGCGCGGACAAAACCACCAAGGCCGCGTACTTTCTTATATTCGCTGGCCTTTTTGGGGTCTGAAACAATACTCCCCCAAGCATCGACCGGGTCTGGAAACTCTTCTTTTGCCTTGCGCCACAGAGCCAGCAACCGGCCGCGAACCAGCGGATATTTCAGCCGCGCAGCACTATATAGATACCAACTGTAGCTGGCGCCGCGCGCGCAGCCACGCGGTTCGTGGTTGGGCAAATCCGGCCGGGTTTTGGGATAGTCTGTCTGCTGGGTTTCCCAGGTTACCAGGCCGTTTTTTACGTAAATCTTCCAACTGCAAGACCCGGTACAATTCACCCCGTGGGTGGAGCGCACAACTTTGTCATGTGACCAGCGGCCACGGTAGGCCTTTTCCCAGGATCGGCTTTCGTCGGTTGTAATGCCGTGACCGTCCGAGAATGTCTCAGGCGATTTGGTGAAGTATGAGAGCCGGTCGATAAAATTGCTCATGGGTTTTCTCCGAATGCCATTTTTGTTTACGGGTTTTTCACGTAGGCGTTCTTGCGTAGGTAGAACCACCAGTTGATCAGGATGCAGACACTGTAGAAAACAGCGAAGCCATAGAGAGCATACTCAGGTGTGGTTGCTTTGATCTGCTCGCCGAACACCTTGGGAATAATGAAGGCGCCGTACGCTGCAATCGCGCTTGTCCAACCCAGAACCGGCCCGGCCTGCTCTTTGTTGAAAACCATGGCAATGGTGCGGAAAGTTGAACCATTTCCAATACCGGTTGCTGCAAACAGAATGACCAAGAGACCAAGGAACGGATAAAAGAATTCCTCTGGTGTGGCAGACGCATAAGCTGCCTTCATATAGTAAGCCACGCCCAGCGCGCTTGCGACCATCACAACACTAATAATTTGCGTTACTTTGGCGCCGCCCATTTTGTCGGCCCACATGCCGCCAAGCGGACGAATAAGCGCACCGATGAAAGGGCCCATCCATGCAAACATCAGGGCACTGGGGCCATTAGGGTTTGCAATATGGGTCATCACGCCGTCAGCGCCCATAATGTGCTGGTAACCAAAGATCACTTTAATCGCCAGCGCAGTTGTTGCCGCGAAGCCAATGAAGCTACCAAATGTCATCGTATAGATAACAGTCATGGCCCAGGTGTGCTTATTGTCAAAAATTGCAAACTGACGCTTGAGGTTTGTTTGAATTTTTCCAGGGATCAGTTTCATCAAGCCAAGGGTTGAAATAATAACAATCGGCAATACGATCCATTTATTCACATTAAGACCGGATCCACCCGTTGCTTCCGGCAGCATCAACCACAAACCAAACGACGCTGTAGCCAAACCAATCAAGAGCATACCCAGAATTTTACCAAAGGCTGGCAGGGCAGAACTCGCATCAGGGGAAACATGATCGTCGCGGATGGTGTTCATGCCAAACCAGATTGCAATTGCAAGCGGCACCAGGAACAACAGCCATACCCAACCGGCGTTGAATATATAAGCATCGGTCCCTGCAGGGATCTTACCAATCAATGTGCCGGATGTGGTTTTCAGCGTCATTGGATCGCCGCCGAACAGAGCGAATGTCATTACCAGAGGCACCAAAATCTGCATGGTTGTAACACCGAAATTACCCAAACCAGCGTTCATACCCAGCGCATACCCCTGGATTTTCTTCGGGTAAAAGAAACTGATGTTTGACATGGAAGACGCAAAGTTGCCGCCGCCAATACCGGAAAGGAGCGCCATCAGTTGGAACTGCCACAGCGGTGTGTTGATGTCTCGCAGCATATAGCCAACGCCAGCTGCGGGTATGATCAATAGGGCTGTGGTTAAAAATAACGTATAGCGGCCTCCGGCTATTCGAATGAAGAAGGTACTTGGGATACGCAGTGTTGCGCCAGACAAGCCCGCGATAGCGGCAAGAGTGAATAGTTCAGATTGGCTGATATTAAAGCCAAGGTTCATCATTTGAACAGTGATGATGCCCCAATAAAGCCAGACCGCAAAACCGCACAACAATGCAGGGATTGAAATCCACAGGTTGCGAGTGGCAATTTTTTTACCCGCCGATTCCCACTGGGCCTCATCATCCGGGTTCCAACCAAAAAGGTCTCGCCCTTTTTCTTCCAACTGTTTAACTTCTTCAGTCATTGATCTTCTCCTTGAAGATGCCCCTAATTTTTTTGGCTTTTTGGGGCATCAAAATATGGGTACAGTAGGCCCACGCGGGCCTGCCGAAATCTGTTGCTTAGCCTTTAAGGCCCTCTAGTTCAGGTAGGTTACGTGGCCCACGCAGTTCAGGCACACGCAGTTTCTCAGACCGCTGGATTGTGAAGTGCATCCAGGTAAGCGCGATCGAAGTGATAATCGTCAGCAGCATGAAGCAGCTTGTCCACACGCCGATCATGTCGTTCATCACCCCGAATGCGATAGGCAGGAAAAAGCCTCCTAATCCACCGATCAGACCGACCATGCCGCCCACAGACCCCACGTGATCCGGATAATAAACCGGGATATGCTTGTAAACAGCGGCTTTACCCAGCGACATGAAGAAGCCAAGCACAATTGTCAGCGCTACAAATAATTCCAAGGGGATTGTGATGTTAAACGCAATGGGTCCATCGACGCCGGCAACGGTATAGTCTGTCGCAGGGTAGGAAAGAATGAAGCAACAAGCGATGGATGCTATGAACGTCCAATACATCACGGTACGCGCCCCGTATTTGTCAGACAACCAGCCCCCCAGTGCCCTGAAGATGCTGCCTGGCAGTGCGTATGCCGCCGCAAGCAAACCTGCTGTTGCAAGCTCAAGGCCGTAGGCCCCCACATAGTATCGAGGCAACCAAAGTGCCAGCGCCACATAAGCGCCGAATACAAAGAAATAATATAGCGAGAAGCGCCAAACCTGCAGATTTTTCAAGGGTTCAAGCTGGGTTACAAAACTGGGATGTTTCTTGCCAGATGCCTTTTGAGCTGTATGAACTGGATCGTCTTTGGCAAAAACGAAAAACAGTACAGCGGTCAGCGTCAGTATAATTGCATAAACTTGTGCCACATCCTGCCAAGCACCGCCAAGCGCAACCAGCAGAAGAGGTGCGCCGAAGTTTGTGACAGCCGCACCCACGTTACCCATACCAAAAATGCCCAGGGCTGTACCTTGCTTTTCCTTTGGGTACCAACGCGACACATAGGCGACGCCGACGGCGAAACTACCCCCCGCCAGGCCGAGGCCAAGGGCAGCGACAAGAAACATCGAATATGTGGAAACAAGTGTTAACAGGTAAACAGCAACCGCGGTTGTCAGCATCTGCAGGGTGTAAACAAGGCGTCCACCGTATTGGTCAGTCCAGATACCAAGAAACAATCTGCTGAGCGATCCGGTTAGAATCGGTGTCGCGACCAGAATCCCGAACTGAGTATCATTCAGACCAAGTTCGGCTTTGATCTTGATGCCAATGATTGAAAATATCGTCCAAACAGCAAAACACACTGTAAATGATAAGGTACTGGCCGTTAACGCGCGCCGCTGTTGTCCTTCAGTTGCTGTGGTGTTCGTCACGATTCTCTCCTAAACAAATTTCGCCTTCTTTATTGCCGCAACTATGATGGCGGCACAGCCAAGTGCGTTTGACCCACGTCAAGTGAGGAAAAGTCTCAGGGATTTGCAGCATTTTTGGAGATGCACAAGACATCAATCCAGAGGGAGATGCACGGCGTCAGACTATGTTTTTCAACGGGTTTATGTTGTAATGTCAGCAAAATGCGCGTTATTTGGACGCACCTAGTGGGGAACTTGCAATCAACATGACTGATAGTCCGCAACAAAATACAAGACTAGTACAGGACCTGCTGCATAAGCTGGGTGATGTGGTACATCAAATTCAGCGCGAGCGCGGTTGTTCTGGCTTGTTTCTGGACAGCCTTGGGAAAATTTTCACTGAGCGCTACGAAACCCAAACTCAAGTGACCGACAAGGCCATTGAAGGCCTGCGCGCCTATTGCGACCGCGCTGACGTCAAAGGTGCGCTTCCCGCAAGCTTTGAAGCGCGGCTTACTTTGTTGCTTCGGAAATACCTGGAGTTGCCAACCCTTAGGGGCAAGATCCGGTTGTTAACTGTGCGCTATACGCTCGCGCTAAACAATTACACCTTCAATTATACCATCCCAACCATCGACGCGATGATCGAATTGGCGCAGCGAGAGCCACGACATAATTCGGCGTTGGTGTCAGCCTATTCAAATTTTCTGCAATGGAAAGAACGGGTTGGGATGGAACGCGCACTTGGTGCTCGCGGCTTCTACACATTTTCGTTTCGCAATCAGGAGTTTTGCGACCGGTTTGTAGCACTTGTTGCCGAACAGAAAACTTACTTCGATACATTCAAGGCGTTGGCTTCACCATCGCAGATCGCATTACTTCAGGACACGGTGAAAGACACCGATCTGGAAGCGTTTGGCCTGATCAACGACCTGCTGGAAGAAGGCGCCTCGCCGGGCGAAATCGAGCATTATTCGGGGGAAACTTGGTTTGATCTGCTAACTCGCATGATCGACGGTTTGCGTACCGCAGAGGTTGCTCTGGTTGCTGGACTAGAAGGTGTATCAGCGCCGATCCACCCGCGGATAAAACCGGATAAAGCAATTGGTGCTACTGGGAAAATGGCGGAATACCGACCTTTTTTGAAGTCGCTTCCACTTCTTTCCACGCTTGAGGATGACGACCTTGACGAACTGCTGTCATTCGCTCAAATCAGGGAATATGAAAAAGATAAGCTCTTATTTTTGCGGGATGAGCCTGCAATTCGCATGTATATTATTTTGAAAGGTTGGGTGAAGGCCTTTAACGGATTAGAAACCGGGGAAGAAGCAATCCTGCAGATGCTGGGAGCCGGAGAAACCTTGCTCGAATCGTCTGTCCTTTTAAACATGCCGACCCCGGTTAGCGCTCAGGTGGTAGAACAAACCCTTATGCTTTCCATCCCTGCGCCTGTGATCCGCCAACGCATTCAATCAAGCCCACAGCTGGCGGTCAGTATGCTCAATACAGTGTCGCTGCGGTCCCAGCGGTTGGTACAACAGCTCGAGCTGTCACGTCTCAAAAGTGCTCATGAGCGGGTTGGCTGGTTTTTGTTACGGCTTTCGCTCAACCAAAAATCAACTGACGGCACCATCTATCTGCCCTACGAGAAATCTATTATCGCATCCTATCTGGACATGCGTCCGGAAACCTTTTCTCGCACCTTGCAAAAGTTCAAAAAAGAAGGCTTCGAGGTTGCTACTGGACATATTAAAATGCCGGACAACAACGCCTTGTGCGCCTTTTGCGATGCCGAGCTTTCCACCCAATGTGCCAGAATTGAGTCTGAAAGTTGCCCGCGCCCCGAATTCGCTGACTTGGTCCTTCGCCAAGGCGCTTGATCTGCGTCAAACCATGTCCAGCTAAACAGGGTAATTATACCTCCATCAAGTGCTCTACTCCGAAGCCTTGAGGTCTACGTCGCCCCAGAAGTTATTGCGGGGCAATAGGACTTCAAGGCCGCAGCATTGTTGCTGCCGGGTTTGCGCGGGAAACCGGCAGGCCTCTCGTTTTTGGAAAGGGGATGGTTTATGCACCTGAGCGATGGATTTGGCCGCAGCTTTAAGTATTTGAGGCTCTCGGTCACTGAGGCCTGCAATTTCCGCTGTAGCTATTGCCTCCCAGATGGCTACCGGAAATGCGCAGGCCCTGAGCCCCTCAATCTGGACGAAATTAGACGTATCGCTACGGCTTTTTCAGAGTTGGGGATTCACAAGATTAGGCTCACGGGAGGAGAGCCCACAATTCGCCGTGATTTTGATGCAATTGCCACAGCCATCGCGACGCTTCCCCTAGTCAAAAAACTGGCGCTGACCACCAATGGCTATCGGTTGGCAACCCGAGCGCAGACGTGGTTTGATGCCGGTGTCCGCGGGTTGAATGTTAGCCTGGACAGCCTTGATCCCGCCAGATTTCAACAGATTACCGGCCATGACCGATGCAACGAGATTTTGCGCGGAATTGATGCCGCCTTTGAAACGGGTTTTGAACAGGTAAAAATAAACGCGGTGTATATGAAGGGCATCAATGATCATGAGGTTGATGCCTACCTCAGGCTGGTACAACACCAACCACTGTCCGTGCGCTTTATCGAATTAATGGAAACCGGAGATCATGCAGCCTTTTTCAGGAAGCACCATATTTCTAGCGAGAGTATCGCCGATAAGCTTTTGCAGGAAGGCTGGACTCCAAAATTGAAAGCAGCCGACGCTGGCCCCGCTAACGAATATTTGCACCCTGACTATCAAGGCAGCATTGGCCTGATCGCTCCCTACGCCAAAGATTTTTGCAAAAGCTGTAATCGACTCCGGTTTTCAAGTTTGGGTAAGCTGCATCTGTGTTTATTCGGCGAATTCGGCGTGCCGATGCGGGCATTGCTGCAATCAGACGATCAGCTTGAGGAACTAAAGGCGCGCTTGCTGGTTGCGGTAAAAGGCAAAGCCTCCAGCCACCATTTGGCCACCGGCAACAGTGGTCAGACCTCAAACCTGTCAGCGATTGGGGGCTAATATGGATACTTTTACCGGTGTGGTTCTTGCGGGTGGTGCCTCGCGCCGAATGGGACAAGACAAAGCGCTACTAAACACCGGGGCAGGCACCATGCTTGATCATATGATCAAGCTTCTGCGGCTGGTCGGTGCATCGAAAATTGTTGTTCTGGGGCGCGGTGTTGGACCTGGAACTCTTGCAGATGTGCACCCCCACCAAGGGCCGGCAGTAGCGTTACAGGACTTTCTAACTACCCAGCCAAAAGGTAGTAGGCACCTTGTGGTGCCGGTAGACATGCCATCTCTCTCAGTGAAATTACTGTCGGATTTGGCGTGCCAGTCCCGATGGACCCATTTTAAAGACTACCCGCTACCCTGCATGGCCATTGCAAACTTGGCACCAAGTCAATTTTCCAGGAAAATCAGAGGCCTCCATTTAAAAAATAATGCAACATTATTGCCCGTACCGCCATCCACTCATCACTGCTTTTCCAATATCAACACACCGCGAGACTATAATGAATTCCAGGAACATGCAGTGATAAAGCGCCAAGCCTTGCAAGGTTGTTTCAGAGTTTCGCATAAATGAGGCAATGACGTGAGTACATCATCCATGTGTCTATTTATAAACCCAGAAAAATTTATCAGCTTTGTGTTTGATGAGTAGCGATATTTCTATTCTTCAAACCTATTCGAAACAAGTTCTCACTCTGTATATTATGCAAATCTGATTGCATGACTATTGCCTCAACAGGCGGGGAACTTTCGATAAGGAAATATTATCAACAGCACGTTAATCCGTTTACGATGTGAGAGCTGCCCATCTCGGCTTTCGCATCTACGGCACGAGTTGACCCAAAGCGGACCTGCCAGTAGCAATCATCCTAGTTGATCACTGAGATGTATGAGACAGTATAATTGTCGCCAGCGGTGGCAGCGTGAGTTGGAGCGAATAGGGCTTTACATGCCACGGTGCGTCTTCAGCGGTCACGCCGCCAAAGTTCCCAACATCTGACCCGCCGTAATCGACAGAATCAGTATTCATGATTTCTTCCCAGTATCCGCCGTAAGGCACTCCGACACGGTACCCGCGGCGTGGCACAGGGGAGAAATTGCAGACCACAAGGCACGGGGGATCGCCGGGTGCGCCCCACCGCAAATAAGAGACAACATTGTCTTCACTTGCGCCGCCGTCCACCCACTCAAATCCTTCAGAAACACAGTCCTGCTGGTAGAGCGCCGGTGTCTGGCGGTAGAGCATATTTAAGTTGCGCACGAGTTTCTGGATGCCGTGATGGTCTTGGTTTTCCAGAAGCTGCCAATGCAGGCTTTCATCCGCATTCCATTCAGCTTCCTGTGCGAATTCACCGCCCATAAACAGAAGTTTTTTCCCGGGATGAGTCCACATAAAGCCAAAATAAGCCCGCAAATTGGCAAATTTCTGCCACCGGTCACCTGGCATACGGTCAATCAGGGAGCCCTTGCCGTGCACGACCTCGTCGTGACTGAGCGGCAACACATAATTTTCGCTGAAGGCGTAATCAATACCAAAAGTTAACTGATGGTGGTGATGCTTGCGGTGCATCGGATCTTTGGACATATAGTCCAGCGTATCGTTCATCCAGCCCATATTCCATTTGAAACCAAAACCCAGACCGCCAGCGTGTGTCGGTGCGGACACTCCCGGCCATGCGGTCGATTCCTCGGCCACCGTTATAATACCACTTTCAAGGCTGTAAGCACGCTCGTTCATGCGCTTCAGAAAATCAACCGCTTCCAGATTTTCATTGCCGCCATGCTCGTTGGGGATCCATTCACCGTCTTTGCGGCTATAATCCAGATAGAGCATCGATGCGACAGCATCGACGCGCAGTCCGTCCAGGTGATATTCATCAAGCCAGAAATGCGCATTTGAAATAAGATAATTGGCAACTTCCTTACGGCCAAAATTATAGATCAGTGTATTCCAGTCAGGCTGAAATCCTTTTTTTGGGTCCGCATGTTCATAGAGATGGGTACCGTCAAATTTCGCTAGGCCGTGATCGTCCTCGGGAAAGTGCCCGGGCACCCAGTCGAGGAGCACCCCAATATCTGCCGCGTGGCAGGCATCCACAAAAGCTTTAAAATCTTCCGGCTTGCCAAAGCGCCGCGTCGGTGAAAACAGCCCGACCGGCTGATAACCCCATGAACCATCAAATGGATGCTCTGTAACGGGTAACAGTTCAATATGCGTGAAGCCCATCTCTTTCACATAAGGGATAAGGTCGGCAGCCAGCGCCCTATAGTCGAGAAAAGGGTTTTCCGCGTCCCAAGTGCGTTTCCAAGAGCCCAAATGCACTTCATAAATCGAGATCGGCGCCTCGCGGTTCTGAAGCGTGCCGCGCTTTGCCGTCCAGCCATCATCTGACCATGTATACTTATTCAGTTCGCGCACCACAGAAGCCGTGTTGGGACGATATTCTGTACCAAAGGCATAAGGATCGGCCTTTAAGGGCAACTGTTGGCCCGAGGCATCAAAAATACAGTATTTATAGCGCGCCCCATCACCGATTCCCGGAACAAACAGCTCCCAAATGCCGCTGGCGCCGCGTGAACGCATCACATGCTGCGCGCCATTCCAGTGATTAAAATCTCCTACTAATGCTACACGCGACGCGGAAGGTGCCCAGACAGCAAAACTAGTGCCTTCAACTCCTTGGTGTTTCTTTACCTGTGCGCCTAGCCACTTATAGGCGTGCTCATGTGAACCTTCCTGCAATAAATGCAGGTCAAAATCAGATAAAACTGGCAGGAACTGATAGGGGTCCTGCACCTCCCATGTGTCCTGCCCGCGGTGTGCTTTCAAGTGGTAGCCTTGCTTCGCTTTTGATGCAGCCAGTGGACCTTCGAACAGGTTGTCCTGATGGATGGATTTGAGCTCAACAAGGGGTTTTTTGCCTTTAAGTGTAAAAACCTCAACCCGCTCAGCACCCGGAACGAAAGCGCGCACAATTGTGCCATTGGGCACCGGATGCCGACCAAGCCGGGAAAATGCGTCTGGGTGCGTGCCGGCCACAAGCGCGTCGGCTTCCCAGCCTGCAAGTTGATACTCGTTACAATCGGTCATTCTATTGCCCCGGCTCCGGAAGAGCCTTCCAGATATCCGTAGCATAGCCGCGGATAGTGCGATCGGCCGAGAACCAACCCATATTGGCGGTGTTTAAGATCGCCTTGCGGTGCCATTCTTCAGTATCCTTGAAGGCTATATCGATCTGGCGCTGGATGTTCCAATAGGCATCAAAATCGGGTGTTACCTGGAAATAATCATGAGCTAAAATATTATCGACAATACCCGCAAAGCGCTCGGTATCACCATCGGAATAATAGCCGTTTGCAATTTGCGTCACTACTTCCTGCAGGCGCGGGGTTTCTGCGACTGTAAGCCACGGCTGGCTGTTTCCCTGCTGACGAGCGGCTACTTCATCGGCTTCCATGCCGAAAATAAAGATATTATCGTCACCAACATGCTCTTTGATTTCAATGTTTGCGCCGTCAAGCGTTCCCACGGTAAGCGCACCGTTTAAGGCAAACTTCATATTGCCGGTACCAGACGCCTCAAATCCTGCTGTTGATATTTGCTCCGAAAGATCAGTGCCCGGAATGATCATCTCTGCGGCTGACACATTATAGTTTGGCAGAAACACAAGCTTAAGCTTGCCACCAACGTCGGGGTCGTTGTTGATGACTTTGGCGGCATCATTGATCAATTTGATAATCAGTTTTGCCAACGTATAGGAAGGGGCTGCTTTTCCAGCGAATATCTTCACTCGAGGCTGCCAATCAGCGTCTGGATCAGCTTTGATCGCATTATAAAGCGCCATGGTTTCCAACACATTCATCAACTGGCGTTTATATTCGTGAATGCGCTTGATCTGCACATCAAACAGCGCGCTTGGGTCCACCTCTACACCGACTTGCTTTTTAATATAGGCCGCTAGTTGCTTCTTATTCTCTGCCTTTACAGCGGCAAATTTTTTGCGAAATTTCTTGTCTTCCGCATAGGGAACCAGCTTGGCAATGTTAGACAAGTCTCCGACCCAGGCCTCTCCGATGGTCTCAGTGACCAAACCAGCAAGCCGCGGGTTGCTTTCATAGAGCCACCGACGCGGGGTAATGCCGTTTGTTTGATTGAGAATACGACCCGGATAAACCTCATGCAGATCCTTGAAGACGGTTTGTTTCATGAGCTCCGTATGCAGCGCGGACACGCCGTTTACATTGCTGGCCCCAATAAAGGCGAGATTACCCATACGTACCGAGCCACCATGATGCGGGTCAATCACCTGCATGGGAGCTGGGTCTTTGTCCGCAAACTTTGCCCGAATCTCGACAGCAAACAGATTGTCGATCTCGCGAATGATCTGCAAATGGCGCGGCAAGCAGCGCTCAATCAATTCAAGCGGCCATTTCTCAAGCGCTTCTGGTAAAAGTGTGTGGTTGGTATAATGTAAACAACCACTCGCGATCTCGAATGATTTCACAAATTCAAGTCCGTGTTCGTCAACCAGAAGCCGCACCAGTTCAGGCACAGCAATGGCCGGGTGCGTGTCATTCATCTGAATCGCAACATGGTCAGGCAGCAAACTAAGATCATCAAAATCTAGCAAGAAACGATGTATCAAATCCTGCAAAGAGGCGGATGTGAAGAATACTTCTTGCTTCAGGCGCAACTCCCTTCCCTCGGCGGTGTGATCGCCCGGATACAGAACCTTGGTAATGGATTCTGCCATTACTTGCTTGCGTGAAGCAGCGACAAAATCGCCTTGATTGAACTGGTGCAAATTGATCATTTCAGTCGAGCGCGCCGACCAAAGGCGCAGCGTATTAACATGCTTGCCACCCCATCCGGCTATGGGTGTGTCAAAAGCGCCAGCCAAAATACGTTCGCTGGGTGTCCAGATCATTTTGCCGTCCGGCCCCTGGTTGACGGACCCGCCAAAGTTAATCGGATATTCCACCTCCGGGCGCTGGAATTCCCACGCGTTGCCGTGGATAAGCCAATCTTCCGGCTCTTCCATTTGCCAACCATCGTTGAAACTCTGACGGAAAATACCGTGTTCATACCGGATACCATAACCGTAGCCCGCTACGCCGATTGTCGCCATGCTATCCAGAAAGCAAGCAGCTAACCGCCCAAGGCCACCATTACCAAGGCCGGGATCTGGTTCCGACCACAAGATGTCAGCCAATTCCATGTCACGTTCTTTGAAGAAGGTTTTGGCTTCGCGATAGAGCCTCATATTGGAAATGGCATCCTCCAGAAGCCGACCGACCATAAACTCCATGGAGAGATAATAAACTCGCTTCTGTTTGGTTTTATAGGTGTTTCTGGTTGTATTCATCCAACCATCAACCATGTGATCACGAACCGCCAAAGACACAGCAATGCACCAATCCCGCCTGACAGCGTGCGACACATCTTTCCCAACCGAATAGACAAGATGCCGCAAAACTGCTTCGCCGAACTCACCACTTTCGGATTGTCCGGTTGCACTTGCGATACTCGAAGATAAATCAGTCATAGTATTTTAGCCTTATTGACGCTTTGGTGAGCTGGATTTCGAAGTTCGGCCCTTAGGATGAAAATTTGAAGCTTGCACTGTTTATCGATGATACCCGAGTTAACCAATGAAGAACATCAAGCTGCTCTTCGAGCAGTTAGAACTACAACATAGCTTTTGTTGACAGCGCTGTCAATTGAAGCTATGTTGTCGATAATGTCAAGTCAAATATGTTTCGCCCAAGGTGAATTTATAGTCATCAAACCATAGCAAATGCTCGATAATAATTACATACGCCCTGATTGGAAAAAATGATGAATCGAAATGCTGAGCAGCCATATGCACGCCATACAATGGCTTACGTACTCGCCGGAGGCCGTGGCAGTCGCCTGCATGACCTGACAGACCGGCGCGCAAAGCCTGCTGTCTATTTTGGTGGCAAAAGCCGTATCATCGACTTCGCGCTTTCAAACGCGATGAACTCAGGCATCCGACGCATCGGCGTTGCAACACAATATAAAGCCCACAGCCTAATCAGACATATGCAGCGCGGTTGGAACTTTTACCGGGCGGAACGCAACGAAAGTTTCGATATCCTGCCCGCCTCGCAGCGCGTGTCTGAAACACAGTGGTATGAAGGTACTGCGGACGCGGTTTTCCAAAACATCGATATTATCGAAAGCTATGCTCCCAAATATATGATCATTCTGGCAGGCGATCATATCTATAAAATGGACTATGAGGTGATGCTGGAAGAGCATGTCAATTCCGGCGCAGATGTCACGGCTGGTTGCCTGGAAGTTCCAAAGGAAGAAGCAACTGGTTTTGGTGTCATGGGCGTGGACAAGAATGACTTCGTCACTGACTTTCTGGAAAAACCAGCGGACCCGCCCACTGTTCCAGGCAAGTCAGATGTCTGCCTCGCGTCGATGGGCATATATGTCTTTGAAACAGAATTTCTTATCAAAGAACTAAAACGTGATGCAGCCGATCCAAATTCTTCTCGCGACTTTGGCGGTGATATCATTCCGTATCTGGTAGCCAACGCCAAGGTGTTTGCGCACCGCTATACCAAATCATGCGTAAGAAGCTCCGCCGGTGCGGAAGCCTATTGGCGCGATGTTGGAACAGTTGACGCCTATTGGAAAGCAAACCTTGATTTGGCGACAATTGAGCCTGCTCTAAACCTTTATGATACTGAATGGCCATTGTGGACATACGCCGAAATCACGCCTCCAGCGAAATTCATTCACGACGAAGAGGGTAGACGCGGCGCATCGATCAGCTCTTTGGTGTCGGGTGGATGCATTGTGTCGGGCAGCCATGTTGAGAAGTCCTTATTATTCACAGGCGTACGAGCGCGTTCCTTTAGTCATCTGGAAGAAGCTGTCATTTTGCCCCATGTTGAAGTGAACCGTGGTGCTCGTTTAACAAAAGTCGTTGTTGACCGGGGCGTTAAAATCCCCAAAGGTCTGGTTGTGGGTGAGGACCCGATTGCAGATGCAAAACGGTTTTACCGCAGCGATAACGGCGTTTGCTTAATTACGCAAAAAATGATCGACAAATTGGGAAGCTAGGCTCGATGGTTAATAGGGTACTTTCGGTCACGTCTGAATGCTTTCCCCTTATAAAAACAGGTGGGCTTGCTGATGTTGCCGGGGCTCTTCCTATAGCGCTTGAGGAGCAGGGTTTTGACGTACGCACGCTGCTGCCAGCATTCCCGGCGGTATTAAAGACAACGAAATCCCGGAAAACGCTCTGTAAGTTGCCAGACTTCTTTGGTGGTTCAGCCAAACTCATGTCGGCCAAATCGGCAGACGGCTTAAAGCTTTTCCTGTTGAATGCGCCCCACCTGTACGGTGACGAAGGCAACCCGTATCAAGATGACGCTGGAAAAGACCGGGCAAACAATCACATTCGCTTCGCTGCCCTTTCCTATGCTGCAGCAAAACTAGCCACAGGCGCGTTGACCAACTGGCAAGCAGAGATTGTGCATGCGCACGACTGGCAGGCCGGACTTACAGCTTTATATCTATCGCTCGAAAGCGGCAAAAAACCCAAAACCGTTTTCACTATCCATAATTTGGCGTTTCAAGGCTTGTTCCCGCCAACCGAGCTTGCGGCCTTAAAAATTCCAAAGGCATGTTTTTCCAGAAACGGGATCGAATATTGGGATAAGATCAGCTTTCTAAAAGCGGGCATCGTATACAGCGATGCTGTTACGACGGTCAGCCCGAGTTATGCCGACGAGATATGCAGCGACGATGGCGGTATGGGATTTGGTGGCTTGCTGTCCCATTGCGGTGACAAGCTTTCTGGTATTCTTAACGGCATAGATACAAATATCTGGAATCCTGAAACCGACGGCGCCCTGACAAGGCCTTACAGTCGGAACAAACTTGCTGGAAAAGCCAAAAACAAGCGCGTGCTTCAGGAGCATTTTGGTCTTAAAATCGACAGCGATGCACCGCTCTTTTGCGTAATCAGCCGCCTCACCGAACAAAAAGGACTGGACCTGCTGGCTGCCGCTGTCCCGCATATTATCGGCAACGGAGCACAGCTTATTGTACTTGGCTCTGGCGAGGCGAAACTTGAAAAGGCGTTTATAACTGCCGCTGGAGCCCATTCAGATCATGTTGGCTGTTTTATCGGTTATGATGAAAATCTGGCGCACCAAATCCAGGGCGGAGCAGATGTAATTTTTATCCCGTCAAGGTTTGAACCCTGCGGTCTAACGCAGCTTTGCGCCATGCGATACGGCACACTGCCGCTTGTGGCGCGTGTTGGCGGGTTAGCAGATACTGTCATCGATGCCAACGAAATGGCGCTACAGCTAGGTCTTGGTACAGGCCTTCAATTCTCGCCTGTTACAGAACACGCCCTTAAAAGCGCAATAGACCGAACGCTTCGGTTATGGAACGACAAAAAAACATGGCGTAAACTTCAAAAAAACGCCATGAACCTCGACGTTAGCTGGCGCGGGCCCGCAGCTTCATATGCTGCATTGTACCGACGCATAGCTGCAAAATAGCGAAACGTGTCTATGCCTACGCCCGTAGAAATTTTGCCCGGTGCGCCGCATCCGCTAGGCGCAACAGTTCAGGAAGACGGTATCAATTTTGCGCTGTTTTCTGCGCATGCTTCAGCTGTCGAACTATGCCTATTTTCAGAAAAGAGTGAAAAAGAAGCTGAGCGCCTGTTTCTACCGAAACGCACCGGTGATATTTGGCATGGGTTTGTGCCCAATTTACCGAGCGGCCAGCTTTATGGTTACCGCGTTCACGGCCCATATGCGCCGGAAGAAGGCCATAGATTTAACCCAAATAAGCTTTTAATAGACCCTTATGCCAAGCTTTTGTCTGGCCAGTTCAAGCAACACGACAGCCTCTATGGCTATAATCCGCAGTCAGATCAGGCCGACTTGTCCTTCAGCGAACTGGACAGCGCACCTTACATGCCCAAATGCGTCGCCGCGGTCTCACCCACACGATTGCCAACTTTACAAAAACCGTGCGTCCCGGACGACCAAACCATCATTTATGAAGCGCATGTAAAGGGCCAGACGATGCGGCATTCGGGCATCCCTGCCAAAAAACGAGGCACCTTTGAAGGACTGTCTTCACCCGCCATGCTGGAGCATTTTGCAAGGCTGGGAGTGACAACATTGGAGCTTTTGCCAGTTCAGGCTTTCTTTTCCGAACCGCGCCTTACAAAACTGGGGCTGACAAATTATTGGGGATATAACCCCGTCGCCTTTTTTGTACCCGAAGTCAGTTACATGAACCCCTCAGGCATCAAGTCCTTTCAAAATATGGTTCGCGCGCTACACAAGGCGGGTATCGAAGTGATATTGGATGTGGTTTACAACCATACGGCCGAAAGCTGGGAACATGGCCCAACGCTTTCAATGCGCGGTATTGACAACAAAAGCTATTACCGTCTTCAAAGTGACAATCCGCGCTTTTATATCAATGACACAGGCTGCGGCAACTGCTTGAATGCAGAGCACCCAATGGTTTTGAAGCTAATCCTCGACAGCCTTAGATATTGGGTTGAAATAATGCAGGTTGACGGTTTTCGCTTCGATCTTGCGACAACAATCGCACGCGGCACTACTGGCTTTGAGGCTGACGGGCTTTTCCTTTCCGCTCTCAGGCAGGACCCGGTGCTCAGCAAGGTCAAGTTGATCGCTGAGCCTTGGGACATTGGCCCCGGTGGGTACCAGCTGGGTGAATTTCCGGCTGGCATTCAAGAATGGAACGATGAATATAGAGACAGCGCTCGCCGTTTTTGGAGTGGGTCATCAGAGGCCAAGCCCGCGCTCGCGAGCGCACTTCTTGGCTCCGCCGACAAGTTCAACGGGCAGCACCGCAGCCCTTTTGATAGCGTGAATTTCATCACTAGTCATGACGGCTTCACTTTGCGCGATCTGGTGAGTTACCGCGACAAGCATAATCAGGCCAACAGCGAAGAAAATCGGGACGGACATAACCATAATATCAGCAATAATTTAGGCGCTGAAGGACCCACCGATAATCCCTCGATTAACCGCCGCCGTGCAAAACGCCAGCGCAACCTGCTCGCGACCCTGTTCCTGTCACAAGGCACCCCGATGCTGCTGGCAGGCGACGAAATTGGCAACAGCCAAGGCGGTAACAACAATGCTTACTGTCAGGATAATGAAATAAGCTGGCTGGACTGGGACGACGCTGACCCGGCGCTCTGCGAGTTTACGGCCGGTCTGATCAAACTGCGGCAGAACCACGAGGCCTTTAGCCAGCCCAGATACCTGCACGGCGAAACTCGGAATGACGGCGTTAGAAAAAATGTGCGCTGGTTATCACCTGACGGAAATGAACTTGTGGGAAAGAACTGGCATGACGATGAAACAGCCTTTGCTCTTTGGCTGAATACACCAGATGAAAGCCTGTATATAATGCTCAATGCTGGTGACCGGGCGGCGGATTTTTGCCTGCCTGAAGGACAGTGGCAGTTATTGATGAACACAGCTCGCATAGGAGATGAATTTCCTGCCTGCGATTCAATAGCGGGTAATAAATTACAGGTTTTAGAAGAGAGCATCATTGTGGTGAAGGAACTGTAGGGTGATAGCAGATAATCTTTTGGATACACTGGCCGAGCGGCTCGGCGTATCAGATGGCTATCACGCTTTGAACGGCGACTATATCAAGGCCGATGCAGTGTCGAAACGCGCGGCGCTTAGAGGCTTTGGCATTGATACCGAAGACGAAGGCAAAGTTGCTGCCCAACTGGATGCGCTAAAAAAAATCGCTGCGCGCGTCATTCCGAAAACAATTGTGCGCCGTCAATCTGAGAATATTTCACTTGCACCAAAAACACCGAGCGGCCGACCCGAGCAGGAGATTACATGGCGCCTTCTGCTGGAAACTGGGGATACAGTCTCGGGTAAAGCAAGTTCGGAAGGTTATATCGAAATCAAGAATGGTCTGCCGCTCGGCTATCACCAGTTGGAACTCCAGCTGCCAGCTGATTTTATAGTTTCAAGCAATCTGATTATTGCACCGGACTCGGCGAAAGCCACCGACCAAAAACTTTGCGGCATCACGTTGCCGCTCTATGGGTTGCGGTCGGCGCGAAATTGGGGCGTAGGGGATTATGAAGATCTTGCGCTGATCGCCGAAAACGCCGCTGCGGAAGGCCTTGATTTTGTTGGCATAAACCCAGTGCATGCGCTGTTCCCTAAAAAATCCACACTATATAGCCCCTACTCACCCTCCTCGCGGCGCTATTTTAATGTGATGCATATTGCGCCGGATATGGTGCCGGAGCTTAATAAATCCCGCATAGGCAAAGTTGTGCTACGTGAAATTTTCACCAGCCAAGAGTATTCTCACGCACGCGGAGCTGCGTTAGTAGATTATGAATTAGTCTACCGATTGAAATGGCGGGCACTACATACAGCTTTCCAAGTTATGGAAAACCACAAACCATCCAACGCGCGCAAAAAAGCTTTTCTGAAATTCATCGAAAAAGAAGGCGAGTCGCTGCAACGACACGCCCTGTTTGAAGCCATCGCTGAGTTTTTGGTAACCGAAAATGAGCCACTTTACGACTGGACAAAGTGGCCGCAGGATTTGCAGGATCCAAACACCCAAGCCAGCCGCTCATTTGCTGAAAAGCACGCGAGTTCGCTCCGCTTTTATACGTTTCTCCAGTGGCTCGCCGCAGAGCAGTTAGCCCAAGCCCAACAAAGAGCCAAAGCAGCCGGTATGAAGGTCGGCCTTTACCTTGATGTTGCTGTCGGCATGGTGCCGGGCGGTGCCGAGACATGGGGCAACAAAGATGAAGTCGCCACAAACGTAAGCCTCGGTGCACCAGGCGATGCCGCTAATCCAGATGGCCAAAAATGGAACCTTGCGCCGCTCAACCCTGAAGCACTCAAACAAACGGGCTTCAAACTCTTTCGCGAGACGTTGGGTGCCACAATGGCAAATGCGGGAATGGTGCGCATCGATCATATCCTGGGCGTCAATCGCAGTTTTTGGGCGCCACTTTCGCTTAATCATGCGGGCGCTTATGTGTCGTATCCGAGCGCTGAATTATTGGCTATTATTGCCCTTGAATCAGCGCGACACGATTGCTGTGTTGTCGGCGAAAATCTTGGCATTGTGCCTTCAGGCTTCAATGAACTTCTGCATTCATATGGGCTATTAGGCTGCACGCTATTACCCTTTGCCCGCACGCAAGACGGCGCCTTCCTCAAGGCTCATGAATATCAAAATATGCAACTTGCCTCTCTTGGCAATCATGATTTTCCCACCATAAGGGGATATTGGGAAGGGGCAGACATTGAGGTCCAGCAAAAGTTAGGCATCGGTGCTGGCAAACAGAAAATCGCCCGCGATCTATACTTGCGCGACAGGGACCGCGAGGCCATTTTGCAGCTGCTCGGCAGTGAAAATATGCTGCCAGACAGCATTAAACTGAGCGACCTTTCTCAGCAGTTTTCGCCGGCACTCAATGAGGCGCTGCATAGGTTTATCGCGCGAACTAGCACATGCGCGGTTGCTTTACAGTTAGAGGATCTGCTTGGATTGAGAGAACAAAGCAACTTGCCCGGCACTACCAATGAATACCCTAACTGGCGCCGCAAAATAGATGTGCCGCTGGAACAAATCTTTGAAACCATTGCCGTAAAGGCACTGATACAGACTACCCTCCAAGAACGCGCCAACAGTCGCCTTGAAGCTAGGAAATCAGCATGACATTGACCACCTTGAAAACCACGCCTTTTGATGACCAAAAGCTTGGAACTTCGGGCCTGAGAAAAAAAGTGAGCGTTTTCAGGCAGCCAGACTATTTGGAGAACTTCATCCAGTCACTTTTTAACGCGCTTGGCGGCGTTGAAGGGGCTGATCTGGTTATCGGCGGAGACGGACGCTTCTACAATCGCCGTGCCACCCAGATTATTCTGAAGATGGCCGCGGCTAACGGCGTTGCCTCTGCAACGGTTGGTAGAAATGGGCTGTTGTCGACGCCGGCAGCATCAAACATTATTCGCAAATACAAGAAAACCGGCGGCATTATCCTGTCAGCCAGCCATAACCCAGCGGGGGAAAATGGTGACTTTGGTATAAAATACAACAGCAGCAACGGCGGGCCCGCTCCGGAGAAAATCACCGACGCCATATTCGAAGAAACCAAAAAAATCACTGACTATAAAATACTTGAAATTCCAGACGTCGATATCGAGCATTTGAACAGCTATAAGCTGATGGATATGGATATCCACATCATTGATCCGGTTGAAGATTACCAATTGATGATGGAAGAGATTTTTGACTTTGACGCGATCCGTAAACTGATCGCCTCAGGCTTTACCGTTCGTTTCGATGCCATGAACGCGATCACAGGCCCTTACGCCAAAGCAATCCTCGAACGCACACTCGGCGCAGCTGAAGGCAGTGTCGTGAATGCGGTGCCCCTGCTCGACTTTGGTGGGCTCCACCCGGACCCAAATCCGGTTCACGCTAAGGCCCTGTTTGATCTGATGCATAGCGACAGCGCGCCAGATTTTGGCGCAGCTTCTGACGGCGACGGCGACCGCAACATTGTGCTCGGCAGAAACACGTATGCGGCACCCTCTGACAGCCTTGCTGTTCTAACAGCGAATGCGCATCTTGCGCCGGGCTACGCAAAAGGTATCAAAGGGGTAGCAAGGTCAATGCCGACAAGCGCTGCTGTCGACAGGGTCGCAAAAAGCCTGAATATTCCTTGTTTTGAAACACCAACTGGCTGGAAATTTTTTGGCAACCTGTTGGATGCTGGCGAAGTGACGCTGTGCGGCGAAGAAAGCGCCGGCACGGGATCCGACCATGTGCGGGAAAAAGACGGGTTATGGGCGGTGCTCTTGTGGCTCAACATTATCGCAGCATCGGGCAAAAACGTTCCAGAGCTTATGACAGACCACTGGGCAAAATTCGGGCGTAATTTTTATTCTCGCCATGACTATGAAAATCTGGATTTGGAAACAGCCAACAAGCTTATCGCCGACTTGCGGGGCAAAATCCCGTCGCTAGCCGGAAAGACGATTGACGGCTTGAAGGTCGTTGCTGCGGATGATTTCTGTTATACTGACCCTGTTGATGGATCTGTCTCCTCGCACCAAGGCGTGCGCATCTATTTCAAAGGCGAAAGCCGCATCATATTCCGGCTTTCGGGTACGGGCACCGAGGGTGCCACACTTAGGGTCTACCTCGAACGGTTTGAGGGAAACAAAGAAAAGCTGTCTATGAACACTCAAGATGCGCTCGCGCCGCTCATCGCTGCGGCCGACAAAATTGCCAATATTTCCAGCCGCACAGGTAGAGTAGAGCCATCTGTAATTTCTTGAAACTGCTGGGCATTGCCTGCTTTTGGCAACACCTGGCTGCTTACAGGCTTTGAGTCGCAGTGGTGACTAGCGAAAAAAATATGGCGCACTGGCTGTGTGTTTTATTCATATTGGCTGCGTCTTTTTCCGGATTTACAGCCTACGCAGATGTTGAACGCCAGACGATTTATCTCACTATTTATTATCCGGACGACAATCCCGCTTATGCCGCCATGGGCAGACGCGGTAGAGTTGTCACGGGACTGGAAGGAATTCATGAAACTCATGTGGAACAGGCAGCCCGTCCCTCCCATTCTTATTGATGATTCGCCGCTTATGCGCCCGGACGGCGATACTGCAACCCCTGCATTTGAAAGTGAAGGATGGATTTACGACGTACCCGTATCAAGTGCCATGGCGACCCCCGTAGGTTTGCCGGCCCTTTCATGGCAACACAGTCTTTATAATATCCCAGAAGAGGCAAAGTAGACCGCTTTCCAGTTTGGCGAACTGGCAGGAAATCCTGATTTTATCATTCATGCCTATTTGAAAAACAAGCAATCCGATGGAGCAATAATGTGAAAAGGCCCGGAGTGGAACGCCCGTCACTTGACGCCTCTATCCAGTTGAACCCCATTGAAAAATGGTTAACCAGCCACCTGATCAAACGACTCTGCTTTGTTCCGTTCACAGGTATTTATCTCGGCATCCAGTTTTTCAAGCCATTCAGCGCCATATTGGTCCACAAACCAATCTCTCATCCCTGATGCTGCTTCCCTGAATTTTACTTTTTCAGCAACCGTCGGCACATAAATGGTGCCGCCATTTTTCTTGAAGTCGTCATAATCCGAAATCTGACGACGTATAGGCAACGCTCTGGCAACAGTTTTCAGATTTTGAAAACCTTCAAATACTATTTTCTTCAAATCCACGGGTAATTGTTGCCATGCGCTTTCCGAATACCACCAGAGCGCGGTCATATAAGCATGCCCATCCAGAGTGATGAATTTCAGGTTTTCGTGAAGCTTGGCAGAAACAATATCCTGAATACTGTTCTTCGTGCCTTCAACTACATCGGTCGCCAATGCAGAGTATACCTCTGGCCATGCAATCGGTGTCGGGTTTCCGCCCAGCTGTCTCACCAACTCCTGTTGGATGGCCGAGGGAATAGTCCTTATTTTGAGCCCCACCATATCTGCAGGTTCTCTGACAAGCTTCGATGTGGTTGCTATACTGCGCCAGCCGCCTGTGTTTGAGATAACCATGAGCCGCATGCCCAGCTTTTCACCCAGAATTGCTGTCCGTAAATCAGAAACCAATCGGCCGTCAAAAACACATTCTGCAATACCATCGTCTTCAAATGCATAGGGTAGGTCGAGGACCTGCGCAGGACCAAACAGCCGACCCAGCCCCCCTGTTGTCGTCATATGAATGTCTAAAATACCGCTTTGCGTAGCTTCAATGCATTCGCGTTCATTGCCACAAAACTGGCCGGACGGAAAGATCTGTACAGCCACGCGGCCATTGGTACGACTTTCTACATAATCCTTGAATACCAGGGCGCCGTCATAATCTTCGCCATCAGCCGAGCCAAGAAAGCCGACGCGAATGATATGATCTGCTTTTGTTTGAACGCTGCTAACGCTGCCGTAAACCGAGGCCGCAAAAATCGCGGCTAAAAGAAGAACGGACGAATATTTCTTGATCATAACTGATCCTTTACATAGCCGAAATCAGGTTGCCAATCCAAGCAGCTTGGGCAGCGTTAGTGACAGTGCCGGAAAGTAGGTAATGAGAAAGATGACGCCGATTTCAACAGCTAGAAACGGCAACATTTCTTTCGCAATAGCTTCGACCTTTTCACCGGAAACAGAGGCGGCAACAAAAAGCACCAAGCCCATAGGCGGTGTAGCAAGTCCGACGGTCACATTGACACACATCACAATCGCGAAATGCAGCGGATCAATACCAAGCGCCAAGAAAATGGGCGCAAGCACTGGGCCCAAAATCATGATAGCAGGTCCTGCATCCAAAAACATGCCCACGAAGAACAAGAATATGTTCAACATCAACAACAGCAACAAAATATTATCCGTGAGCCCAAACATACTGTCGGCTATTACCTCTGCCATGCCTGATACGGTGATAATCCATGCGAAAGTCAGTGCCGCACCGACCAAAAAGAGAATTACGCCCGACTGCAGTGCAGCAGCGGCACAAATACTGGGCAGATCCTTGATCTTAACCGTTTTCAGAATGAATAGGCCCACAACCAAGGCATAGGCAGAAGCCACCGCCGCCGCTTCTGTTGGCGTGAACACGCCGCCGAGAATACCGCCCAGCAATATGACCGGTGTCATCAAAGCAGGGCCGGAAAGCTTAAAAGCTTGGGTGCGCTCAGAGAAGGTCGCCTTTCGGCTGGCGATGGGATAATTCCGTTTTTTGGCTAAATAGCTGGTCACAGCCATCAAACCAAATGCAATCATCAGGCCGGGTACCAGGCCCGCAGCGAACAAACCACTGACCGACACATTCATGATGAAAGCATAAATAATCATGATGCCGGACGGCGGAATGATAGGACCAATTACGGAGGAAGCCGCAGTGATCGCCGCAGCAAACTTCCTTGAATAGCCATTCTCTTCCATCGAAGAAATGAGCATCTTCCCGAGCGCCGAGGTGTCCGCCACCGCTGAACCGGACAGTCCAGCAAATAGAATAGACGAAACAATATTAACCTGCGCCAGACCGCCGCGCACATGCCCAACCAATGATTGGCTGAATTGTACAATTGAACGGGTGATCCCAGCTGAATTCATCAATTCCCCAGCCAGAATAAAGAAGGGAACCGCCATCAGCGGAAAAGAATCCATTCCGTTGTAGAAACGAGACAATAGCGCTTTGTAGAAAACTTGTTCACCGTCAACGAACAAGCTTGCAGTCGGCGAGATGAGCAACGCGAAAACAATCGGTGCCCCAGCCGCCATTAAAAAAATAAACATCCAGAAATAGGCAAAAGTCACTTACTTCCTCCGCCAATGACGCTTCGGTTTTCACCTTCAGACTTATCGCTGTCTTTGTCCGGGTCGATTAAGGAAAGGAAATCGCGTAAAACCATCTCCAGTCCCACCATCAACAAGGCGGTGAAGCCCACCGGCACAATAGTATAAAAGACCGCCATGGAAACGGGCAGACTGGCGGCAGAAACTTGTTTGCCGCGTTCCCAAAATCCAATGCTCTCATAAAGAAATATCGATAAAACCCAAATGACAGCCACGCCGATTACGAGGCTTAAGAAGATGCGCAAACGTGCCGGCAATGCCTCGGTCAACATTTCAATTCGCACGTTGGCCCCTTGGCGCATGGCCATCGGTGCGACCAGAAAAGCCACCCAAACCATCATAGATTTGGAAAGCTCTTCTGCCCAAACCAAACTGTCGTTCAATATGTATCTAAAAAATACCTGCGCCAGAACAACAGTAACCATTCCAAGCAGGAAGGCCGATGCTATCCCGACACCAGTCTTGGAAATTGCCGAATTAATTACAGCAAGGGTGTTTCCGACCATCTGACAGAAAGTACGAACAAACATGCAGTTGCCTTCCTTTCCAATTTCAAATGATAAAGTGACGCCATTGGGCGGGTGAAACAAACTAAAAAGGAGAAGCCCTAAAGCTTCTCCTTTGATTGTATACTAGGTGCTCTAATTAAAAGCAGCCCGTAAATTCACGCCGAAATAACGATCTGCGTCACGGGGAATTTGGTACCGGAAATTATCTCCGCTGTAGGTTGTGACGAAGCTTTCATCCAACAGATTCTTAACAAACCCCGTCAAGCGGTACTGCCCGTCATTTAGTTCATATGATATGCTTACATTCAGCATATCATACCCAGGCAGGCGGCTTACCGGACTAAAAGCGCCGGATGTGCTTGGTAGCAGTGAATTTTGCTCATCCACGTGGGCCCAGGAAACATCAAATACCACCAAGTCAGATTCGCCGACGGGCGCGGAATAATTGGCCCCGACTGTATAGTTAAAGTCTGGTGAGAAAAGCAGGTCCAGCCCAGACCGCGAGGTACAACCGGCAGGCGGCTGACCAGACAAAGGATCAAGCGGACAGTTAAATTCCTCAATCTGGGCATCATTCCAGGCCGCCGCCACAGTGAATGCAAGATTTGCAGTCGCGTTCCACTGCAAGTCAACTTCTACACCCTTGGTGGACACTTTACCCGCATTGGTCAAACGCGTGATTGTTACCCCGGTAGAGTTGTCAAAATTGTTTGCCTGAAAGCCGTCGATGTTGGCCTTGTATGCTGCGACGCTGAACATTATGTCCGATGAAGCATATTTATATCCAATCTCGTACGCATCCGACGTTTCAGGGTCGATGGGCAGCGTGTCATTGGTTCCCATGTTATAAAAGACGTTGAATGCTGGTCCTTTATATCCTTGAGAATAGGTTGCATACACCGAGCCATATTCTTGCAAGTCGTACCGAAAGCCTGCTTTGAACGACAAATCTGTGTTGTCGCTGCTTCCCTCGAAGTCGGTGGCAAAACCACCGGATGCTTCGCTGAACTGGCCGTTAGGAAGTGCCGGCCTAACCCCGACGCCTTGGCGACCAAATGAGTCATTGCTGACGCGGCGATGCCTGAAATCAACAGAATCGTCTGTATAGCGCAGTCCGAAAATTGCAGTCAGCCCGTCTTCAGTAATTTCATACTCGGCTTGACCAAACAGGGCCCAGTTTTGGATATCTACAGATGAAAAACCGGTTGCAGATACAATGTCGTTTGCACCACATGTCAAACCGGGGTTCGCGTCCAAAATCGCCTGGTTCTGGCCGCCGTTATTCTGGCAACTTGCTTCACGAGTAAAATCAGCTTCCTGATGGAGGTCAAAATAGTAAAAACCTACCTGATAGAACAACCGCTCACCGTCAGGAGAGGTTAGCCTGATTTCCTGAGAAGTTTGGTCCCAAGTGCGCGTGCCGTCATCATGAAGTTGAAAGGGAACAGCGAAAACCGGCGTGGTTGATGTGCCGCCGATTGATGTGAAATCACCTTCGCGAAACTCTGTGTTTTCCCATTTTCGGAACGCTGAAATCGACGTCAACGTAAAGTCACCGAGGTCTTTGTTTATTTCCAAAGACGCACCAATGGTCTCGTCAAGCATGCGCGTTTCAAAATCATGGTCTACGCGGCGCTGACCCAGATCCAAATCTGTCCTGCCGTTAACAATACCATCACTGTCCGGGGCAGCCGGGGATGCAGGGTTGCGCCCACTAGGAAGCACCTCAAGATCAGCGCAACAGTCATCATTTGACTTGTTGTACTCAACAATCGCTAGCATCGACAATGTATCAGAAGGTGTAAATTCCACCATGCCTCTCAAGCCATACTTGCTGTAGCCGTTAACTTTTTCGTTGTTGAAAACATTGGTGATATTGCCTGCATATTCAGACACCATACCGACCAAACTTGCGTTGACATTGTCGCTCAATGCACCAGAAACTTTGCCGCGAAGGCGCCATTCATTGCCGCTTGCGTAAGTGGCATCAAAATAGCCTTCAAATTCTTCTGAAGGTCGGGACGTTGTAATATTCAGCACACCGGCCGACGCATTTTTACCAAACAATGTACCTTGCGGACCGCGCAAAACTTCCAAGCGTTCTATATCATAAAGGTCGGTGAATGCCTGACCTGAACGCCCTAAAACCACACCGTCAACAACTGTGGACACACTTGGTTCTGCTGCGCCGCTAAAGGATATGGTTCCAATACCGCGGATTGTTATCGCAGAGTTAGCGCTGGTCGTTCCTTTTCTGAAACTAACCGACGGAACCAACGTTTGCAGCGATTCGATATTCGGCGAAAAACTACGTTCAATTCTCTCTGCGCCCAGCACACTTACTGCAATAGGCACTTCTGTAAGCGTTTGTTCGCGCTTCTGCGCGGTGACAACAATTTCCTCAAATGTCGCATCTTCAGCCGCTGCTTGATTATCTTGAGCAATGGTCGGAGATGCAAACGCCAATCCAGTCAGCAATGCAGTGCATGATGTTAATGTCTTCATAATGGGGCTCCCTCGTGACTTCCGAACACTCCCCGCGTTCAGAATACTTCCCAGTGTTTATTGGCAACGACCTTATTTTCAGTGTATTTTTATGCCAATTCTCTGGCCAACCTATCATCGAATGCATCGGTTAACAATATATATCTTTCGTAAGATGTCTTATATAAGATATAACACTAATAAACCACGAGCGTTGGACATTCGGACATCGCGGTCGATGATCCCGTCAGTTCATTGCGGTAAATAGGCGGTCCGTAGGGGCCGCTCGACAAAAATGCATCGGAGCAGTATGTTGCGCAAACAAACTACAGTTGCTTCATCAACGGAGAGCCATATGTCAACCACTTTGGGATTTCGCCCTTTATATCAACAAGTGTATGACTTAATGGTCACGAAGATATCTGACGGCGAATATCGCCCAGGTGAAATGCTTCCCAGCGAACAACAGTTGGCAGGCCAGTTAAAAGTTAGCCAGGGGACTGTCCGCAAGGCACTGGACACAATGACGTCAGAAAATATTCTGGAGCGACGTCAAGGCAAAGGCACTTTTGTTTCGGAACAAACGCCGGAGCGGTCTACCCTTCGCTTTTTTGGCTTTTCCCGCCCTGATGGAACGCCTCTGACACCCCAAAATGGTGAAGAATCGATCCGAAAACGCAAGGGAACTGCCAAAGAGCTACGCCAGCTAGATACGGACGGCTCTGAAGACGTTTATGAAATTTCCAGAACTCGCCTTATTGAAAACAAGCCCGCAATCATTGACAAAATCGTCGTTTCCGCGAAGCCTTTTCAAGGGTTACAAGAGCAAGGTAAAATAGGCACAGCGCTTTATACTTTGTTTCAGGAGAAATACGGCATTCATGTTATCTCCACCAACGATGAAATTTCAGCAATCGTTGCCTCAAAGGCTGACGCAAAGAAAATTAGTGTCGAGGTAGGGGCACCGCTATTGATGATTCAGCGCAGCACATTCGATATTCACAAAAAATGCGTGGAATTCAGAATTACAAAAGTGAACACACAAGGCATAATCTACACAGCACGCATATAAGTTGAATAGATTAGCCCACTTCGCCCCTCCCAAAAATTTGCTTATTGCCATCACCTCTAATCTTCCTTATTTGTCTTATATAAGATATAAGATATTGATTATGACATCTTTCAAAGGAAAACCCAGCGTCAAAATTGCTGGTTTAGAAAAAACACTATAAAGGCACGGCGAAGTGACAACTAATCAGATACCCGACTGGGCAGCCATAAAGCCGGTTAAAGTCAATGAAGAGCCTAGCATTGATGAAAACAACAATGTCTGCGTACCCACAGACAATGGTCCTCTGACCATCTCATTTTACAAGGATGCTGTTCGGCTGCGTATTGGACGAAAACGGCCAGACAATCAATATGGCATCCTAGTGTCAGTCCCTGATCCTTCGACACCAGTGATGTTAAATGAAAAGGGTCGCACAACGATCAACTCAGGATCGCTTACATTCATCGTTGAGCACAACCCCTTTTCATTCGAATTCTACAAAGACGATCAACGAGTCCAAAGGTCGGCCGCCGATGGCCATTTTGAACGGCGATTTCGCGTACCCCCTCTGGCAAAGGTAGCTGAAGGGTGGATGATCAATTTGAACTTAGAGAGCAACGAGCCCGTGTATGGGCTGGGCGAGAAGTGGGGTAAATTAGACAAACGCGGCCAATTTATTCGGTCTTACAATTGCGATGCACTGGGAGTGAATAGTGAAGTTTCATACAAGAACACGCCGTTTGCCTGGAGCAACAGCGGATGGGGAACCTTAGCCCACACGCCAGCACCTGTCACCCATAGTGTAGGCCACGCGCCCTGGTCACAGCGCTCATACACGGTGATAGTTGAAGATGACGCGTTTGATTTTTTTCTCTTTGCCGCAGAAAACGGCAAGGAGATTATCCGCCAATACGCAAACCTCTCAGGATTTGCCCCTCGCCCACCTTTATGGAGTTTGGGCGTTATCTTGTCGAAGGCATATTATCTCACGCAGGAAGAGTTGCTTTCAACCGCCGATGAAGCTCGCAAGCGCGGCATGCCCTGCGATGTCATCACCATCGATGGGCGGGCATGGCAAGATACGGATACCCGATTCTTGTTTGAGTGGGACCCCAGAAGATACCCTGACCCCGCAAAAGTCATGGATGAATTGAAATCGAAAAATTTCAAAGTTTGCGTTTGGGAGTATCCACTTGTTTCCGTCAAGAATGGCCGCTTCCAGGAGCTGAGCGACAAAGGCTATTTTCTTAAAGACAAAAGAACGGGGAAAACCTTCGAATATGAGTGGGACTCGCAAGCTTTCGGAGATGTTCTAAGCCCTTTGCCAAAATCAGGAATCATTGATTTCACCAATCCCGGCGCCTACGCATTTTGGCGAGAATGCCACAAGGAAATGTGTGAGCTGGGCGTTGATATGATAAAAGCAGACTTCGGCGAACAGGTTGAATATGACGACATGCTGGCCTTCAACGGCGAAACCGGGCATGCGCTGCATAATGTTTATGCCCTTCTCTACAATCGCTGTGTATATGAAGCAGCGGAAAAATATGCCGCCAACGGACCATTTCTCTTTAGCAGGTCTGCGTGGACCGGCAGCCAGCGATACCCGGCCCAATGGGGCGGCGACCCTCAAGCCAACTGGGGTGGTATGGCAGGCAATATTCGGGGCGGCGTCTCTTGGGGAATGAGCGGCGCGCCATACTATGCAACGGATATTGGCGGTTTCTATCAAGATGAACGTGATTTGAAACTGTATGTGCGTTGGTTGCAGGCGGGTGTTTTTTCGGCGCATATGCGCCTGCATGGCATTGGCCCTCGGGAGCCTTGGTCGTACGGCCCTGAGGTTGAACAGGTTGCCTTCAAGGCCCTTGATCTTCGCTATCAGCTGATCCCGTATCTCTGGGAAACTATGCAGCAATCACATGAAACCGGCTTGCCGGTTCAAAGGGCGATGGCGCTTGATTATCCGGACGAAAGGGTCGCGTGGGCATTTGAAGACCAATATATGTTTGGCGACGATATATTGGTGGCCCCCTGCCTCAGGCCAGATGGGTTTGTAGAAGTTTATTTACCAGCAGGTAACTGGCACAATTTCCAAACTGGTGAAAAATTCGTTGGCGGCAAGAGCTATAAATTCACACTGGCCCTGGAAGATATGGCGGTATTTGTGAAAGCGGGCGCAAAGATCCCACTTGGGCCCAAAGTAAAACATACCGACGCGCTGCAGGACAAAATAGTTGTGGAAAAATATTGGGCTCCCGAACAGGGTCTCTGAACTGGGCACCAAAACTGGACATAGGCCACCAATGAATAACAAACCAGTTGGCATCCGCCTGTATTTCAGCACCAGACATTACAAATAAAAGTCGGCACATCGCCGCAACATATGTTTGCTATTAAGTCTTCTGTCTTATATAAGACATTTAAATAAAACTTCCCGAGCAAGAAAAGCCTTGCTCTAAAAGATAACCTGGCGCTGAAGGTTATGAACCCACAGGGGTTTGGCGAATTGGAATCTAAATGACAAAAAAAATGGCAAATATCGGCTTTGGCATGTGGAAAATAGCCCCCGTGGACTGCGAGCGTATTATTGTTGAAGCGATCAAGGCAGGCTATCGCCATTTTGACTGCGCTGCTGACTATGGCAATGAAGAGGCTGTCGGCGCGGGCCTCAAAGCGGCAATTGATCAAGGCCTGGTAACACGAGAAGATCTGTGGATCACTTCAAAGCTCTGGAACACATGTCATCACCCGGATCATGTTGAAATGGCCTGCCAAAAATCCTTGTCAGATTTGGACTTGGGCTATCTGGATCTCTATCTTGTGCATTTTCCAATCGCCCTTGAGTTTGTTCCATTTGAAGTGCGCTATCCTGCCGAATGGTTATTTAACCCCGAAGCCGAAAAGCCGGAAATGCGGCGGGCCCAGGTTCCGCTACAGGAAACCTGGGGCGCCATGGAAGCGTTGGTCGACAAAGGTCTAACCAAGCAAATCGGCGTGTGTAACTACAATAGTGGTCTTCTCCACGACCTGATGAGCTATGCCAACATTAAACCGTCGGCGTTGCAGATCGAATCTCACCCTTATCTAACGCAGGAAAAACTGATCCGCTTGGCAGCGCAGTACGGCATTGCGGTCACCGCCTTCTCGCCGCTCGGAGCCCTATCGTATTTCGAAATCGACATGGCCAAGCCTGCTGACAACACCTTAACGGAAAAAAATGTGCAAGGTATCGCCGTAGCGCACAACAAGACACCTGCTCAGATAGTCCTGCGCTGGGGTATTCAGCGCGGTACCGCGATTATTCCCAAAAGTAGCAACCCTAGGCGCATGCGGGAAAATTTGAACATCATTGATTTCGTGCTTTCTGAAGAGGAAATGGCAGCAATCTCAGCGTTGAATGCTAACCGTCGCTTCAATGACCCTGGGGAATTTTGTGAACAAGCCTTTGGTCTCTTTAACCCCATTTATGACTAGCTGACATACCGCGGTGCCACTCAATGGCAGCCGAGGAACAGGAGAATGACATGAGCAATATTGAAGTTACAGGTCTCTCGTTAAAAGATAACGAGACTGGCGTATTCCCCCTGGTACTGACAAACAAAACATCCTCTGCGACGCTTTCAGAAAGCAAGGTTTGGATTGAGGAAAATCTGGCTGCGATCAAAGGCCGGCTAAGTACAAGCGGCGCTGTATTGTTCAGGGATTTTCCAGTACAAACCGATCAAGACCTCGACACCGTCATTGCAAGCTTCGATTACCAGACTTTCACGTATGAAGAATCATTATCGAATGCGGTGCGCGTCAACAGGACGCCGCGAGTTTTCACCGCTAATGAAGCACCTCCAAGCGCGGGTATTTTCCTGCATAATGAAATGGCGCAAACCCCCATTTACCCGACACGGCTATTCTTTTTTTGCGAACAAACGGCTGAAACTCAGGGTGAAACATCCCTGTGCCGATGTGACCAGCTGTACACAAAATTGAAAGAAATCGACCCAGACTTCATCAAGAACTGTGAAGAAAAAGGGGTGAAATACACCAATGTCATGCCAAACGGGGACAACCCTGAATCCGGCCAAGGGCGCGGATGGCAAACAACACTCGGCGTCAAAACTAAACAGGCGGCTGAGCTAAGGCTTAAGGAACTTGGCTATAGCTGGAGCTGGTTGCCAGACGGATCGCTGGGAGCAACCAGCGCTGTCTTGCCCGCGATTAAACATCTGGAAAGAGGCACTACTGTCTTCTTCAACCAGCTCATCGCAGCCTACCAGGGCTGGGGAGATGTCAGCCATTTTGGTGCCAAAATTATATGTTTTGGAGATGATAGCGACATTACAGACGAGCAAATGCAGCGCGTTATCAAAACCGCAGACGACCTGATTTTTGATGTACCTTGGCAAAATGGGGATATCGCGCTTGTTGACAATTTCATGGCCATGCATGGCCGCCGACCTTTCACTGGAGCGCGAAAGGTCCTGGCGTCATTCGCCACAGAAACCTAGCTTCGGATTTCACGCGTTTTGCACACTCCGACACTTCACTCTGGCAATCTACCCCAAAGGCTAATTTTGAAGCAGGCATCTAGATTACCAAATATTGCAAAATGATTTAGCCTGACAACACCCTTTTGTCTCCAATCGAACCTATTGGTTTCTTGCTTGGCCATACTTGAGGGCAAAAAATACCAAAGCGGACACAATGAGAGAATCTATAGAGGCAATATCGGTCAAACCCCAAATGCCAGTCTGTGACAAGTAACCCGCCGCAATTGCCAGCATCCAGGAAAAGAGCGCTGAGAAATTAAATTTTGGATCGGTCTCCAAGTCATTCACATTCACAAGAAACCGGCGCGAGTAAGCGGCTTCTATAATGTAAATCGCACCAATCGGCGGTATAGCAACTCCCAGCAGTACCAGGAAATTGACCAAGTAGTCTTGCGCTGGAACAAATGCAATCGCCGTCCCCGCAATACCTACAGCTACTATGATCTTGTTCAGACCAATATTTGGCAACATAGTCGCAAAAGACAACCCTGACGAATACAGACACAAGACATTACTTGACCAAGAACCGAAAAACAAAAGCAAGAACGCTGGTATAATTAGACCCAAAGAAACCAATACTGCCAGGAGGTCAGGCTCACCCATAGCCATGCTAGGTACTGCCGAAAAAAACTGAATTGTCGGAAACACGACGGCAAGAGCAATAAACACCGACCACACAGCATGCTTGGTGTTAACGGCAAATCGACTGTAGTCGGGCTGGATAATGACCCCTGCAATATAACTGCCCACCACCGCCGAAACAGCCGTCGAAAATGTAAACGCATCAGTATGACCAGCAGCAATCTCACCACCTTGCTCGGCGGTGCTGGCATATGCCGCATACAGAATGAACGCAATCATTACCGGCACCAATATGGCTGCCAAACGATCAATTCCCGTAAAGCCTTTTACAGTTACCAAAATCATCAAAATACTGGCGGCCGAAACCGTCACATAAATCGAGATGTTCCAGCCGAAAATATCGAGCAGAATTTGCTGAGAGGCCTGCCCCAAAAAATTGCTTATCACCCCGTACCAGCCAATCAGAGACAGTCCAACTGCCAAGTTTGTAAACTTTGCACCATCGCGTCCAAATGCAAATTCAGACAAAATATATGTGGAAAGTCGGGTTTTCGCACCCACATAACTGGTTGTGGCACCAAGCACTCCAAGAACCAAACTACCAGTCAAAAATGCCAAGCCAGCATCGACATATCCGAGGGAGCCTCCTATTTGAGCCGAAACAATAAATACGGAAAACCCGATTGTTCCTCCGATAATAATCAAGGCCAGGTGCCAACCAGTCGATGTTACGCCGGTTGAAACAGGACCTCGAGCAAAGTCATCCGCCGCTAAAACGCTGGCTTTATCCATATGAGTTTTCCTAATCGATAACTTTCGGATCACAAAGTACGCCGTTCAAAACTATTGAATACACTGGCCCGATTTGTAGATTGCATTTATAGAAGTGCCGCTGGCCAATCCTGTAATATCTTCAAGCGGATTGTTTTCTAACACCAAAAAGTCAGCAAAGGCGGCCTCTTTAATAACCCCAACAAGATCGGCCATTTTCAACAGTTTAGCGTTTACACCCGTGGCCGAATGCAAAACCTGAAAAGGTGTTTCTACCTGGGCTCGCAGTAAAAGCTCGTCCCGTTGAAATTTGTGCAGCTCTCCAAGAAGATCTGTCCCAAAACCAAGCTTAACGCCTGCCTGCCTGCAAATGGTTATAGCTTCTAGCCCTCTGCCCGCAACTTCACCCAGTTTCTCGATTAGCGTATCCGGCGCGCCTTCTTTTGCACCATATTTGCCAAGGGCATCATATGTAACTAGCGTAGGAACCACGTAGGCTTCGTTAGCACTCACTAATTTGGCAACTTCCTCGGTAATAAGGTTTCCGTGCTCAATAGAACGTATTCCAGCGCGAACAGACCGTTCAATGGCTTCCGGCGTATAGGCATGCGCTACCACATAAGCGCCGCGCCGGGTGGCTTCATCTACGACAGCCTCCAATTCCTCATCCGAATACTGGAGAGACCAGACCGGATCACTGGGGGAAGAGATACCCCCAGAAACAAAAACTTTGATATGGCTTGCTCCCCGGCGAAGTTCTTCCCTGGCTGCAACACGAATGTTGTCAACGCCGTCCACAACCCGTGACAGGCGTCCAACCATTCCGCATCCACACGGCTCAAGCGATGGGACACGCGCGTCGCCGTGCCCCCCTGTTTGACTTAACGCCCGCCCCCCATACAAAAGCCGGGGGCCCTGAAATAGCCCGTCCTCAAGGCCGCGCCACAAACCGTAATCCGCGCCGCCTACATCTCGCACAGTAGTAAAGCCCCGCAACAGCGAAGCTGTTAGCAAGCTGCTTCCCTTCAACGAGTGATATGTGGCCGGGAGCTGATCGAGCTTGGCAAAATCCAAATCCGAGGCATAAGCGTGGAAATGGGCATCAATTAGTCCGGGCATGATAAATTTGCCGGACAAATCGATTTCCTGTGCAAAGTCTCCGGTAATTTTGATGGAGCTTATCGCCGCAAATTGCCCATCCTTAATCAGGATATGCGACGGCGCAGATATCTGGTCGTCATGCCCGTTAAAAATTCTAACGTTTTTCAAGTACAACTGTCTTCCGTTGTCACTCATTCACTAAATCCATATATTTCATCAGCCCGCTTTTTGGTTATGTAACCGTTTTTGATATCCGCCAGCACTTTGGCTCGGGGCCTGCTTTCAGGCGACCCATAGCCACCGCCGTTTGCCGTAACAACCTGCACCACGTCCCCTTTACTAAGCGGAAGTGCTGTGCAGCTGCTAAATCGTTCTTCATGTCCGTCTTTACGCAGAACTTTTATGTAATTTGTTGTGCCTTTTAAACCACCGTTTAAACCCCACGGACCATTTTTGGAGCGAACATACGCCATCGTGATCCACCAATCGTCGCGGAGAATTCTGTAGTCCAGATTAATTCCCTTACCGCCAATGTACTCACCTTCGCCGCCTTGCTCTTCGTTCAAACACAGCCGGTCGATCATCAAGCCGTTGCGCTGTTCCGCCACTTCGACCGGAACATTGAAGGTGTCGCCGTGGTAACCAGTATACAAAGCATTCAACCCATCACGGTCGATACTGCCACCCCAACCACCAATTTGCGGTTCAACAATACTATGATCTTTTCCAGTTTCCGGGTGCGGGCCACCCATGAAAGTACCGCATATTGACGCATAGTGACCGGCGGGCAGGCACTCGGGCATCACCGGCGCAAGCGCCTTCCAAAGAAGATCAAACAGCATAATGCTGGTCTCATAATAGACACTCATTGCCGCAGGATACTTGGCGGCAAACATCGAATCGTCATCGACAATCACATTCAGCGGCTTGAAGGTTCCTGCATTTGCAAAGGTCTGAGCGCCCGCGATGGCTTTGTAAATCATCTGCACATCTACAAATGTCGCGTCAAACGAAGCGTTTAGAGCATCTTTGCGTTGTGGTGGATTTCCGCGCAGGTCAACAAGAAATTCATCGTCGGAAATTTTTATTGTTGCCTGAATTTTCAGCCCTTCGTCGGTAATATCAGTTGCTTCAAAGGTGCCTTTAGGAAGGCCGCTCAGCGCTTTCCTGGACATCGCTTCCCCGGTCACAATGTAATCTTCGATCGCATAATACAGGGCTGCGGGTCCATATTTGCCAGCGAGAGACAATAAGCGCCGCTCCCCGGCACGCATGGACGCTACACCGGCCCAAAAGTCGCCCACAGTGATGTCAGGCAGGCGGCTGTTAATTGCCAGAATATCGATCACTGACTGATTTGTTATGCCTTTATCGACCACTTTTATGCAGGGAAGCTGAAGTCCCTCTTGGTAAATGTCCAACGCATCTGGGCTGATACTCCCGGGAAAGGAGCCGCCAACATCCACCCAGTGGGCCTTGTTAGCAAGCCAGGCCAACAATTTGCCGTCAGCAAATACGGGCAAAATCAAAACTACATCGTTGAGGTGACTAACACCTCCATGATGAGGGATGTTGGTCATAAAGATATCGCCGGGGAACACATCTGTTGCGACGTCAAACTTCTCCATGACAGATCGTACGCCCGGCTCCAACATACCAATAAACCCTGGAATTCCAGATCCGGAGCTTGCCAGACTTCCCGTTGCATCCATCATGGCAACACCGAAATCCAGCACTTCGTATATGATCGAGCTCATCGCCGTTTTTCGCATGGTGGCGAACATCTCGTCAGTTATAGCTGTCAATGAACTCTGAATGATTTCAGTCGTAATTGGATCAATAGGGTCGATGGCGGATGGCGTTTGATTGCTCATGATAATCCCCCCGCCGTGTTTATGTGCAGGTTACCATAGTCATCAACGTTCAGAATTTGAGAAGGGAAAACTACAACCGTACTACCCGCCTCTTCAACAATAGCCGGACCGCTGAAAACAACGCCTGGGGCCAGTTTTTCTCTCTGATATATTGTAGTTTTGTGCATGCCGTATTCATCAAAATCCACATCGCGAACTTCCTTTTTCGCCTCATCAATCGACCCAAACAAAGACGCATCCAATTTACCAATTGCTGGTCGATCAACTCGGGCAAACGCTGTTACTTTGCAGCTAACGAGCTCAACATTATTCTCAAGGCGGTATGTATATTTGCGTTCGTAAGCGTCATTAAAACTTTCAACCAGTTTTTCGATTGCTGCACCATCAATACCGTCTAATGGAATAGGAATTTGAACGGTGTGCTCTTGTCCCTCATAGCGTAGCTCAAGCATTTGCTCAAAATACACATCACCCTTTTCTATAGATTCAGTTGCGTATGCTTCTGTCGCTTCAGTGCAAATATTCTGAAACGTCTTAGATATCTTCGATGCGTTATTGGCCTTGAGTGCCAGAGGTAAAGTCAACGCATAGTCACGCCGCAGATCAGACATCAACATTCCCCATGCTGAAAACACCGCTGCATGAGCGGGTATAATAACTTTCGGAATATTCAGTTCACGGGCCAGTGCAGCAGCATGCATCGCGCCGCCACCGCCAAACGCGATCATAGTGAAGTCTCTCGGGTCATACCCCCGGTTTATTGAAACTAGCTTAAGGGCATTGCCCATATTGTGATTTGCAATTCGAATGACACCTCGCGCAGCCTCAATGGCAGACATACCAAGTTGCTCGCCGAGTTTTTCGAAAGCCAAGCTAACGGCAGCTACATCCGCCTGTATTTCTCCGCCGATAAAGTAATTAGGGTTGATCCGTCCCAGCAGTATATTCGCATCAGTAGTTGTCGGCTCGGTGCCACCTTTTCCGTAAGCAACCGGCCCCGGAATGGCGCCCGCGCTTTGCGGTCCAACATGCATTTTATTGAATTCGTCAACCCATCCAATTGACCCGCCTCCATTCCCGATCTCTACAATATCAACAACCGGTGTCATGATTGGATAGCCGGCAGACCGAGCGTTTTTTTCGATCATATATTGATTTGTAAGGCTGACCCTTCCTCCGTCAATCAACGAACACTTGGCTGTGGTGCCGCCAATATCAAAGGCAAGAATATCGTCAATACCAAGAACTTTACCTAGAGCCGCAGCTCCTAAAACACCACTTGCTGGACCTGATTCTACGATAGAAATCGGCACTTCTTTCGCAGACGCGACAGTGTCAATACCTCCGTTAGACTGCATGACATAGAACGATCCCGTGAACCCATCACGCTGTAATGACTTTTCCATTTCATTAAGGTATGCACCCGCGATAGGCTTGACATAAGCGCATAACGCCGTGGTGTTGGTTCGTTCATACTCGCGCCATTCTCGCGATATTTGGTGCGACGCCACAAGCGTGACGTTTGGCGCCAGCCTTTTGATTTCTTCACAAACCTGTTGTTCGTGTGCAGGGTTGGCATATGAGTGCAGCAGGCAAACGGCTATCGCCTCAACACCCTCAGCTTCAAAACTCTTCAGAATTGGTTTGATTTCATCAAGTATTAGCGGCGTTACTACGTCGCCGCGATGGGTCATCCGTTCCGTAACTTCCTGGCGAAGATAGCGCGGCACAAATGCTTCAGGTTTCTGGTACCGTAAATTAAAAAAGTCCGGTCTGTTACCGCGCGCAATTTCAAGAATATCTCGAAATCCACGTGTTGTTATTAGTCCAGTTTTCACACCTTTACGTTCGGTCAGAGCATTGATAACTACGGTTGAGCCGTGAGCAAAAAACGATAGATCCTTAGCCGAGATGCCCGCAACGTCAAGACTGGTCATAACGCCAGCCTGGAATTCATCCGGCGTTGTGTGTGTCTTAACGGCGTTAATTTCAGCTACTTGCCCGGTTTCTTCGTCAACTGCAAAATATACGAGGTCAGTGAAGGTACCACCAATATCACTTGCTGCCCTTATTTTTGACATCGCAGACCCCCCTCAGAAAATTGAGACGTCGCAGAAAACTTGCCCATCATTTTATCCAACCCCACCATAAAACTCTTTAGCAAAGCTTTCGCTTACATGGCTGTTCTCTATGTCCTTGGCGATTTGCGTCGCATCTCGCTCCGCCGGATCACCATATCCACCGCCACCTCCGGTTTTTGTCAGAATAATCGTACCTGCCTTTAGTGGCATCGCATTAGTTTTCATGAGACTTTTCTCAGTATTATCGGGAGAAATGACATTAACCTCGGGTGCTTTACCGGCGTGCCCGCCTTCAAGCCCCCAAGCTGTGGTATGTGCCCTTTCAAACCAAAGGGACATATTTGCATCATTGGTGAGGTGATATTCCCGGTAGCTTCCGTTGCCGCCTCTGTGCTTTCCGGGGCCTCCACTATCTTCCCGAATGCCATACTTCATGATGCGAACCGGATAACGGTGCTCATACACTTCGATGGGATAGTCTCTGAAGCTGCCGTTTACATTGTTGATCAGGCAATCCTGCCCGTCACCTTCAGACCAAGCGCCCCAACCACCAGTGTTGGCCTCGATCGATACAAACAGTTCATCATTCTTCGATTTATCGTAGCCACTTAAAATCAAAACCATCGAATCGCCGTAATGGGCGGCAGCAACGGCCTGCGGCATAACCGGCGACAAGGCTTTAACAAATAAATCGATCAACAAGCCCAATGAAGAAAAATACCAAGAGCAAGCAGCAGGTTCCCGAGCGTTGAATATCGAATTTTCCGGCGCCAGTACGTCCAGCGACGTGAAGGTGCCACCATCTACCGGGCGCTGCGGGTTAATCAGTAGTTTGAACGCCACGCGTGTTGCCGAAATAGTTTGGGTTTCACCGCAGTTAACCGCGCCGCGCGTTTGTTCTGACGAACCCGCGAGGTCAACTGCCATTTTATCGCCGTTGACTGAAATAGTAAGCTTAACGGGAACTGGTTCCTTGGAAAGCCCATCATTATCGAGCGCACCTTCCGCCTTGTAAATGCCGTCAGGGATTGCGCGGATCGACTCGCGCTCCATTTCTGCAGACTGCCTAAAAATATCATCCCGCGCGGCTAAAACAGTTTCAATCCCAAACCTATCAAGCAATGCACTGAAGCGCTGTTCGCCTGTTTTGCCTGCGGCTATTTGAGCATGGAGATCTCCAAGCAAGGCATCTCCAAACCGACTGTTCAGTTTCAGAAATGTGAGAATTTCTTGTTGTGGTTTGCCTGCCGCATAGGCCTTTGTTGGTGCCCACCGCATGCCCTCCTGATAAATTTCATGGGAATCGGTAGATTGACCTGCGTCTTTCGCGCCTACGTCAAGCCAATGCGCTCGTGAGGTTGCAAAACCAACACGTTTATTGTTCCAGAATATGGGCACAATTACCGTAACATCATTTAAATGCGTACCGGCAATATACGAGTCGTTCAAGAAAACCACATCCCCTTCGTTAAAGTAATCCCAGCCATGCATCTCGGCTACAATCTGCACGCACAAAGAGAGGTTCCCCAAAAACAATGGCAGCCCCAACGATTGGCCTAAAACCTCCCCGTCTTCATCGAGCAAGGCTACGGCACAGTCCTTACCTTCATAAATTATGGGGGTATAGGCACTCCTTATCAGCGCTGCATTCATGTCCTCCGCAATAGAATTGAAAGCATTGCGGATAATCTCCGTTGTAATGGGGTTAGCTTGTAATTTGGTCATGATATAGCCTCCGACTGAATGACAATATTGCCGATCGCATCCAACCTAAACCCATAGCCTGGTGGGATAATGGTAGTCGCACTAGCTTCCTCGATCACTGCGGGGCTAGTAAAAAGCTGTCCTTCATTCATAAAATCCCGTTTGAATATCGGTGTTTTATGCGTCTCGCCGTCAAAGATAATTCCTCTGTGGTTAATTATCGGAGAACCGGTGTTCTTCGTGGTTTCACTTCCAGAAGGTGACCGCTCAAGCTGTCCAATAGCCGCCACACGCAGGTTGATAAATTCAACCGGAGAACCTTTGAGAGCATGACCGTAACGCGCTTCATACAAATCGTGAAAACAGTCAACTGCTAGGTCAATGTCGACACCTTCAGATACCGGAACGTTAATGGTATATTCTTGTCCCACATAACGCAGATCTACCGAGAAATTGAAGCTCATGTCCTCTACGGCTACATTTTCTTCGGTAAGTACCGCTGCCCCTGCAGTCCGCATTTCATCAAAATGACCCGCGACGATAGAATGGTCTATGTCATCGGAAAGGGCATAGTAGCTCACATTGAGGTCATGCCTTATGTCGCTTTGCAACATGCCCCACGCAGAAAAGGTTCCTGGGAATTGGGGGATGATTATTTGCCCTATATCCAGTTCGCGTGCCAATTCAACCGCATGCATTGGCCCCGCGCCGCCAAAGGCGACCAGAGTGAACCCGCGCGGGTCAATGCCGCGGCCAACGGTAATGGTCCGCATTGCATCTGCCATCTTGGCATTGCCAATGGAGATCATCCCTTCCGCAAGTTGGATATCGGAAAGGCCTATTTCAGACGCTAATTTTTTGAAAGCTAGAGCTGTCGCAGAAGTGTCTAATGACATTTCTCCGTTAAGGAGCGACCCCTCACCAAGGCGCCCAAGGAAAAGATTGGCGTCCGTTATTGTCGGCTGCGTTCCGCCCCGACCATAGCAAACAGGCCCGGGCTGCGAACCGGCACTTTGGGGGCCCACTCTCAAACCGCCATTTTCAACCCAAGCAAGCGATCCACCGCCGGCACCAACAGTTTCAATATTGATGATCGACATCAATAACGGCAGACCCTGCAGGACAGTTTCACTAGAAAGCTCGGCCTGTCCGTCAACAACTAAACTCAGATCAAAAGAAGTGCCCCCCATATCGACACAGAGGAGGTTTTTAATACCGGTAGACTTAGACAGTTCAACACCGCCAATACTACCCCCGACAGGGCCCGATAACAGCGTTGTAATAGGGTGTTTGCTTGCATGCGCATCTGTCATCACGCCGCCGTTCGACCGCATAACATGAACAGTTTCTTTCATGCCAACACCGACTAGCTCCTTCTTGAGGGTAGACAGATATAGCTCCACAACCGGCGCGACGTAGGCATCCATCACCGTGGAAGATGCACGTTCTACTTCGCGCCATTCCGGCGCTACTTCGTGGGACAATGATATAGATACACCCGGCAGGGCAGCTGCCAGGATTTCACCGACCCTTTGCTCGTGAGCCGGATTAGAATAGGCATGAAGAAGACAAACAGCGACTGCGGGGATGTTTTCCGCTTTCACCTTGTCGATGATCGGAAGCAGTGAGCTTTCATCAAGCGGGATAACTACTGTGCCGTCCCAACCCAACCGCTCTTCAACGCCGTGTACGTCTCGGCGTGGCACAAGCTGATCCGGTTTACGGTAATGAAGTTTATACAGCTCTTCCCTGTGCCCGCGGGCAATTGTGTAGGTGTCGCTAATTCCTGATGTCATCAGGAGCAAAACCCTTGCCCCGCGTCGTTCCAAAAATGCATTCAGCCCCACTGTTGTGCCATGAACAAAGAAGTCGATGTCCTTGGCATTATCAACCAGCTGTTTTACCCCGTTTAAAACACCCCGGGCCGGGTTGTCTGGAGTGGTGGGAACTTTTCCAATTTTCATGTCCCCAGTAGTTTTGTCTTCAATTACAAAGTCGGTGAAAGTGCCGCCTATGTCAGCTGAGATACGGTATTTTGCCATAATCGAAGCTCTTTTTTCTCTGAGTTATAGTGAATAATTTGATGCCGTCGGATACAGGCGTGACTACTTCGCACGCATAGCCAATCGGAAAGTCAGCCTAACTAGCGGTGCCGATAGCTTTTAACAAACACGGAACAGAAGAAGCACCGCATGGAGGAGAGTTCCCCTACGCGGTGCCTTAATTCTAAAAGTTATATCGGAAGTCTAGGCGCCACACATCAGGCTGGCCGGCGTGAGCGAAGCCGCCCAAAACCCATTCCGAATTATAGACTTCATCGAAAAGATTGGATACGGAGCCGATCAACGACCAAGCACCGTCATTGTCTTCAATTCCCAATCTCACATTCACAAGGTCAATGGCCGAACGGGCTGTAGTATTTTCAGGATCCCAGAACTGGCTACCGCGGTGCTCGTAGTCAACTCTCATAAACATGCCGAGGCTCTTGGAAATTTCCTTGCGATATTGTCCGCCGATGTTGATGGCTGAGTCAGGAACATACGGTGCGTCATTGCCAACCGCAGCCGAGTTTACAGAATAAGCATCAATCTCGCTGCTAGAAATCGCAAGACCTGCATAAAAGTCCAGGTTCGGCGTGATCCGCGCATTAAGTTCCAGCTCGCCGCCCTTAATGGTGACCTCATCAATTGGCACCAATACCTGCGCACTTACAGCACCTATGAAAACGAAATACGGCGCGTTGGTGACTTCCGTATTATAAAGTGCACCGTTCAGTGAAACCCTGTCGTTGAGGAATTGAGCCTTGAAACCAACTTCATAGGTTTCCGTGGTTTCCTTGCCCAACAAATCAGAAACACCTGCTACGCCTGCGCCAGCTGCAACGGCACCAACACCGTTTTGGTTGAATTGACCGCTTCTAAAGCCCTGTCCCCAAGACGTGTAGACTGAAAAGTCTTCATTCACCAAATACCGTAAACTTATCTTTGGTTGGAACTTGCTGAAATTAGCTTCATTGGTGGCACCAGGTGAACCTACGGCGGCAATAAGGACACCGTCTGAATAGGCGCCTTGCAACGGCGAAACTGTCTGGCTCCGCTCATCTTTGTCATATCTTCCCGCAAAAGATAGCTCGAGATTTTCGGTAATGTCATAATCAAGAGCAAAGAAAACGGCATAGGCTGTATTATCATTATCGTCCGCAATGAAGGACGTTAATGGATTGGTTGTGAAATTGATCGGCTCCCGCTCTATCCGGTTCAGCCCTTGGCCCAAGTCATTAGATATTGAGGACGAAATAAAACGGTCTGTCAGTAGCAAGTAAGCGCCTGCCATCCATCTTAAACGTTGATCGCTGTTCGACGTAACCCTAATTTCCTGACTGAATGCATTGACATCAAAATACTGGGACTGAATTCCGTCAAAGAATGGGAAAGCGCCAAAAGTCACACTTGTTGCCGCCGTGTAGGGAAATTGATCGCTGCCGGTGCTTTGTTCTATGCTGTCATAACTTGTAACGGATGTGAAATTACCCCAGTCGGCCTCATAATTGAGCCGAAGTGAAAATTGGTTTAAATCCCGGTCATCCAAACCAAGGTTATTTGCTGAAAAACTTCGCTCAACGAGGTCAGCATCGGCAATCGAAAAATCAAAACCTGGAAGGCCCGTGACGGGGTCTACTACGGCTGGTTGATAAGAAAAATTAAGCGAACCAGCATCCGTGCGAACAATGTTAAACCGGGCATCTGCTGTAAAGTTTTCTGTCGGCGTCCAGTGCAAATGTCCGCGCACTGTAATATCTTCAAAATAGTCTACAGCGTCATTCAACACAAAATTATTGAATATACCGTCTCGGTTGATGTAACTGCCAGATAGGCGATAGGATAATTTGTCCTCAACCAGAGGACCGGAAATTGATGCTTCAAAATTATACTCTTCTCCACGCCCTATCCCGGCTCTTACATAACCCTCAAATTCTTCAGTCGGCCCAACCGTATTGATAATAATAGCGCCGCCAGTTGCGTTACGACCGTAACGCGCGCCCTGAGGACCTCTTAAGACCTGGATATTCTCAACATCAAATAGCGTCTGGTCAAATGTACGGGAATTTATCTGTAGAACACCGTCGACAATGACGGCGACTGGAGGTTCGCCGTTTCGAGTTTGCGACATACCACGAATAGTAATGAAGTTTGTGCCGGCATCCTGAGAATTTGCGATTGTAATACCAGACATTATACCAATGAAATCATCAACACGGTTAACTCTGGCATCTTCAATTGTTTGCTTTCCCAGAACCGTTACCGAGAGAGGAGCCGCCTGCAGCGTTTCCTCTCGGCCACGAGCCGTTACAATAATCTCTTCCAACGCGAATGAACCCTTGTCGTCCTCTTGAGCCGATACTTCGTAGGTCAACGGTGCAAGACACGCCAATATAGCCAAACGAGATGTAACATCCTTGATTCTCATATTTCCCTCCCAGGAGCATTTATTTTTGATTTCATGCTCAAATTGTGACTGTTGCGAACCATTGCTGCAACAACGCATTGGAGTAGTTTGGCATGTATTTTGGGTGGTGCCAGCTCGCCGCACACCTACCCAAAAGGGTGGGCTTTCAGTTATAATTGGTGAATGCAACGAGCAGTCAATATTTGGATTCGGTTTGTGAGAAATTCGTTTTCTTCCGCTTTCAGAAACATCGCCTTAACATTTTTTTTTCCTGTAGTAACTTTTCCAAACACAGCAAAACCCTGTTTGTCCGGATGCCGAGCACCACCATAATCCAACTCGGGTTCATCGCGCATAACAATAAAAAAGCTGCCGTAAGTTTCACCAATTCCGTATCTTGCCAAGGAAACACACCATTTTTTGTGACTCAGTCCGGTTTCATTGGTCGGTTCGTGTTTAATTGGTGGCACCACCTCAGGGGCATCGTCCATTCGACCACCTTGCACAACATGGATTGGAATGTCCGGGTTGTAGCTGTTGTTAGAGGAAGTCACGATCCGGAAAAATGATGTTCCGTCAAGTGCGCCAATACCGGCCAACCTAAGAAAATAGTCGGACGTCAAAGGTGCATTGGCGCAATCAAGTTCAATTCCGATGACTCCAAGTTTTGTTTCGATCTCTAGAAAACTGCTCTGCACTAGCATCCGATCATCCTTCTTTTCTGTCGTTACTAATAGTTTACAGAGAAAGAAGGTTCGCGATAGCTGCCCAGATGGGTAGGTGCAATCTAGTCAACGGATGCCTGACGTGAGATTTCTACATGCATGGGTCCACAACGATCTAAAAAAGTAGCGGTAGATTATATCAGGCCCATATGTTTGGCTTCAAATACTGCCTCGCCTCGGCGACTAACGGACAGCTTGGAGTATATGTTTTTCAAGTGGAATTTTACCGTGTTATCCGTAAGGTCCAATTTTAGGGCAATTTCCTTGTTTGATAACCCATGGGCCAAATGTAGAAGCACTTGTCGTTCGCGCATGCTTAAAATGTTTGGCCCGTTTACATTTTGGCGTTCGAACTGGCCCGATAGAAACTTGTCCACAAACACCCGGTTTGGACTACCTTCTGCAAGTTCTAAAGCATCTCGCATCGAATAAAGTGCGCTTTTCAGTGACGCATTGAACTTGAACGGCCAGAAAAATTCAAACGCTGCGCAGAGCTCTACGAGTTCGGACAAAGCATTCAGGCTTTTGGTGTCATCTCCTATCCGGAGATAAAAAATACAAAGCTCAGACACAATCCGTACATGGTGAAAATGAGCACATGCTGCCTTCGCTTTCCTAGCCAAGTCCATCAATGTTGCTTCGATAACTACATCATCATCCATTTCAAGAGCGGAGAGCTTTATCGCGCTGATAGCGTGACCCTGCCAATATTTAGGCCACTGGTTATCGATGGAATATTCTTTGAGTTTGTTGGCGATAGACCGCGAATTGTGATCGTGGCCAATTTTGAATTCGGCTTCACATTTCAATGCTAGGCAATATTGTTTCAATCGCCCGAGAGCCCTGATCGCTGCAACGCTTTCATATCTTTCAATAATAGCATAGGCAGTTGCCCAGTCTGAGTTTGTTGCAGCCAGATGATACCCTGCATCCAAACCAATTAGATAAATTTCCGTCCAGCCGTCGTGTTCCACCAGGTCTGCCAAGGAAGATGTGAAACCCTTGAGATCACCTTGATCGGCGCGGCCGGACCACACCATGATGGCAAACTTCAATGTACTCGCAATATACTTTAAACCACTGTCCGCGCCGTAATTGTTCTCGGCAAGTTCAAAGGCCAATTTGATATGCATATCAGCATTCTCAAAATCACACTTGTATAGGGCTGCAACACATGCATGAACGTAACAATAGTTCAGACCAAGTATTGAGCCGCCTTGTCGCATCAGCATAGAAGCCTGTGTTAAGCTCGCGTCAACGCTTTCCAATTGTGCATTTGCAAATAGACTGTTTATTTCCATGCATTTGAGTGTTCCAAGGGACAACGAGTCGATATTGGGCAGTTCGTTTTTCACGTCACCAACAAAGGTGTCTACGATATCCGGCGTAAGAACAATGTCCTGGTAAATGCCAAGCAGTTGCCCCACCACCAATTGATCTTGCAACCAAGCGGCATCAGTGCAAGCCCTGTTGGACCAGGAAGTTGCGTCATACATGAAGCGCCCTTGTTGAAGGTCGCCGTCTTTGCAGTGCAAATAGGTTCTGGCTAACGCCACACGGGGATAATTTTGCAGCTCGGTTTCTGGAATGAAACGCAAAAGTTTGCGCATAAAGCCAATGCCCTGCGTCAAAATGATTTTCCAGCCGCCAGCGTCCAAAATAATGTCGGCACAACGGTCATAGTCCTTTACCCGCGCCGCATAGCTGGTGGCCTCTATCGGTTGACCGTTAGCTAAATGCCATTCGCTCGCTCGGCTACAAAGATCACTGACGATTGTGGGATAGTTTTTCTTCAACGACTCATAAAGATATTCCGCAAATAAATGGTGATACCTGTACCAGCCGCCTTCTTTGTCCATAGGAATGATAAATGCGGTCAGCGAATGCAGCCGACCCATCATCGTCCATGCGTCGTCACTCTCTAGAACATGATTTACAAGGCTTTCATTGAACCGCTCAAACACCGACGTATAAAGCAAGAATTTTTTCGTCTCTTCGTCTAAAGCGTCTACCACCTGTTCGGTAAGGTAAGAGGCGATAAAGTTGTTTGAATTGCCGAGCTTAGACGCAGCAAAAGAACCCAGGTTGCCACCATCCAATTTTGCCAGCTGAACTGCGACCGGCCATCCTTCCGTTTTTTCATATAATGAACCAAAGTCTTGATCTGTAATGTCAGAAGCAATCGCTTCTTTCGCCTCATTTCTAGTCAGGCGCAAATTTTCCGTTCCTAACTCTACCGCTAAGCCTGCAGCTATAAGAGTTGCGCAATCAATATCTGGTACAGTCCGACTATTTATGAGTATCGAAAACGACGACGGTGTTTCCTTGATAAGCTGTTTTATCAAGCTGTCAATCTGAGGCGAACGAACACGGTGATAGTCATCCAAGATTAACACACAGCGCGTGTCAGACATTTCAATTTCGGAAATAAGCCGCCTGATCACCACTCGTTCAGATGTATCGGAGAAACCATTTTTTGCACCAACAACCATCTCCTCCATATCAATGCCGGCGTTCGCCAGCGAGAGGGTTATGTATGAGAGAAACTGTCTAGCTTCGAAGTCATTCTCATCAAGTGAAACCCACGGGCTAGACACTCCATTTTCAACCAACGTTTCACGCCATTGGCTGACAAGCGTCGATTTACCAAACCCCGCAGGCGCAACAACTAGTATCACCTTATTTGATAAAGCATTGGTCAGAGTTTCGATAAGGCGTTGGCGGTCAACGAGCTTTATATTGGGTCTCTCTGGCTCGATCTTTGAGGCGATGAACCAGTTACCCAGATAGCTGACGTCTTGCATATTTCCGCCTTTTCACCTGAAAAACTGCAGAACTCTATCGTCAAAATAACTTTTCAGGCAACCGCTAGTTATTTCTATAAAATAACTAAAGCTGATTTGGTGGTCCGACTTGAGTCTTATTGCCAAGTCCATCGTGCCGCTAACATGGTCGTAACCGCAGCGCAAAAAAACCGCCGCAAGGATGGGTGGCTAGTTTTGGTCTCTTTGTCAGATTATTCTCATTGCCTTATGAGCTTCCTCGTTATTTCGCACATACAGACCTTAGACGCTTCCCGCTTTCCTGCGCCGACCGGTTAGCGCGGTAAAGACCTGTCGGATGGGCACACTGGAGAAGCTGCAACCATGCTATGCGCCGCTTGCCCCCACTCTTTTGGGTGGGCTGCTTGCCAATTAACTACCCTTTTAAGATGTTGCCTTTAAGCAAATGCAATGCGTAAGTCGATAAAGTTTTTGGAGGAAATTACAGTTCATTCGCCAGAAGATCAACTTTGTTTCCGCAGAATAAAAAAGGGTTTAAAATGAAAACAACGGCATTGCAATTTCACGAAACTGGAGGGGTAGATTCGCTTCGAATCGAGCAAATTGATCGACCTAAACCCGGACCGGGCGAAGTTTTGATTAATGTAAAAGCCTTTGCATTAAACCGCGCCGACATCCTGTATTTGGAAGACAACCATTATTCTGTTGCATCCTTGCCGTCGGGATTAGGCTCCGAAGCGGCCGGCGTTATTGAAGAAGTGGGTGAAGGTGTGCATGGGTTCCAAATAGGTGACCGTGTCAGCACGCTTCCTCACGCCACAACCAAATATGGTGTTCACGCCCAACATGCGGTTTTTGACACAGATTTCCTCGCCCCATGGCAAGACAAATTGTCAAAAGAGGAAGCAACGTCTACCTGGATGGAAATGCTCACTGCCTATTATCCTCTTATCGAAATTGCAAACCTGACACGGGAGGATTTTATATTAATTCCAGCGGCAAGTTCCAGCGCCGGGCTTGGCGCCATTGCTTTGGCAAAAGACGTCGGCGCAACCGTCATTGCAACAACACGCACGAGGCAGAAGGTCGCCGACATTCTCGCCAGCAGCGCAGACTATGTTGTGGCAACCGATGAAGAAGATCTCAACGCCCGCATTCTTGAAGTAACGGACGGAGCAGGTGTTCGCGTCGTCTATGATCCCATAGGCGGTGACTTTGTCGATGAGTATGCTGAAGCACTTGGAGAAAATGCGCTTGTGTTTATATACGGCGTGCTGCGCGGCATGCATGCTCAAATTGATATTGTAAAGATGGTCCGAAAAGCTGCGACGGTGATCCCTTATTCATTATTCAATCATATGCGCCATGCAGATCAACGGCAGCGCGGGGTAAATTACGTTCTGGAGCGCCAGGAAAAAGGTCTTTTAGTACCCAAAGTCGACCGCGTATTTGCCTTTAACGAAGCGATCGACGCATACCGCTATATGCTTAAGGGAAATCAAGTTGGAAAAATTGTAGTGTCAACTGATACGCCTTAGCGGTCCGTCGGCACAAAAATCCGACGTAAATCGAGCTTAGAAAATAGTTAAATCATTGATTTTATTGAAAATAATGGTGCGCCCGATATGCCACGTACTCAAATCATAATAACACCTAACCTTTTGTTATTAATAATTAATTATCAATACCTTTTTCCAAAAAATAGTATTTCTTAGGCAGTTTCATAGGCAATTTGTCCATGGTCAGAACATTTAACCCTTAGCTAGTACCGTTAAGTCAACATATTGCTAAGGCATCCTTATAACGGCTCACGTCAGTTCATTGATAGTTCCTACACAATGAAAATTATAGATTAGCATTCTTTCATTCTTGTCTTGTTAAAGAGGGGCGTTCCAGCTAGCCCCCAAACCCCCATGAAGATGTCATCAAGACCAACGTTACCAACGTTGGAGCGCGCTGGAAGTTTGCCGCCCTCGTAGCGAATATGCTTTTTTGCGCTGCTTTTAATAGTGCGGCATATAGCGCTCAACTCGGTCTGCAGGGACAATCCTCAACGTTTAGCTTATACGCTGGCTTATCATGGGCTTGACAGCTACAGATGTTATGAGTCGCTGGTAGATAGAATCAACAACGAGGCTTCCCCCTTCACAATTCATGTTGGAGACACCGGGAGCGATGACGTATGTGAACCTGATTTTAATGCGAACGTAAAACGGGTGTTTTTTTGATACGTTCGAACAGTCCATAATCTACACCCCCGACGATAATGAATAGTCCGATTGTCCTGTCGTGGAGTTTGAGAGGCTGCATACGTTAAGACAGATTTTTTTCCACAGCTTTCAGCCAAGGCCAGAACCCTATGCCTGTTACGCAGCAACCACCTCTGAACGGGTAGGTTGGTCTACCGAAGAATTTGGCATGGGTATTTGAAACCATTGCTGACCATCCGATCAACCGTATTGACGATCTGCTGCCCTGGAACTTCAGCGAAACCAAACTGGAAGAAGCGGCTTAAATCAAGCTCACCGGACGCTTACAAAGCAACTCGCAAAATCATTTAAAGCCGGGCGCAATACTATTTATTGCGCACTTAAATAATTTTAACAGTGAAATTATTCATATTCACACGGTTTTCACACGGAGCGTGTGAACTGGTATTGTTTTTATTGAGTTTTTTTGATCCGCTATGATCGCGTGTGAAATAAAAAATCAGATAAAATCAATAAGTTACCTATAAAGTGCTTGCACTGGCAGTGTAGAGGTCAGGGGTTCGAGCCCCCTCGGCTCCACCAATTCTTGTTTATTGTTTCAAAACCTTGATGGAACACACAGAAGAAAACTTCAGAAATGTAGGGTCACTCTTCAGAAAATACCGTTATAAATAGTTTAATAAAGCAAAATAAATCAAAAGCTTGTCACAAATTAGTCAAATAAAGTTACTCCTATTATGACTGCTCTGCGGTTACTGACAACCAATAGCACCAGCAACCGGCATTGCCGCTGACCAACCGTCTTTTGTGGTTATGGAAATGCTACCTGATGGTATTTTCAACCCTTGCTGCAGGCTACGAATTTGCTCTGGCTTCACGTCAATTTTAACGGTCAAACCTTCAATCACGAAAGTCTGCGCCTGATAAAACTGCAGCGCTATCTGATCAACCGCGCTGGTTCGCGTCAGCTCGACGACCTGACCGTCCAAATGCATGAAAGTATTACCACCGGAGCGCTGGAAAAAAACCAGCGGCGTGTCCTGGCGCTTTGCCCATAAAAACAGTCCGCATTCACCGTTTGGTATCTGCTGTGGTGGCATCGGTTTTATACGCGACAACACTTCATCCGCCCCTAACGCGGTGACTGTTACTGGCGCGCGATCTATACTGGCTGCGGGATCATTCACCGGGCCGGATGCAAACGAACAGGCCGCCAGCAAGAGCGGTGCAAAACACAAAGAAAAACGCGTCACAGATGAAAGTCGGTTTGATGTCATAATCGCAAAGTCACTTCGCTATAC
>JAJFIU010000146.1 GCA_021774695.1 Alphaproteobacteria bacterium | reverse complement strand
GCAAATTAATCTGCCCAGCGATATTTTCAATGTCGGGAATTGTCGAAATAATTCAAAATATCGCTGGGCAGATTAATTTGCTCGCACTTAATGCAACCATCGAATCAGCGCGCGCGGGCGACGCTGGCAGAGGGTTTGCTGTTGTGGCTAGCGAAGTGAAGGCACTTGCCAATCAAGTGGCCTCTGCGACCGCACAGATCAGCGGAGAAATCACCAATGTGCAGGAAGTGTCGCAGCGCGTTGTCGGAAGCCTTGATCGTATCGGCACGGAAGTGAAAAGCGTCCAGGAGAGTTTTATTGTTGTTTCAAGTGCGGTGGAGGAGCAAAGCGTAACGTCGCAGGAAATAACCAACAATATGCAGAATGCAACAATAGCCGTCTCCAGTATCTCGGTCGCACTTCAGGATATCTCAGCATCTGTGGAAACTTCTAACAGTTGTGCCCATCAGGGTCTGGTCTTGGCGCGCCAACTTACTGAGGACGTTGCACCTCTGGATGTTATTACCCAAATCGCTGCGGAATAAGCTAAAGTGACCGGGTTCGGCCCCGGTCCTTAATCATTTTATCATGAGCTAAATTTTCTGTGGAAAACCACAACATCTTGTGGCGTTTCGCTTACCGCCTGCTATAAATGGCGTATGACTGAGTTAGCCCCAGAAAATATTGTAGAAGCACCGTTCGCGGATGCTCTGAGTGAACGCTATTTGGCGTATGCGCTTTCCACTATCATGTCCCGCTCGCTGCCGGATGTCCGCGACGGCCTCAAGCCCGTACACAGGCGGTTGCTGTATGCCATGCGCATGCTGAAGCTGGACCCAAAAACCGGCTACAAAAAATGCGCCCGGGTGGTCGGCGATGTGATCGGTAAATATCACCCACACGGTGACCAGTCGGTTTATGACGCGCTGGTGCGGTTGGCGCAGGACTTTTCTGTTCGCTATCCGTTGGTTGACGGGCAGGGTAATTTCGGCAACATCGACGGCGATAACGCCGCCGCTATGCGGTATACCGAAGCGCGGATGACAGAGGTGGCGGCCGTTCTGTTGGAAGGGCTGGAAGAAGACGCGGTTGATTTTCGCTCCACCTACGACGGTGAAGAAGAAGAACCGATTGTATTCCCGGGGCCGTTCCCGAACCTGCTCGCCAATGGCTCCAGCGGCATTGCCGTGGGCATGGCCACCAACATCCCACCGCATAATGTGGGCGAATTGATGGACGGCCTGCAGCTGTTGATTGAGGCACGCCGTGATCGCAACCTTGAGATAACTACCGAGCAGTTGGTTGACTGCATTCCAGGACCAGATTTCCCCACAGGCGGTCTGATGGTGGAGCCACGCGAAAGCATTATTCATTCCTACGAGACCGGGCGCGGAAGCTTCCGTGTGCGCGCCAAATGGGAAAAAGAAGAACTGCCGCGCGGGCTGTATAATATTGTCATCACCGAAATTCCGTTTCAGGTGCAAAAATCCAAGCTGATCGAAAAAATCGCCGAACTTATTTCCGACAAAAAACTACCGATTTTAACCGATGTGCGCGACGAATCCGCCGAAGACATGCGCATCGTGCTGGAGCCGAAGAACCGCACAATTGACGAAAAAGTTCTGATGGAAAGCCTGTATAAACTCACCGAGCTTGAAACACGCTTTTCGCTGAACTTGAATGTGATTGCGGCGGACAACCGGCCACGGGTGTTGTCGTTGCGGCAGACGCTGGAAAGCTTTCTTGACCATCAGGTTGTGGTACTGCTGCGGCGCAGCCAGTTCCGGCTCGCGAAAATTGAGCGCAGACTGGAAGTGCTGTCTGGCTATTTGATCGCTTATCTGAATTTGGACGAAATCATTCGCATCATCCGCGAGGAAGACCATCCAAAAGAAGAGATGATGCGGGCCTTCAAACTAACTGACATGCAAGCTGAAGCCATCTTGAACATGCGGTTGCGGGCCTTGCGCAAGCTTGAAGAAGTTGAAATACGCACTGAGCATACGAAGCTGGAGGGCGAGCGCTCCAAATTGATGGCCTTGATCGGGTCGCCCAAGCTGCAATGGCTTGATCTGGGCGACAAATTCGCTGACATGAAAAAGCGCTTCGGACAAGATACCGAGCTTGGCAAGCGCCGCACACGCTTCGGCGAAGCACCTAATATTGAGATTATGCCGATCGAAGCCATGATCGATAAAGAACCTATCACGGTGGTTTGCTCCAAACGCGGCTGGATCAGGGCACTTAAGGGCCATACCAAGCCTGAAGAAGAGTTGAAATACAAAGAAGGCGACGGCGAAAAGTTCCGTTTCCATGCCTACACCACTGACAGAGTATTCTTGTTCGCCAGCAACGGCAAGATTTTCACACTGGGCGGCGACAAGTTGCCCGGTGGGCGCGGTAACGGTGAACCCGTGCGCCTGATGGTGGACATGGACGCAAACGACGAAGTGATAGAACTGCTGCCCTATATGCCGGGCGGCAAGATGATGGTGGCAAGTTCCATCGGCAAAGGCTTTATCGTCGAAGCCGACAATGCAGTGGCCATGACCAAAGGCGGCAAGCAAATCCTGAATTTGCCGGGCGACGCGGTGGCAACCCACTGTATTCCGGTAAACGGTGACAGTGTAGCGGTGATCGGTGATAACCGGAAACTGCTGGTGTTTGGCCTGGACGAGCTACCGACCATGAACCGCGGGCAGGGCGTGGTGCTGCAACGCTATAAAGACGGCGGCATGAGCGACTTGCTAATATTCCACCGCAGCGAGGGCCTGACATGGCCAATGGGCGGAACCGGCGAGCGCTGGCGCACCGAAACCGAACTGACGCCCTGGACTGGCAAACGCAGCAACGCAGGCCGCTTGCCGCCGATGGGCTTCCCGCGCAAGAATAAATTCCGGTGATTGAGAACGACAAATGAGCAAGGAAAATCTTCAGCGCTGGTATGATTTTGTTGAAAACCACGACCAAAGCGCGCTTAGCGACATGCTGGCGGATGATGTGGTGTTCCACTCACCGGTTGTTCACACGCCGCAAGTAGGCAAAGCCATCACCTTTGCTTATCTGGCCTCAGCAGGCAAAGTGCTGGGCGGCGATGATTTCCAGTATGTCGGCGAATATCTATCCGACAACGGCGCAGTTATAGAGTTTGTTACCAGTATCGACGGCATCAAAATTGATGGCATCGACATGATCACCTGGAACGATGAGGGAAAGATCATCGAATTCATGGTGATGGTGCGGCCGCTGAAGGCAGTGAACAAGGTCCATGAAATGATGGGGCTGATGCTGCAAAAGATGGCGAAATAGTCCTAAGGCAGAAAAAAAGGCGCTCAGGAGAACGCCTTTCAGGTTTTGGGGAAGGTTTCTATCGTTGTTGGGGCCGGGTGCCTAAACCGGGAAGTGCTTAAGCCGGGCCCATATAAAATGCGTTGAGTTTATTGCCGTCCAAATCGCGGAAATATGCCGCGTAAAAGGTGCTGTCATCGCCGCCGCGCAAGCCCGGTGCGCCTTCGTCTGTCGCGCCTAGCGACACAGCTTTCTCATATATTTTATCAACCATTGCCCGGTCAGGAGCAGCAATTGCGGCCATCACACCGTTGCCGACGGTCGCGGGTTTGCCGTCGAACGGTTTGGCAACACTGAATCCGCCGGTGGGTGCATTGCTCCAGGCAACGAAATTCTCGTCGTCCCAAACGCGCTTTGCGCCGACAAGTGCGGCTATCTGGTCGTAAAATGCGGTGGCTTTGGCCATGTCATTGGTGCCAAGCGAAATGTATCCGAGCATATTTCCCTCCTTGCTGATGAACTATCAGTGATATGGCGTCGCTATACATCTTTTCAAATGCCGACGGATGTATGGCCACCCAACAAATATGAATGAACAGAGCCAGCAGGTGTTGATGAGTGTACCTTCCGCGCTATTTACGTTATGGTAAGCATTCATGGGTATTTTGAGCTCATGTATTGAAGCTAGGCATGAGTTTTGAGTACAAAAAGCATTTTGGGGATGCAATTGTGCAGGACGTTAATGAACTTGCGCGCCAGTTAGCTGTTTGTTCTGATGACGAACGGATGGAGCTGCTTGACGCAATCCAGCAAAAAGAAATACAGCTGCGCATCCTTCATGAGTTTGCTGTTTCCCTAATAAAAATTTCTTCGGTTGAAGACTTGGCTTGGTACGTGGCGAGAGAGGTGGTCGGACGCCTGGGTTTTGTGGATTGTGTGCTCTATGAGTTGGATGCAGACAGAAATCTGCTCGTGCAGAAGGCGGCCATTGGTGAAAAAAACCCGAAAGACCGTTCCATCGTCAACCAACTCGAAATCCTTGTGGGTATTGGAGTAACAGGCCGCGTTGCTAAAAGCAGGCAACCAATGTTGATTGGTGATCTGCAGGCTGACAGTGATTATATACCCGACATCAGCCTGGCCCGCTCGGAGCTGTGTGTACCGCTATTGAACGGCGAGCAACTATTGGGGGTGATTGACTGCGAAGACCCCCGACCCGGGCATTTTACCGACGACCACTTGGAAACGCTTACCGCTGTTGCGGCCCTGACCAGTTCCAAACTGACAGAACTTCGTGCGGTCAAAAAAATTGAAGATCAGGCACAAATGCTGGAAAGTGTGCGCGAAGCCATCACGATCACGGACATGCAGGGCAAAATACTCGACTGCAATGAGGGCGCCGTCAATATTTATGGCTATTGCCGAGAAGATATGTTGGGTCAGAATGTCGGTGATTTCTATGCATACCCAGTAAAATGGGCAGCGATGCGTTCGGATCAGATTCGTCAGCTGGATACGTTTGGCTCCTGGCGTGGCAATATTGATGTTCGCACAGGCGCTGGCGATATTGCCATTATGGATATCAGCCTTACACCATTTTTGGACGAAGGGGGAATTCAGGTGGCGACCATCGTTGTGGCGCGTGATATCAGCCAGCTGATAGCATCTGAAAAGGCGATCTGGGAGAAAAATCAAGCTCTGGACGCCAAACAGGCGGAGCTGGAGACTGCACTGGTGGAAGGTGAAACCGCCCGCCGTGCCAATCTGGCCAAAGATGCATTTCTTGCCAATACGAACCACGAATTGCGGACACCGCTTACCGGTGTTATCGGCATGATCGACCTGCTCACGCAAACCAAGCTTAATCTTGAGCAAAAAGACCTTGTGTCGGCCGCTAATACCAGCGCTCGCGCGCTTTTGGCCATCATCGACGATGTGCTTGACCTGGCGAAAATTGAAGCGGGTAAAATCAGGCTGCAAGAAAAGCCCTTCGACCCAATTGACCTAGTTCAGGCGATCGCCGGGGCGATGCGTCAGTCGGCCGAACAAAAAGGAATTGCATTTGAGATAGTTACCCCACAATCTTCCTCCTATGCTTTGTTGGGAGACGCCA
>JAJFIU010000145.1 GCA_021774695.1 Alphaproteobacteria bacterium | reverse complement strand
CCTTCGTCTAGTGGCCTAGGACGCTGCCCTTTCACGGCGGAAACACGGGTTCGAGTCCCGTAGGGATCACCAAGCGCACCAACGACTAAAGTCACCAAAAGGCCGACCAACTATGGTCCCTTCGTCTAGTGGCCTAGGACGCTGCCCTTTCACGGCGGAAACACGGGTTCGAGTCCCGTAGGGATCACCATCAAAAAAGCCTCGCAGTTGCGGGGCTTTTTTATTTGCCTGAAATGAAGGGTCTATTCAGGGGTTTTCGGAACCGTTTGGGTGGCTGCTGTTAGATGAAAGTGACTATTTGTGAATCTACCAATGTTTGGTACAGTGTAGACGGGGCAAACCTACTTAAAGCGAGATACTATGACTCAGACAAATCCACTGGAGGCATTTCAAAAGTTTGAACGGCTGGTTTCGTCGGCCAATACTATTGAGGATGTGAATAGTCTTTTTAAGGATTTTTCTACGCCGATGGGCGTGTGCTTTTTTGCATGTGCCGCTGTTCAGGGCGCGCACAGTGACCCGGAACGGTCCCGGATGTTGGGCTATAATGACATCGACTGGATGAAGCATTATATGAACAACGAATATTATCGGGATGACCCGATTTTTAATTATGGCAAAACGGCTCGACGGTCTTTTACCTTTGAAGAAGCGTTGGATAATTTTGGCCTGAATGAGCGCAGCCGACTGATTATGCTTGAAAGTGAAAAATACGGCTTAAAGGAAGGGTTTGCGGTACCGTTGCGGTCAAGTGACGACCATTTGGCCTTGTTTTCGATAGCAGGTTCGGGGTTTGCAAACGATTCAGTGAAACGCGGACAATTACATCTTGCGGCAATTTGGGCACACGACCGAGCGCTGACGCTGCTTGATGACAAGTTTAAACTTGAAAACATAAAAATTACCCATCGGGAATTCGAGATAGTTAATCTGGCGGCCGAGGGTTGGTCAGACGAGGAAATTGCAGACGATCTAAATATAGAAATCGGGACTGTTCGCAAGCATAAGCATTCTCTGCGTTTAAAGACGGGCGCAACCACGAAAGAACAAATTGGTGCAATTTTGCGTGGTAAACGTATCGTACATTAAACTTATAAGTGTACGCCTTCCGACTCCATGCAATTACTTTGTGTTTTTATAGCCGCTATTATCCCTGTGTTAATCAACACTGGGAGACCAAAAATGATACTCGTCATCACCCCCGAAAACAGAAAACTATACGCTGGCTACCTGGAAGAGATGCATAGGGTTCGACATAAAGTTTTTGTTGAACGAGCCAAGTGGGAAAATTTACGAAACCCTTTCGAGTTAGACATTGATGAATTCGATAAGCCGTGGGTAACCTATTTTTTGAAAATTGCAGACAACGGCGAAATTGTTGCCGGGTTGAGAACTTTACCAACCAGCCACCCCTATATGATGAATGAATTATACTACCCAACCCATTCCAATTTATTCAACGTAGACAGGTTACCTAGAGATCCTAATATCTGGGAAATGTCGCGTTATTTTGTTGTTGATCCCGAATACCGAACCAAAAAGGGATTTGCAGCAAAGATGGAACTTTATGTCGCCGTTTTTGAATTTGCCTGTAGCAAAGGTGTGAAGTCTCTTTGCGCTGTTGGCGAAACCTATTTGATTGCGCGGGCATTGAAGTTGGGTTGGAATGTGGTTCCGCTCTCACTTCCTTTCTATTATGAACAGCCCGACTTTGAAGGTGAAATGATTGCCGTAAAGATAGATGTTGATGACGATATGGTATTATCAACTCGTAATGCCTGGCAGTTACATCACGAGGTGATAGGCAATATCAAAACAAAAATCCCAGAACGGCCAAGTAACTTTAACGCTGCTGATTATGTAGTGCTTTCCCGGTTGGTTGGCGGGCGGATGGATGTCATGACAGATGTTTTTAACTTGATGCGCGCGCTTGGTAGCCCATGTGCCGAGGTTCGTAGTCATGCGGAACGAGAGTTGGATGTATGGATCACAGAGGCGTCGGCAGAAGGATTTAAGCTGGATGCGCCAGTGTCACCAACGAGCCCAAGCATAAACTAGCTTAACCATTTTCCTATGTGGTTACATAATCACGGCGTGACGGACAGGAGCAAATCATAGGTCGAGCCTTTTTATGGCTATCGAAACACGCCTCTAAACCCAGGATAGGGGGCGCGCCAGTGGCAGCAATGACGTTCATTGATGACGCAATATCGGAGTATGATGTTTTTGCGCCTACACCAAAAACATAAATAACAGGAAGCTGGATACAGCAATCAGGTTAACGGTGATCAGTAAGGGGGAGCTTTGGCTGTCAGGTTTCATGGTGGGTCTCTTTTCTTATTATCATTGGTTATTATAGTTGTTGTTTGTTTTTATTTCGTTAAACGGCCACCGATTTTTATTGGCGACCTCGCTGTGGTCACCATATGGGTGTGGCTGCGCGGGGTTTAAAGAACCCAAATCTCACAAATGTGTGTTTAACACCGCCGTAAGCGCCATCACCGCTGGGACAATGGTTTAGGCCGTAAGTTTGGCGCTGCACATTTTCTCTCGCCGCAGTACCTGTTTGCCGCAAAAATATTGCGCCCTCGGCCGGTTGCTTCAGCCTTACCGCCAGAGATACTGCGGGCGGCAGTATGAGTTTCACTTTGCCTGCCAGTGTGGATAACGGGATGGCTTAGGCTGGAGGATAAAACCAATGAACCTGATAAATAGTGAGACAAAAAAACACGGGCTATATCTGGGCGGATACCTGATTGCACTCGGCATTATACTGCGGGTAACCGAGCTGGACCGAAGTGGTTCTGTGCTGTGGTTATTTTATATTTGCGGGCCGGCGGTCAGCATCCTGTTGTTTCGCGCGCTGGCTGGCGCGGTATCGCTGAGCATATGGCGGGCGTTGGTGATGGCGCTGGTGACGGGCCTGATTGGTGCCAGCCTTTACGGCCTGTATGTCTATATTTCAAACGGCTTGATTGACGGTGCGTTTCTTGACTATGTGCGGGCGCAGAATGTCCAGCAAATCAGGGCCTCGGGTGCCAGCGAGGCCGCCATGCAGGCACAGATTGATCAACTGGATTTTTTCCTCAGCCCACCAGTGTTTGCGGTTGTTGTGTGGATACGGCTGCAAATTGTTTATGCGGTTTCCGCCGCACTAATGGCGCTGGTCTACCGCAAGAAGCTTGCTGCACCCGTTGAGAGCGCTGGCGAAGACGCATAATCGACCCCAAATTTGCCATAATATTGCTCTAGCTACCAGTGTGAGTGGAGGCAGGCGGATGCCTGCACCGTGTTTAAGCCTGAATGTAGTGTCTGATTGCGGGTGACGCTTTTTGTTCATCACGCGGCAAGCTATGATAGGCTAGCTATCATCTACTCTGGGGTATATTAGGGCACGGGGCAACTGTTGGACAGGTAATGACAATACAGGCGGATACGATCAAGGCGGGTCTTTTTGGCTTGTGTGCGGCAACTGTGCTGGCCCAGCCGTTGGCAGCGCTTCAGAGTGCGCCAGCCGTGGCCGCGGATGCGCCCGTTTTGCGGTTGCTTTCCTATAATATCAACGGCCTGCCCAAAACTCTGACCAAAGGCAAGCCGCCGCTGTTTAACCGTATTGCCGAGATATTGAGGGAACGGCGGGCAGCAGGCACACAGCCACATGTGGTGCTGCTGCAGGAAGCTTTTGACAAACGCACATCGGTAATCGCCGACACCACCGGTTACAAATATGTTTACAAGGGGCCGGGGCGGCGCGACACCTCCCGCAAGGGCCGGGCACACTGGACTCAGGCAACTCGCAAAGCCTATGCACTGCGCCCCAACCCACAAAAAATAGCAGGTAGCGGGCTTTATATCCTGTCGGACTTTCCGATAATGGACGCGCGCTATAAGGCGTTTGACAGCGACGAATGCGCTGGGTTTGACTGCCTGTCTAACAAGGCAATCCAGTTTGCGCGTCTGCAAACGCCGTTTAGCGAGCAGCCCATAGATATCGTTAATTCCCATTTTAACTCGCGCGGTTCGGCCAAAGCTCCGGGCAAGATTGTGCTTAAGGCCCACAAAAAGCAAACCGACGTGTTGGTTAAGTTTCTCGGTGCCTTTAGACAAGGGTACCCCATTGTTATTGCTGGAGATTTCAATACAAAACAAGACAAGCGCTACGCTTATTTCTCCGAAAGCATTAACCTGATGGATGCGGGTAAAGTGTGCCTTTCTAACAAAGCCTTTTGTTCCTTGGCGGACGGCACCAAAGAAGACGAGATATTATACCGCACCAACGACAAGCAATTTTACGAGGACAGCGCTGCCGTGCGTCTGCAACCCATATGGGCGGCGCGCAATTTTACCGAAATGCTGGACGGCAAGCCACTGTCTGACCATTTGGGCTATGAAGTTCATTACCGGGTTCTAACAAGTGAATAAGGCGTTGGCAGCTATAGCAATGAGCATTATTGCGGCTGGTTCTGCGACGGGTGTTTCAGCAAATGATGTGGACGCCAGCTTTGGCGGCAAGCCTATCTATATTCAGGCAGACGAGTTTGAAGACGACCGCAAGAAGGATAGTTGGGCCGGGCAAATTGGCTTTGGGCTGTCAGTTGCACCGCGTTTTGTCGGCGCTGACGAGCATGTTGCCAGCGTCGGCTTTGATTTGAAGGTCAGCTATAAAGGTACCATTTTCCTTGAAAATAACCGCATTGGCGCACTTTTGTATAAAAACCGTTTTGTGCGGGCAGGGGCGATTGCCCGCTGGAACCTGGGCCGTATCGACAACGGCTCGCTGAGCTTGCTTGAAACCATCCCTGAAATAGACGATGCGTTTGAGGTCGGCATTTTTGCAGCGACATCGCTGTATAAACTGTTCTTGACCACAGAAATATATTTCGGCGCATCTGATGATTTCAGCGGTACAAGCGTTGAAGTTGAGGCAGGCTATACCTTTGAGCCTACTTCAAAGTGGCGGGTAACACCCATTTTGGGCGCTGTTTGGAGCTCAAGTGCGTTTTTAGACACATTCTACGGTGTGGAAGAAGGTAATCCGGATTTCGAAGCCTTTCGCCCAAACGGCGGGCTTTCCGAGGCGTATTTCGAGTTGGCGACCGAGCGGCGTTTCGGTGAAAACTGGTTGTTTAAGGGAAGTTTCCGTTTTTCTGAACTGTTGGGCGGTGCCGCGGACAGCCCCATCGTACGGTCTGCCGGTGGCTCACGTGACCAGTTGCAAACGTTTGTTGGGATTGTCTGGTTGTTTTAAATGAACCGCAAACACCATGCATGAAGGCTTTGTTGATGTCGCGCTGGCTGTGCCGGGCGTTGTGGTGAGCGCGCGCTATGCAGGCTGTGACAATTTTATCGGTACTCCGGTATCTGGATATGAGGCTGACAAAGTGGTGGTGTCGAAACCGGTGGCAGCGGCGTTGGCAGCGGTTCAGGCCGAAGTTTCGGGGCAAGGCTTGGCTCTCAAGCTGTTTGATGGTTACAGGCCGCAAAGGGCAGTGGACCATTTCATGCGCTGGATAGCTAATCCCAATGACATCAAAAACAAAGCGACTTATTATCCTAATGTGGCCAAGGCAAATTTGGTGAAGCTGGGCTATTTAGCCGAGAAGTCTGGCCACAGCCGTGGTGGCTCGGTGGACCTAACGCTGGTTCGGCGGGATGACGGCGGCACCTGGGTTGAACTGGATATGGGCAGCCCATGGGATTTATTCGATGTTAGGTCTCATGCGGGTTCAACGTTGGTGGACGCTGACGCACAAGCAAATCGTAAAATGCTGGCAGATATTATGCTCGAATATGGGTTTAAACCCTACAATGAGGAATGGTGGCACTTCACGCTCGATCCCGAGCCTTATCCCAAAACGTATTTCAATTTCATTATAAAATAAAATGACTTGTAGCATTTATTGAATCTATAACATTCAACATATTGCACACACTATTTCTCGCTAAAGACCTATTTGCTTGGCAGTGAGGTCAAGTGCTGTGCGGGCCTTTGCCACCAGTTCGTCGATCTCGGTTTCGCTGATAATCAACGGAGGGCATAGGATCATGCTGTCACCGACCGCGCGCATGACCAGTCCGCTATTGAAACAGTGCTCGCGGCATTTATAACCCACGTTCAAGTCACCATCGAAAGGGGTACGGGTGTCCTTGTCTTTCACCATTTCGAGTGCGCCGAGGAAGCCGAGGCTGCGCACATCGCCGACCAAAGGGTGTTCGGACAGGGTCGCCAATTGCTTTGCGAAATAATCCCGGCGCGGTGCCACCGGTTCGCCCACTAGGCCGTCCCGCTCGAGTATTTCGATGTTTTTGAGCGCAACTGCCGCCGCTACAGGATGGCCGGAATAGGTGAAACCATGCACCATTTCATCGCTGCTGTGGGCTATTTGGTGGGCAAGGTCGCCGCCCATGGCAACCGCTGATATGGGCTGGTAGCCGCTGGATAGGCCTTTGGCCATGGTCATAACATCAGGCGTAATGTCGTAATAGTCGCTGCCGAACCATTCGCCGGTGCGGCCCCAACCGCAAATCACTTCGTCTGCCCACAGCAAAATGCCGTGTTTGCGGCACAGGGCCTCAATTTTAGGCCAATAACCGGGTGGCGGCGGCATCATACCGCCCGCGCCCATCACGGGCTCGCCGACAAAAGCCGCGACATTTTCAGGCCCCAGTTCAAGAAATTTGGCTTCAACGGCAGCAACGCAGTGGTCGGCAAAGGCTTCCGGTGTCATGTCGCCGCCGAATTTATACCAGTGCGGCGTTGGGCCTACATGGTGAATGCCGGGCAGGGGCAAGTCAAATTGCGGATGCATGCCAGAAAGCCCCGAAAGGCTGGCGGCTACGGTGGTAGAGCCGTGATAAGCACCCTCGCGAGCGACAAATTGCTTACGGTTTGGCTGGCCCTTCAGGTTCCAGTAATATTTGATCAGTTTATAGGCGCTGTCCACCGCCTCCGAGCCCGAGCAGGCAAACAGTATCTGGTTCAAGTCACCAGGGGTTTTCTCGGCAATTTTGGCGGCTAGTTCGGTGGCTGGCGGCGTCGATGTGTTGAAAAAAAGGTTGTAATAAGCCAGATCTTTCATGGTCTTATAGGCGACCTCCGCGAGTTCCTCGTTGCCGTAGCCTATTTGGGTACACCAAAGACCGGCCATACCGTCGAGGATTTTATTGCCTTCACTGTCGTACAGGTAAACCCCTTCGCCGCGCGTAATCATGCGTACACCGCGTTTGCGTAAGTCAGGGTGCGCGGTAAAGGGATGCAGATGATGATCGGCGTCCTGGCTTTGCCAGAATTTCGTGCGGTTGGAGGCTTGTTGTTCGTTCATTTTACACCGTAATTTTAGGGTAAATCGTAACCTTCAGATAAAATCAGACATTCAAAAGCAAAAACTTGGTTTCCCACGGGCTGAGGACCGACGAATAACTGTCGTATTCCATTTCCTTGGCATCCAGATAGGTTTCAACAAACCCTACACCCAGCACATCCTTTAAGGGCGAATCTTGACGCATGATTTTGATGCTATCAAGGAAGTGGCGCGGCAAGGCGCGGCTGGTGACATCGTAGGCAGAGCCTCGGAACTCCGGCGATGGCTTCAAACCTTCCTTCATGCCCAAATAGCCGCAGGCCAGCGACACGGCAATCGAGAAGTAGGGGTTAACGTCTGAGCCGGCAACCCGGTTCTCGATGCGTCGGTTTTCCAGGGCACCGCTGGGTACGCGCAGTCCCACAGAGCGGTTTTCCCGGCTCCAATGAGTGTTTGTAGGCGCAGACAGGCCCATGGCAAAGCGCCGGTAGCTGTTCACAAAGGGTGCAATCAGCGGCATCGCGGTTGGCAGGTATTTTTGCAGGCCAGCAATATGCGACAGAAACAGCTCGCTATTGTCGCCGTTTGGATCGGCAAAGATATTTTTGCCGGTTTCCAAGCTTTCGATGGATTGGTGGATATGCATGGCGCTGCCGAAGCTGTCCGGGTAGGGGCTCGCCATAAAGGTGGCGAACATGCGGTGCCTGATGGCCACTTGGCGCAGTATGCGCTTGAACAGGAACGATTGGTCAGCCACACCCAGCGCCGGGCCGTGAAACACGTTAAACTCGAACTGGGCAGGGCCTGCTTCATGGATCAGGGTGTCCACATTGATACGCTGGGCGGCACAGGCGGCGTAAACATCATCAAAATAAGGCTCAAACTCGTCCAGACTATCGATGGAGTAGGGCGCGGAGCCCACATCGCGCCGACCAGATGCGCCGACGGGCGGTAGAGGCGCAGCCTCAACCTCTTCCTGGCGCTGGATCAGGTAAAACTCAAACTCGGGTGCAACGATGGGATTCCAGCCTTCGTTTTCATAAAGCTTGAGTACGCGCTTGAGTACTTGGCGCGGTGAAAACTCGACGGGAGCGCCATCCTCCAACTCGGCATCACAAATAACTGATGCCGTGGGCTCGAGCTGCCACGGAGTCATGCACACAGTGTCCAGATCCGGCACGAGGATAACATCGCGTTCGGTCTCGCTCATGAAATCATTGAGGGCGTAATCGCCGGTAATGGTCATACCAAAAACGGTTTCAGGCATACGCAAACCGCGATTTTGCAAGCCTTCGATAAATTTTACCCGCGGCATGGATTTGCCGCGCGCTATGCCGGCATTGTCGGCAATCATACACTCTATATCGTCGATTTTTTCGTTCTTTAACCAACGATCCAGTTCTTCGATGCGGGCTGCATCAACCATAGTTCACCGATCCAGCAGCCATTGCTGGCCGCAGTCCTTCTATAATTTTGCGTTATATATCACGGCGCTTTGATGATTGGTAGTGCAGCGCAGCCGCGCCGAATGCCTGGAATAGTTTGTGGGACTGCGGATTGGTCCATGATTGCCATTCAGGGTGCCACTGAACAGCGAGGCTAAAGGCTTTTGCGCCGTGCACCGACACGGCTTCGATGGTGGTGTCATCGGCTTCGGCCTCAACAATCAAGCCGTCTGCCAACTGGTCAATTCCCTGACCGTGCACGGAATTGACCATAAATTCGCTTTCGCCGATAATCTGAAACAGTGCACCATTTTCAGCAAGTGTCACTGAATGGGCGGGGCCATACTGCGTATTCACGGGGTCTTCAGTGTTTTCCCTGTGGTCAAAACGACCGTCCACTTCCTGCAGACGTGGGTGCAGCGTGCCACCGAGTGCGACATTAAGTTCCTGAAATCCTCGGCAGATGCCAAAAAGCGGCAGGCCGCTATCTAGCGCTGCTGGAATCAATCCGAGCGACAAAGCGTCTCGTGCCGGGTTTTCATGCTCACCGGCTGGTGCGGGCGTTAAACCGTAACGGCTGCGCTCAATATTGCTGTAACCGCCGGTTAGCAGAAGACCATCAAGCCGGGATAATACGTCCCGAGGTTGAAAATGCCCATCCAAAGCCGGGATAAGGAGCGGAATGCAATTCGCCGAGCGAACGAGCGCTTGCAAGTATTTGTCACCGGTTTGGTGATACATATGCAGGCCGTGTCGGGCGGTTTCGCAAATAACACCGATGACTGGTTTCATGAGCTTCCTGCCCCAATTTCGGGTGGTCCGCCGGCTTCAGTTTCGCCGTGCCACTGCAGTAAATTCATTTCAATGAACACAAAAGCGACGATCCATATGAACGCGTCCCAAAAGTCGAGAAAATTGCCGTAGAAACCCCAAATTATGGCGGCTACGACTAAAATTGTATAGAGCACCGCCTTTATCCAGGCGTTGATGCGGTAAAGCTTGGCGGTAAGTTCGCCGCGGATTTGCAGGTAAACATCGATCCACAGCACCAGAACGATCATCAACCATGTGCCAGCGTTGATAACTTCGGTGTAACCCAACAGAACAGCTTCATTGTAGATCTGCTGGCTTGCGATGATACTGTTGGCTTGGTTGACAAAATAGGGTGCCGCACCCACTTGGGAGCAGCTTTCGGCGGTTAACGCCAGATAGGTATCTATTTCGACCATGTAGGAAAGCTGTGTGCCGATGGCAGAACAGGCAACGGCAATGTCGTCAGGTTTGAATTCCAGAACAAACTCGAGCTTGCCCATATAGCCGATGAAAGCGTTAACGATGAAAAAGTAGCAGATGGCAGCAACGCTATTGATCGTCCAGCGCAACGGTCCCTTGTGTTTATCGTCTTCTATAATCCAGGTTTCCAGCTCTAGCATCAGCAGCAGAACAAGCCAGGCAATGGTATCAACGGCTTGAGCAAAGGCATCGGTAAAATTGGATAAGGTGATGCCGTCCCTGAACCGATGGGCAGAGGCCATATAATCTTCAAGCGTGAATTGGACCACATTATAGATGATCAGCAAATAGATGCTGTATTTCAGCGCCTGATACAGTGTGCTGGTTTTTACGCCCAACATTGTGCCTGAAAATGCCATTCAGCAGTGATCCCACAGGTAGATGAAACTTGATCCCTAGTTCAGGACCCTTTGTAGTTTCCAAAAAATGACCACAAAAATGCTCAAGTTTCAAGGCTATTAAATCCGGTGCTTGAGCATGGATGAAGAGATTTTTGCCATACCGTCTTGCCAACGTCTTCGGGCGGGTCCTATAGTTGCCTTAAGCGATCAATCCGTTGCACAATGAGTTGTTTTTAAAGATAATTTAGAAAACCAAATAAAAATGCAATGGCAGTTCAGGGCCGACACAGGGACTTTCAGACATGAGTGTAGAGCAAGAAATCGCTGAATTCCTGGCCGAATATCCAGAAACGCAAGCTGTTGAAATATTGATGGCGGACATCAACGGTATTTTTCGTGGCAAACAGATTCCGATCAACACACTGGGGAAAATCGCCAAGGGCGAGGTGTATTTCCCCATAACCACATCTTTTCTAACTACAAATGGCACCAACGCAAAATTGATCCTTGATGAGTTTGGAAGCGATCCTGACAGGCGTTGCCAGATGGTGCCGGGAACGTTGAAACCAGTGCCTTGGGCACTGCGGCCAACCGCCCAAGTGATGATCGAAACCCTCGACAAAGACGACAGTGCTTTTTTTGCCAACCCACGAACCGTAGTAGCGAAGGTGTTGGAGCGGCTTTCGGAAATAGGGCTCACTCCTGTCGTGGCCTTTGAATATGAATTTTTTCTGTTTGAAGTAGGCACAGTTCCGCCTGAGCCGCTGGCCCCGCCTAACGGCATGCCGCGAGCAAAGGATGCCAATTGTTATAATCTGGATGTGTTTAAGGATTATGAGCCGCTGCTGGCCGAGATTGAGCAGGCCGCGTTGGCACAGGGTATCAATGTCACCAATTTTGTTTGCGAATACGGTAACGGGCAGTTTGAGGTGAATCTCAACCATTCGCCTGATGTGCAGAAAGCCTGTGATGACGCCGTGATGCTCAAACGAGTAGTTCGCGGAGTGGCGCACCGACACGGTCTACTTGCCAGCTTTATGGCCAAACCCTTATACGACGAAGTGGGTAATGGTTTGCACGCGCATGTGAGCTTGCTGGACGAGGACGGGCGCAATATTTTTGCATTGGAAGACGGCGAGGAGCGCTTGAAGCACGCGCTGGGCGGCTTGATGGCTACAATGCCCGCCGCGACGCCGTTTTTCGCCCCTAATGCCAATAGTTACCGGCGGTTTGACGCCGAATGGTTCGCGCCGGTTGTTCGCAATTGGGGCGAGAACAACAGAAGGCTTTCTCTGCGACTGCCTATGTCAGATGTAGCCAATCGTCGTTTCGAACATAGGGTGAGCGGTGCAGACGCATCGCCGCACCTGGTGTTGGCGGCAATTCTTGCAGGCGCTCACCATGGATTGACCGGGAAGCTTGACCCAGGCGCGCCGCTGGGCGAGTTTGATTTGGTTGATTTTAAGGATGTGTTGCCGTCGCGCTGGAAGATGTCGTTGGATACACTGCGTGCGGACACCGTTTTTGCCGATTATTTTGGGGGTCGGTTTATTGAGTTGTATTTGCAGGTTAAGGAAAGTGAAGAAGAAGCATTTCACTGTGCCGTTACCACAGCAGACTATGATCAATATCTAAGAATTCTTTAGATTAGCGAGTGATGAGTAGGCCCCATGAGAATACGCGATAGCATTCATTCTGATCGGCTACCGGCGTCTTACTACGCTGCCAGCAGCAACTATCCAGATGGTTTTCGTCGTCTTGAAGGCAATGTGCATGTGGAAGTATGTGTGGTCGGAGGCGGCTACACCGGCGTTGCAACCGCATTGGCGCTTGCAGAAAAAGGCGTTGATGTTGCCTTGGTGGAGCAAAATAGCATTGGCTGGGGCGCATCCGGGCGCAACGGCGGCCAAATTCTCGGTGGTTTCGGCCCTGAACTGAGCGAGTTTGACAAATACCAAAAAACTTACGGCCCAGCTGCAGAGACCCTGTGGCAGGCGGGTGTCGACTGCGTCGATATTGTACGGTCCAACGTCGAAAAATATGGGATCGACTGTGACCTGACATGGGGCTATTTCGACGCGGCGATGAATGAACGCCAGATGAGAGATCTGGCGGCGGCTAAAATTTCGCTTGAACAGCAGGGTTATCCGCATGCATTGAAAACCATTTCGGCGAGTGAAGTAGGGTCCGTTGTCGGTTCCAAAAAGTTTGTCGGTGGGTTGGTTAATCAAGGCTGGGGCCATTGCCACCCTTTGAATTTGGTGCGAGGCGAAGCCAAAGCCGCTGCGGACTCGGGCGTTAAAATATTTGAGGATGCTCGTGTTTCTAAACTGGAATATAAGGACGACGGCGTAGTCGTTGACACGGACTGGGGGCGAGTGACCGCTGACAAAGTTGTCATGGCCTGTAACGCCTATATCGGCAAACTCGTACCCAAGCTTGCCAACAGAATGCTACCGGTGGGCAGTTATATTATCGCGACCGAGCCATTATCGGATGATTTGGCGGCAGAAATATTACCCGGTAATCATGCCGTATGTGACCAGCGTTGGGCGCTCGATTATTTCAGACTGTCTGCTGATAATCGCCTGTTGTTTGGTGGCATGGCCACATATTCGGGAATGCACCCCAAAGATCTGGTTAAAAAAATGCGCCCGAAAATGCTGAAGGTGTTTCCTCAACTTGAGGGCATGAAAATTGACTACCAATGGGGTGGATACCTTGCCGTCGGGCTTAACCGCATCCCGCAAATTGGCAGGCTGAATGCCAGAACCTATTATGCGCAGGCTTATGCCGGGCACGGAGTTGCGCCCTCACACGGCGCAGCAGAAATGATTGCCGATGCTATAACCGGTAATGACAGACGACTTGCGATGATAGAGGCGGTGAAACACAAGCCTTTCCCCGGGGGGCGCTTTCTTCGCAAACCGGTGCTGGCAACGGGAATGGCGTTTGAGCGCTTCAAGGAACTGATCGGCGGGTAGGACTTGCAGCAAAATATGGCTTTATGGCAGAAAAATAACCGGACATAGATGGGCAATGCCAAAACAATTTACTCAAAATGATGCGAAAAGCTATTTGAAACGCGGGTTTAGTGCGCTGAACCGTAAGGACTTCAAAGAAGCGGCAGCCTGCAGCCAGTTGGTGCTCAAATACCTGCCAAAAACTGTCGAGGCCCATTTTTTGATTGGCCTGATCGGGATTGAAAGCCGGGATTGGGGCACAGCCACACGGGCATTCAAGAATGTTGTCGCGTTGGATAAAGCCCATGTGGCCGGATGGGCGCAGTTGGCGCGTGCTTTCGTAACCGCGGGCCAGTATTCCAACGCCGAAACAGCTATCTCAAAGGCTGAAGCGCTTGAGTGCAATGATCCATTGGTTTTCGACGTGATCGGAACAGTGCATAGTTTGCTCGGCGACCAGAGCGTGGCATTGCAATGGTATGACAGGGCGGCAGCGGTATCCAATAGTGCCGTTTTTGAACTTAGCCGCGCTAAGGCACTGATATTTCTAGGTCGTACGGAGGAGGCTGGGGCTGCACTCAATGCAGTTCTCGCAGAAAAGCCCGCAACAGCACAAGCACACTGGATGAAATCGCGGTTGGGCAAGGCGGTCTCTAAAGATCATATAGAAATTCTAGAGGAATTGGTGGCGGCAGAAACTTGCGCGCCTGTAGACCAGCCGTTTTTGCATTATGCGCTCGGCAAAGAATATGAAGACCTAGGTGAGTGGGATGCAGCTTTCGCTGCTTACGACCAGGGCGCGAAAGCCCGCCAAACGGAAGTGCAATTTGACGAAGCCGCTGAAGAGAAAATGTTTGAGGCATTGGAGCAAACATTTAATCAAGAATGGTTTGAGGCTGCGGGGCAGGGAAACCCTGACGTTTCGCCGATATTTATTGTGGGACAACCGCGAACCGGTACCACGCTCATTGAGCGGATAATAACGGCACACAGCGATGTGTCGTCAGCAGGAGAATTGCAACAATTCGCTATGTCGATCAAACGCTTGTCGGGCATTACCTCACCAAAGCCGATGACCGCTGAAATTATCGGCAAGGCTGCATCTCTCGACCCTGCCGACCTTGGTTCGCTTTATTTGCAGACTACCCGCGCGCTCCGGCCTGCGACCCCGCGGTTTGTTGATAAAATGCCAGTGAATTACCTCTATGTCCCATTGATTGCTGCGGCGTTTCCTAATGCCAAAATAGTTCATGTGACCCGGGACCCTATGGACAGCTGTTTTTCCAGTTTTAAACAGCTTTTTGCCGACGCTTACTTTCATTCATACGACCTGGAGGAAATGGCCCGCCATCACGTGCGATACCGGAAGTTAATGACGGTTTGGAAAGACCTGCTAGGCCCGAAAATGTTTGAAATTAACTATGAGAATATTGTTCAAGAAATGGAGATAAACGCCCGTAATATAATAGATTATCTTGATTTGCGATGGCAAGACGCATGCCTTGATTTTCACAAGCAAACCGCGAGCGTGACAACGGCTAGTGCAGCACAGGTGCGCGAAAAGGCTCATACCAGATCAGTTGGTCTGTGGCGCAGGTATGACAGTCAGTTGGAACCGGCACGAAAAATATTGGCACGCGAAGGTTTTATGTAATGCCAAAGTAAATAATTTGTGATGTAATCAGGGCTTAAAGATTGCACTCGGCAAAGAGTGTTGGATGGGGAAAGAAATTTGCGCCAGCGGATAGTATGTAGATGCAGGCTGGCAGCATGACCGGAGGAAACCATGTCTAATTGTGTTGATGTTACTGCGAGCCATAAGTTATCCACGGGGAAAGCGAGGCTGAAAGCCAGCGTTTCGCAGACCGTCGTAATGGCGGCTTTGGTCGCACTGTCACCATCTGCAGTGGCCCAGGACAGCAATTTGGTGATCGAAGAGGTGATTGTCACTGCGCAAAAGCGGGCTCAATCGGTTCGGGATGTACCGATCGCCATTTCAGCGTTTGATGCTGCTTTTACAAAAAGAACCAATCTTGACGATGTGAAAGACTTGATCAAGTTTGCGCCGGGTGTCGCGGGTGACAGTAAAGACAGCTTCATTGACCTGATCAACATTCGCGGCATTTTGACCAATGATTTCGGCGTTGGCGGTGACCCATCAGTTGGCTTCTTTAAAAACGGCCTCTATCAGGGCCGCAACGGCGCGGTAGTTTCATCTTTGTTTGATATGGAACGCGCAGAAGTGTTGCGCGGGCCGCAGGGCTTTTTGTTTGGCCGCAACGCCATTGGCGGCGCCATTAGCGTATATACGGCCAAGCCTAAAATCGGTGTCAATGAAGGCTACGCGGAAGCAGGGTTCGGTGAACGCGGCATTCTCGAGTTCGAAGGCGGGTTGAATTTGGCACTGACCGACAAGATTGCGGTTCGGGTGGCTGGTTATCACAGTGAAGAAAATGGCTATGTGGACAATCTGGCGCGACCGAGCGATGACCGGCTAGTAGCACACGAGAAGTCAGCATTCCGGGGCACCATTGCTTATGAAGGCAACAGCTTCAATGGTTGGTTGTTGGTGGAATATGAAGACAGAAAACAGTCTGGTTCTATTTACCGGGCCATCGCGGACGACGAAATTTTGCCCTTGTTGGAAGATAATGTTCCGGGCGTCCAGCTGCGCGGTAATAACCGTGATATTGACAGCGATAATGGACTGGGGAACTTTGATAACGGGCAAATTCTGACCATTAACGCCGAACTTAATTTTGACCTGGGGTTTGTCACCTTAACGTCGCTGACCGGTTTTAAAGATCACGACTATGATTATGCCGAAGATTTTGACGGCTTGCCTATTGTTATCAACGATTATGCGCAAGACCAGGACGGCTACTATTTTGAGCAGGAATTGCGCCTGGTCGGCGAGACCGAGGGTCCGCTGAGCTGGTATGCAGGTGTGTCTTATTATGAAGAGGACATTGATGCTTTGTTCTCGCAGCGTGTCGGCGAGGAAACGATCTGCGGTGCCTACTATTACTATTCCTGCGCCGACCTGTTTGCATATTATGAATATCCTGAGTTTACTGCCAGCGGCAACGAATTGACCGAAAGCAACCGTGTGCGCGGTGATTACAAAGGCTGGGGCGCGTATCTTGACCTAAATTATGCACTCACTGACCGGTTGGAACTAGGGCTGGGCTTACGCTACACCAAAGACATCAAAGACTTTGCGATCAACATCCTGCCTGTGGATAGCGAGTTGGGCCCCTTCTATATTTTTGGTGTAACGACCGACGGTTTTGTCGAGGGCAGTCAAAGCTGGGACGACCTGACACCGCGGTTCGTAGCGCGCTACAGTGCCAGCGACGACTGGACGGTCTACGCCAGTGTGACCAAAGGTTATAAAGCCGGTGGCTTTGGTAGCTTTGCGGTTGTCCCGGGACCTGACGGCATCGACGACGATTTAGTGGTGTTGCCTGGCGCTACGCCTAACGAGTTTGACCCAGAAACCGTGTGGTCATACGAAGTTGGTGCAAAAGGTGATTTGCTGGATAGCCGCCTGCGGGTTGATCTGGCCAGCTATTACTATGAATATTCTGACTTGCAATTGAATTTTTTCGATAACGGAAGTCGGGTCGAAAATATCGGGTCGGTTCAGGCATTTGGTTTCGAAGCCACAGTGCAGGCCATTGTGTCACAAAATATCGACCTTTATCTGGCTGGTTCCTATAATGACAACGAAATTAGCGGTGCAGAACAAATAGCTGAGGATAGCGATGGCAACCGGTTGGGGGATATCCCCAAGTGGACCCTGTCCGGTGTTGCCAGTTATCATGTGCCGATGGGAGATACGGGCGAACTGACAGCAACAGTAGATTTCCGTACCCAGACCGGTTCTTTTGGCGGTATCGAAAATATAATAGTTGCCCGTAACGACGGTTGGACAGATGTTTCGGCGCGTATTGGATACGCAGACGAAGCTGGCTGGTCAGTTGTCGCTTACGTGGAAAATCTGTTTGACGCGGTTTATTTTGACGCCACGAACGAGGGCGGTGATATTCAACCGCACCACGCGTTTGGTGTGAGTAGACCAAGAACCGTTGGTGCGCGGCTAACCTATCGCTTCGGTGAGTAGGCTGCCAACCAACTGGCGCGTGATGGTTTAAACATTGACACCGGTCAACTTTATGGTTGATCGGTGTTACTCTTTCAATGCAAGCAAGCGAGGTGTGCAATGCCACATGATAATGAGCGCATTAATGATGATCTGGCGGCCTACTGGATGCCCTTCACGCCCAACAAGGGGTTTAAAGCCAATCCTAAGCTGCTGGTAAGTGCCGACGGGCTATATTATACTACCAGTGATGGCCGACAGGTGTTTGATGGCTCCTCGGGCCTGTGGTGCTGCGCCTTGGGGCACAACCAGCCCAAAATTGTGGAAGCAATTCGTGATCAGGCGGGCAAGTTGGATTATGCCACGTCTTTCGGTTACGCCCACCCTGCAGCCTTTGAACTTGCTAACACGCTTGCGGCTCGCATGCCGGGTGATCTTAATCATATTTTTTATACCAATAGCGGCTCCGAATCCGTTGAAACCGCGCTGAAAATGGCGCTGGGCTATCACCGGTTGCGCGGTGAAGGCGAACGGGTTCGTTTGATTGGCCGGGTCGGCGGATATCACGGCGTTGGCTTTGGTGGCATCAGTGTTGGCGGCATGGTCAATAACCGCAAATTCTTCGGTGCATTACTACCGGGTGTGGATCATATGCCTCTGCCGTATGACGACACGATGCGGTATTCCAACGGACAGCCTGAAAACGGTGCCCACTATGCCGACGCGCTTGAGGAAATTTTGACGCTGCACGACCCAAGCACGGTTGCCGCCGTTATAGTGGAACCAGCTGCGGGTTCTGCTGGTGTATATGTTCCGCCGAAAGGTTATCTGGAACGTCTGCGGGCAATCACCAAAAAACACGGCATTCTGCTGATTTTCGATGAAGTGATAACGGCTTTTGGTCGATTGGGTTATGCTACGGCAGCTGAACGGTTCGGTGTGGAACCTGATCTCATCACTACGGCAAAAGCCTTGAATAACGGCGCTGTCCCTATGGGCGCTGTGGCGGTTCACAAGAAAATCTATGATGGGTTTATGGATAATGGGGGTGAGGGCGTTGAATTTTTCCACGGCTATACCTATTCCGCGCATCCTCTTGCGGTAGCAGCTGCGCAGGCAACGCAAGTTCTGTATGACGAATTGGACGTTTATGCCAATGTAAGGACGCTTGAAGGTTACTTCGGTGAAGCCATGCATTCCCTCGG
>JAJFIU010000144.1 GCA_021774695.1 Alphaproteobacteria bacterium | reverse complement strand
CCAGTAAAACCGACTATGTTGTGGCTGGTCCTGGTGCCGGATCGAAATTAAAGCGGGCGCACACACTGGGTGTCCGCACCATGACCGAAGACGAATGGATCGCCTTCACTTCGGCTTAGCTGCCACCTACCATTTCATTATTTCAATTGCGGCCTCTGGTATTTGCCATCAGATACCCGATGTTATAGTTCACGAATTGTTAACACAACTGTGTTAGGGCACTGTAACTTAGTCATGCGTTTAACGCATGGCTACTACGCTATAAATGGCTCTACTTACTCACCGTTACCCACCCTATATATCCGTCGTCAGCGCAACAGCGGTGAACTCTGCAAGGGCAGAGATAATAAAATTAGCGAGTATTTAGGAGCCAGACCATGGCACGCAAGCAAGTAGAGATCGAATTGATCGCAAAGAACTCATTCATGGGTCTGTTAGCAACAGAAGGCCAAATTCCTGGCGTTATCGGAACACCGATTGCACCGGAACTTTGCCGCACAGGACGCCTGTTTGAAGTAGTTGGCCGCAAAGAAAAGAAACCTGCATATTCTTTTCGCATTGTCCGCCCAGCAAGCTGGGGCATGATTACAGGTAATGGCACCAGCGGTGGTGCTTTCGCCCATTAATTTGCGGAAATTGAGCTGGTCACGCACCAGTGAAAAATGATGAGAGCCTACAGATTTTTGCTGTGGGCTTTTTTCATGTTCGGCTTGCTAAATTATACCTTACGCAATTGAAGCGCAGCCCATTCACCGCTCTCCCAAGATGTTTCCAGTGCCATGTTTTCTTTTTGGTATGCATCCAAGACATCCTGTTTTTGACTTATCAGTAGCCCGGATAGAATTAGTGTCCCGTCCGGCGCAACGCCGGCTGCGATTGATGGTGCCATCTGGATTAGCGGGCCTGCGAGAATATTGGCGAAGATAATAGAATAAGGCTGTTCAGTAGCAAGGTGCGGGTCATTGAGTCCGTCGGCCACCACTAGGGAAATACCTGGGATTTTATCTTCATTGCCGCGAATATTGACCTGGTTGATAGCGCAATTGTCTGTCGAAACATCAATAGCAATTGGGTCGATGTCAGTTGCCGTTATACGTGCTGACGGCCACACCTTTGCGGCCGCCAATGCCAATACAGCTGAACCTGTTCCAATATCTAAAACGGACGCCGGTGAAATTCTGTCCACCAAACCATCGATCAAACTAAGGCATGCTGACGTTGTTTCATGTTTACCGGTTCCGAAAGCTTGTCCGGCATCAATTTGCAGGTTGATCAGGTCGGCTTTTGCTTTGTCTTTGTCATGGGAGCCATAGACTAGAAACCGGCCTGCGCGAACCGGTGTGAGCAGCTTCTGGCTTTCAGAAACCCAATCGCGGTCTTCGAGAGGCTTTAATTCGTAAGTCCAATTCGCAAGTTCGGCGTGGGTCAGTAAGTCAGCAAGAAAAACCGGTGCCGGTTGTTCCGTAAAATAGATGTCTACCCGCCATAACGTGTCACCAGCCTGTTCAAATCGAGACAAAGTGGGCGGAAACATACCTATGGCTTCGGCAAATTGTTCTAAATCCAGTTCAAGCTTTACTGCAGCTTCTGGCAAAAGTTCACCGGTTAGTCGCCATCCAGTTTGGCCCACGATTATTCCTTTAGGTTAAGCAGGTTTGACAAATCGGTCTACGACCCGTTTTGTCCCAGCTTTTTCAAAAGCGACCAGCAATTTGTTGCCCTCAACATCTTCCACCATTCCGTAACCAAACTTCTCATGGAATACGCGTTCGCCCACTGCAATGTCGCTAACGGTGTCTGACATCGCAGATGCGGACGGCGAAGGCATCATGTTAATTGTAACGCCGCCTTTTTTTCGCCCGACTCGGTCGCCGTAACTGGCCGACCCGCTGGAAAATCCGCGTCCTCCACCAGTGGGTGACTTGTTTTGTGCTCGTGCCCAACCGGGCCCGTATTTATCACCGCTGGAGCTGTAATAGCCTTCATCTGACCATTCGTCCGAACCCCATCCGCCCTTGCTGGGTCTTCCGCCGTACAAGCCCTGTGCAGCGTCCATTTCTATATGATCTTTGGGTAATTCCTCGATAAAACGGCTGGGTAGGCTGGATTGCCACTGGCCGAAAATCTGACGGTTGCCAGCAAAATAGACATGCGCCTGCTTCTTTGCCCGAGTGATTCCCACATACGCCAAGCGGCGTTCTTCTTCCAAGCCCTTTGCTCCGGTCTCGTCCAGAGCCCGCTGATTGGGAAATACGCCTTCCTCCCAACCGGGGAGGAAAACATGATCAAATTCAAGACCCTTGGCTGCGTGCAGGGTCATGATCGAAACTTTTTCTAGGCTATCGTCGCCAACATTTTCCATCACCAGAGCAATATGTTCGAGGAAACCGGTAAGATTTTCGAAATCGCCCATTCCAGAGACCAGCTCCTTAAGATTTTCAAGCTTGCCAGGTGCTTCTGGTGATTTATCGTTTTGCCACATGTCGGTGTATCCCGACTCGTCAAGAACCATTTCGGCCAGTGTTGTATGGCTTTCACTGTCGAGCAGGGACCGCCACCGGTCAAAATTGTCCATAAGTTGAGTAAGCGATTTCCGCGCGGCTGGTCGCAATTCGTCCAGTTCAAGAATTTGCCGTGCCGCCCGTGTCATTGGAATTCCATGGCTACGGGCGATATGGTGAATTTTTTGGACTGTTGTTTTTCCGAGCCCGCGTTTGGGCACGTTGATAATACGTTCGAACTTGAGATCATGGTCTGGCTGGGCGATGACCTGCAAGTAGGCCATGGCATCGCGAATTTCCGCGCGTTCGTAAAACCTCGGACCGCCGACAACCCGGTAGGGCATTCCCAGGGTGATCATGCGCTCTTCGAATTCACGGGTTTGAAAACCGGCGCGGACCAATACGGCTATTTCGCTCAGCTTGCAGTCCTTCCGCTGAAGGTTCTCGATATCTTCACCGATTGAACGCGCTTCTTCAGGGGCGTCCCACACACCCTTGACCTCGAGCTTTTCACCGTCACCGCTATCCGTCCAGAGCGTTTTCCCCAGCCGGTCTTCATTGGTGGAAATCAAAGCAGACGCAGCGGCAAGTATATGGCCGGTGGATCGATAATTTTGCTCCAGCCGAACGATCTTTGCGCCCGGAAAATCGTCAGAAAACCGCAGAATGTTACCGACCTCTGCGCCGCGCCAGCCGTAAATGCTCTGGTCATCATCGCCGACACAGCAGATATTCCGGTGGGCCTGAGCGAGCAGGCGCAACCACAAATACTGCGCCACATTGGTGTCCTGGTACTCGTCAACAAGGATATAACGAAACTGGTTGTGATATTGTTTGAGCACATCAGGATACGCCTGAAACAACGTAATGACATGCAACAGCAAATCACCAAAATCGCAGGCATTTACGATTAGCAATCGCTTCTGGTATTTCTCATACAGCTCACCGCCCAAGCCATTGGCAAATGCATAGCTTTCACCGGTTGGAACTTTGCTGGGTGTAAGTGCCCGGTTTTTCCAGCGATCAATTAAACCGGCAAGTGTGCGGGCCGGCCAGCGTTTATCGTCGATATTCTCGGCCTGAATTAATTGCTTCAACAGCCTGATTTGGTCGTCAGTATCCAGAATTGAAAAATTTGACTTCAGGCCAACCAATTCAGCGTGTTTGCGTAGTATTTTAACGCAGATTGAATGAAACGTGCCAATCCACATGCCTTCAACCGGCCTGCCGATAACCCGTGCCACTCGGTTCTGCATTTCTTTGGCGGCTTTGTTGGTGAATGTGACAGCAAGAATATTCCATGGTGCGGCGCGCCCGGTGGCCATCAAGTGGCCTAGCCGAGTGGTCAAAACACGTGTTTTACCGGTTCCAGCACCTGCAAGTACCAGAATCGGACCATCGTTGGCCATCACAGCATCCTTTTGCGGACTATTTAGCCCATCAAGATACGCTGGTTCCACGCTGAGTTCGCCCGCTTCAACCGCACGTGTTTGCACAGTACCAACCGCAGGTTCAGTTTCCAGGTCATCAAGATCAAAAGGGTCGGTGCTCATGATGGTTTCATAACACCGATAATCGGGTTGGCAAACACATGGATTGCTATTCTGTCATAGCGATGAAAAATAGTTCAGGTAAGACGGTTCATTGACTTTTCCTGACCGTGACTTTCCAGCAGTGCGCGGGTGTATTCTTTCATCACATCACGGTGCCGGATAAGCCCAACAACAACATTTTCCAACGACGGAGATACCACCGGAAGCGCTTCCTCGCCGGTTCGATCCAGATGTTTGAGTGCAACTTCTAGAGGTTCACTGGTTTTGATTAGATACCCTGGAACTCGGGTGTATTCACCGACTGTATGACCGCGAGGCTGGTCAGGGCCAAATATTTCGGCTGGCATTTGGTTTAGCGAGAGAACACCTGTGATTTTACCGGTTTCTTCGGTAACAACCAGTAGACCACCGCCTTGGGCAATCAGCAGATCCCTCGCTTTTTCGACAGTATCTGTATCGCGGACTGTAAAAAAGTCTCGGCTCATATGTTCGCCGACAGTTGCCGATTTGAGGAGATAGGTTGCTCTGCCACCTTCGAGCTGGATGCCCCGATTTGCGAGCTGCATCAGGAAAAAAGAGCGGCGATAAAACAAGCTGGTGACCATGCTGGCAATTGCTGATGCAATCATCACGGCGATGGTGACATTGTAATTACCGGTTATTTCAAAAACGATTAGCATTGTTGAAATAGGAGCGCCTAGCACTGCCGATGCAACCGCGCCCATGCCGACTACAGCATAAAGGCCAGGCGTTGATGTCAGTTCCGGGAACAAGCTTCCGGCAATGATTCCAAAACTGCCGCCCACCATGGCACCTAGAAACAGGGACGGACTGAAAACACCGCCACCAAACCGGCCTGCGTAGGAAATTATTGTTGCAATGGTTTTTGCAACGAGCAGAGCCAGCAGAAGACTGAGTTGATATTCTCCGTCAAGGGCGCGGCTGGTTGCTTCATAACCGATACTCAGGATTTCCGGGTATAATAACGCCAATAACCCAATCAATAGGCCGGCCAATGCTGGTTGTAGTGGGATTGGAATGACCTGCATTTTTTCTCGGGTTTTATCGGCCCAATTTAGCCCGGCCATGAAAGCAACCGCTACAAATGCAGAGGCAATCCCCAAAATGAAAAACGCAGGGAATTCCCAAAAGCTGGCGATGAAATATTCGGTGGTTTCAAATGCCGGGAAATTTCCCAAATGAATTCGGCTGACAACTGTGCCCGCGATCGCGGCGATCACTATTGGTGCAAATGTTTGAAGGGCATAGTGACCAATGATGACTTCAAGCGCAAAAAATACGCCGGCGATAGGTGCGTTAAATGAAGCAGCGACGGCTGCCGCAACACCGCAGCCCAGCAAGGTTCTGGCTGCCGCCGGGTTTAACCCCAGCCCGCGTGTGACTGTTGATGCCAATGCTGCGCCGATATGAACTGCCGGGCCTTCACGGCCCATTGAGGCACCGCTGCCCAGCGAAACAATGGTTGTGGCGGCGCTGATGACACCGTCTCTGATATCGATTTTGCTGTCCCGCAGCGCAGCGGCCTCAATCACATTCGACACACCACTTGTTTGCTTGTTTTTATGCAGTCGCAAGAGTTGCCCAACAACTAAACCACCCGCTATGGGTACTAACAGTATATGCCACCAATCCAGGTTGCTGGCACCTGTGGCCAGTGTGGCTTCGTCAACACCAAAGGTGAATTGGACAAGCCAGCTAATGGCCAGGTAAAACCCGATTGATGCGTATCCGACGATGACGCCGACAATGATCGCGAGCAGGGTGATTGCACCAAACCCATAGCCGCCGGTTCGAAACATCTTTGCGCGGATGCGTCTAACCAGTAAATTGATCGGGCTGCGGTCGCGGTTGGGCATCATGATCCTTGAAAGGACGCTGTTATTAGCGAGTATTTTATTGTTAGGCCAATGCTTTGCAGGCAGCTTAGCTATCATTAAGGTAAAGGTTAAGGGTAAATCGGTCGTATATTTGCCAAATTCATCATGTTAACTTCCTAATTCGATACTCTTATTGTCGAACTATTGAGCGGATATGTAGTTGAAGAAAAAAACTCTCTCTTTCTTCCTTTTTGGAGCGGTTACCCTAATTTTGGGAGTGGTTTCTGTTAGCCTGTATCTGGTTGACTGGAACCAATACCGCGACACGCTCGCCAATCTGGTCAGCGAACGGCTAGGTATGCAGGTTGAGCTCGCCGGTGACCTGAACCTCGGTTTTCTGCCTCGCCCCACAGTCTCCGCACAGGCGGTTCGCCTATCACCCAGGCAAAACGAGTTTAATGACACGATAGCCACTGCGGACCGAATTGATATGCATCTGGGCCTTGCAGCACTAATGCAAGGCTCGATGGAAATACAAAGTTTGGCGTTTGAAGGATTATCGGCGGGGTTAATCGAGACTACAGACGGCTGGGCAATAGAGGGCTGGCCGCAACCACTGGATACTGGGGCTGAAGGGACTGACAATACTTTGTTATCGCTCGATCGCTTCAGGGTAAAAAGTGGTTCGATTTCTGTTCGCCCGCTTAATTCGAAGGAAGTGGTTTTTGACGGTGTTGATGTCGCGCTAACTGGGCAGTTGCCGGGTGGGCCTCTGGATGTGGAAGGATCGGCGTTTGTCGAAGGTTCCGCTATTACACTCTCCGGTAAAGTTGTTCCAACGCGCACTGCGGGGTCGACGTCAGTTCGGGTTAATATTGCTGTGGCTGCCAGCAAACTGGAATTTTCTGGCAGGCTTTCTGACACTGGTAAAACAACTGGCAGATTTCAGGCGTCAGGGCAAAATTTAGCGGTTCTAGCGAGCTTCATGCAGCAGGTCATGGGGGCCGAAAAAGATGTGGGTCAAATCCCTACACTTCCATTTGGTATAGACCTTCAATTGGACCGAAGTAGTCGAGGTATCAGCCGGCTTATCTCGCGGCAATTAACAATAGGCGATACGCGAGGGGCGGTTGACCTGACAGTAGCCGAACAAAATAATACTTACCATGTGACGGGAACAGGGTCTTTGGGGGTTATCGCACTGGATGGCTGGAAAGACAAAGTAGTGGCCTCCAATTCGGAGGATATTAATGTCGAACAAAGTTATTTACCTGTGGCGGGCAACTTTGATATCGCAATTGAGGGCATTGAATACAAAGGGGGCTTAGCCCAGCAAATTGAAGCATCAATTTCGCTTATGGGTGGTCAAATTTTGTTGCAGCAGCTTCGCGCAACGCTGCCGGGCGCATCGCGACTGGCTTACATCGCCGAAACAAACAATGTGGGTGCAATTAAATTTCAATCAGGTGGTGTTCAGGAGATTTTCGAATGGCTGGGCTTACACTTATCTGAAACAATTCCTGCAGGGCGTTTAAGTACGGCGGATATTGAAGGACGGCTGGCCATTTCCACCGATGTCTGGGTCCTGTCGGAAGTTTCCGGCACGATAGATACGTCTGCCATTGCTGCAGAGCTCTCAGGGTCAACGGGTTCTTTTGTTCCCAACGCGATCAAGTTGAATATTGATCAACTTAATCTGGACGCCTACTGGCCAACGACACAATTCAGTAAATTTTCAGATGGAGGCCCTGCAACAGCTATCCAGTTTGATTTGGATATTGCACAACTCAGGTGGTTACAACGGACGTTTGATCAGGTTGCAGTTGCTGGCCGTGTTGGCGACGGGTTGTTATCTCTGTCGAATTTCTCCGCTGGCCATCAAGGAGGCAGTTTAACCGGCTCTTTCAGTAAGCAGGAAACATCTGGTCAGCCATCCGATATCGAAACATCACTGACCTTCAATGATTGGAGCCCGACAGCATTGGCCAAACTTGCGCCGGAAGCAGCATCCTTTATGTCACGGTTTTCGGACGGGGAACCTGTGTCCGGAACTATCACAGCAACAGGTCCCTTACCGGAACTGCAGAGCAGGCTGAGCGTAGCTACCGGAGCGGGCGCGCTAGAGTTTGCGGGTACCGTTGATGCTACTGAAAACAGGCGAGCACGACTTCAGGGTTCTGTTCGACATGCTAACATCAGCCGCGTGCTGGAACTGGAAAAATCAATCCGCTGGGCCGGGATTTCTGATGGAGATGCGGTGAACTTACAGGCAACCATTGATGGTGCGGCTGAGATATTCTCTTTCAGTGCAAACGGTATGATTGCCGGTGGCCAGTCGAATTTTAGCGGTACCTATGACAAGGGCCGCGTTGATGCGGACATTTCGCTAACCATACAGGCTGACATTGCCAGCGATTTTGACACGCTGGCCAGCAACTACGGTGTTGATCTGGACCCATCCCAGCTTCGCAGGTTACGGTTGAAGTGGACAGCTGATGCCGACGACTGGCAGATTGCTGATCTGGATATGCGAAACGGTGACGCAGCCTTGGCAGGCGAACTTTCCACAACCACTGGCGTATTAAGTGGCGACCTTTCTGCATCAAATATAGATTTAAGCAGGTTTTTATCTGCTACCGGCACGAGTGAAAGCCCCACTTTGCCGCTGAAGGGCTCGGTGGCAATTAAGGCGGCCAACATTGGTTGGTTGGGGCAGACAATCAACTCCCCGGCAGCGAGCATCGTATTTTCTGACGCTGGCAGCGTGTTTAATGTTGGCCAATCGGCAATGCTTAATGGCGGTGCACTTCAAGCAAAGATAGAGTTAAACAGCCAAAAAGGTGAAGTTTTGGCAACAATAGCCGCCTCGTCTTTGGATGTGGGCGCGTTGGCGAAACAGTTGGTAGGATCAAGCGGTTTCACAGGCACAGTGTCAACAAATCTCAATCTGAGCGCTTCGACTATTGAGGGCGACGAAGTATTGGCGACCCTTAGCGGTGACGGTAGCTTCGACGGCGGTGTAGGCTCGCTGCATTTTATGGCGGTGAATGAGTTGATCTCTACAATTGCAGACAGCGCGTCCAGCTTTGACTTCCTGCAGTCTGTGGGTGGTTTACTGCGAGGGGGTGACACCAATTTCACCAACCTTACCGGCTCTTTTCGGTTGGATAACGGCGTCGCGCTGGTTGACGAGATTGTTGCTAGTGGAGGCTGGGGCAGTCTGAGTTTGGATGGCCAAGCCAATATTCCCAGTGATTTCATAAATATGAGCGGGCAGTTATCGTTGTCACGGCCAATAGACGCGCCGACAATTCCTGTTGTATATGAGGGGAGATTGTCCGCGCCTGATGTTCGCTGGACCAGCCGGGCGTTGGAAAAATTCGCACTAGCGGGCGTTGAAAGGCGACTGAGATCGCGCATCTTTGGCGAGCTTGAGCAGGCGAGGGTAGACCGGTCTGACAGCGTTCAGCAAAATCCTGGCGCTGCGGTATTTGGCATGGCTAATTCACTGCTAGCAAAACTAAGGGCGCGGCAAGTTGAAAAAAAGCGCATTGAAGCGGAAAAGCGGGCACAGGAGCTTGATCCTACTGGCGAACATTCTTCTCCAGGGATTGAAGGACAAATGCCCTAATAGCACCTGAAAGCGAACCAGCACGTGCTTCGTCCAGTTGTCGAACCAACTCATTGACCGCAAGATTGCGTTCCCGCGCAATGGTGCGTAAATGTCGCCAGAAACATGCTTCCAGCGATATTGATGTTCGGTGCCCAGAAATGGTTACCGAATGTTTCTTAAGTTTCGCATCTTCAATGTCATACATGTATCTTATGTCGCATTCGGTTTGGAGCAGGTCAAGCTGGTCGGGGCTATACTTGCGCGTACTTCTGGTGGTTGACTGGCACCGCTAATTCTCATAAGAACAAAAAAAGAACAAACTGGAGTGGCAAATGGAACCGTTCAAGGAGTTCATCAACGAAAGCCTTATTAGCGCCCTCGGGCGGATATTTTTGCGTGTTTCACCGGAATTCCCAGAAGAAGCATTCACAGCGTTTGCAACCCAATCATTGGATAAATTGGAGTTAAAGCAGCGTGTATTGCAGGTGCGCGACGCATTGGATGCGACACTTCCGACAAATTTTGACCAGCGTTGCACGGCACTGGTTGCCAGCTTGCATCCCAGCGAAGACACTGACCGCGACCAAATAAAGTTTAGTGATGAGGGAGCTTCAGGCTTTGCTGTGTGGCCGCTGACCGAGTTGGTGTCTCATTGCGGGCTGGCGTATCCTGAGCAGTCTTTGGCAGTCCTGAAGGAGATGACCAAGCGATTTTCTGCCGAATTCGCGGTGCGGCCATTTCTGGCCGAACATGAAGTTCTAACTTTAAAGATGTTTCAAGCGTGGACCGCGGATGAAAACCGTCACGTGCGGCGATTGGTTAGCGAAGGGTCACGTCCGCGTTTGCCGTGGGGCATGAGATTGCATAAATTCGTCCAAAACCCCGCTCCGGTGATGCCACTATTGGAGGCATTGAAAGATGACCCGGAAGAATATGTGCGCCGTTCGGTAGCAAACAACCTGAATGACATCGCTAAAGATCACCCTGAGACAGTTGTGAATACTGCGGAGGAGTGGATTAGGGATGCCAGCAAACCACGTGAAAAATTACTCAAACATGCCTGTAGGTCATTGATTAAAAATGGTAATTCTGATGCATTGGGCATATTCGGATATAGTGCTGTGGGCTCTGCCATCGCGAAAATACAGATCACAACGCCTGTTGTACAATATGGAGGATCGCTGGAATTTTCGGTGTCGTTAACTGGTTTGAAACCAGGCGGTAATCTTATGATCGATTATGTTGTTCATTTCGTAAAAGCTAATGGTTCTACGTCCCCCAAGGTTTTTAAATGGGTGGATAAACAGGCGGTTAAATCACCGTCGCTGTCGGCGGTTCGAAAGCATGCAATTAAACCCATCACAACGAGGAAATATTATCCCGGAACGCATGCGCTTGAGATAAAGGTAAATGGTGTTTCTCTGGCAATGGAGGAATTTGAATTGACTATGCCCTAAGGGGCCGTAGCAGTCATGCTTCTAGTTCGGGAATGTTCCCTGGTGCCCAAAGGCAAAGTCCTCTGGGATTATAATCTATTCCCATGCGACGATACATATGAATTGTCCGAACATTGTTGGTGGTGATGGTCCATTTTACATGGACGTTTTCTTTTTTACCGAGTTGGCCAATTTCCAATAATAATCTTTTGCCAACTCCGTGTCCGCGGGCGGAATGTTTGACAAACAGATCATCGATTTCGATCAGATTTTCGCCGAACCAAATGTGAAAGTGACGAAAATAGGTCACGACACCGGCAATCTCGCCGTTCAAATCCGCAACAAGAATTTCAAACTTGGGTGAGGGGCCAAAGGCTGCCTCTGTGAATGTGGCTTGGTCTATCTGAAGATAGTCACCGAGCCCATCATTTTGGGCCAATTCTCTGACCAACTCAAAGCAACTAACCGCATCGCTTTTCTGAGCTGCTCGAAAAACATAATCCATGTGACTGTCCCCCATGTCTCACCAACAATCCGGATGGTGAGCATCCTATTCTCGCGCCTAACAATAACAGATCAAACGTCTTTGAAAAAGTCATTCCCTTTGTCGTCCATGACGATAAACGCAGGAAAGTCCTTCACTTCAATTTTCCAAACAGCTTCCATTCCGAGGTCTTCAAAATCAAGAACTTCGACTTTTGTGATATTGTTTTGGGCAAGAATTGCTGCGGGTCCACCGATTGAGCCCAGATAGAAGCCACCGTTTTCTGCGCAGGCCTTGCTGACAGCACGAGAACGATTGCCTTTAGCCAAGCTAACCAAACTGGCACCCAATTGTTGAAATGGTGCTACATAACCGTCCATACGGCCAGCTGTGGTTGGGCCAAAGCTGCCAGACGCATACCCTTCAGGTGTTTTGGCGGGGCCTGCGTAATAGATGATATGATCTTTGAAATACTGAGGCATTTCTTCGCCGTCTTCGATCATTTGTTGAATACGGGCATGTGCCAAATCCCGGGCAACTACTATTGTTCCAGACAATGCCAGCCGCGTTTTGATCGGGTGTTTGCTCAGAGCCGCTAAAATATCAGGCATCCGCTGATTGAGGTCGATTTTGACAACTTCTGTGGTTACGTCAGTCTCAGTGATTTCAGGCAGGTATTTTGCCGGGTCATTTTCCAGCTGCTCAAGGAATACGCCGTCTTCGGTAATTTTAGCCTTTATTTGCCTGTCGGCCGAGCATGATACGCCGATTCCCACTGGCAAGCTGGCACCGTGACGAGGAAGGCGAATAACTCGCACATCGTGGCAAAAATATTTACCACCAAACTGCGCTCCAATGCCCATATTTTGGGTCATTTTGTGGATTTTTTCTTCCATTTCCAGGTCACGGAATGCGCGTCCGGTTTCATCGCCGGTTGTCGGGAGGGTATCCAGATACCGGGCAGACGCTTTCTTTACCGTGGCCAGGTTTTGCTCCGCCGATAGTCCACCAATGACAACCGCCAAATGATAGGGTGGGCAAGCCGAAGTGCCCAAAGTCCTGATTTTTTCGTCCAGGAAGGCCAGCATACGGTCTTCACGCAAAGTTGCCGGTGTTTGCTGAAACAGGAATGTTTTATTGGCGCTGCCGCCGCCTTTGGCCAGAAAAAGGAAATGATATTCATTACCGGTGTCAGAATAAATATCGACTTGGGCTGGGGTGTTGTTTTTGGTATTAACTTCCTTGTACATGGAAAGCGGGGCCATCTGGCTGTATCGCAGGTTAGTTTCGGTGTATGTGCGCATAACGCCTTTGGAAATAGGCGCGGCATCGTCACCGTCTGTCCAGACCAATTGACCCTTTTTGCCAACAACAATGGCGGTGCCGGTATCCTGGCAGCCGGGTAGAACGCGTCCTGCAGCAATATTGGCATTTTTCAACAGTTCAGTTGCAACAAACCGGTCATTGTCGCTTGCTTCATCGTCCTCTAGAATATTTGCCAGTTGTTGCAGGTGACCGGGGCGCAGTAAGTGAGCAATGTCGGACATAGCTTCGCGTGTGAGTATCTCAAGAGCGGCATCTTCAACCTTCAGAATTTGTTTGCCGTCTATCTCCAGCGTTGAGACATGGTCCGAGGTTAATTTTCGGTACGGAGTATCGTCTCCGCTCAGTTGGAAGGTCTTTGAGTAAGTCCATTCAGTCATGTTGCACTCTTTTTAGGGATGGCGTTCAGTTGATTGCACCGGATTAGTTGGCAGCGATATGCCAGCTATTTTTTTCGGAATGCGTCCAGTGTCACAACATTGTCCTGAGGTACAGCATCTCCCAACGTTACGCCTTCTTCTGCGGTCTCTTCCTGAGCTTCCGTGTCATCTACGATGAACATGCCGCTGTCATCGCCGGAAATGTCGTTGCTTTGTATCACTTCAGGATTGGCCACCGATTCGCCTTCGGAGCCGTCGTTTTCGTCATGAAATTGTAAAGCAAACTGCACGCTTGGATCCACGAAGCCAACAATTGCTTCAAACGGAACGATAAGATGTTCGGGCTTTTGGTTGAAAGACAGTCCAATTTCAAATCGGTCTTCGTGAACGGCAAGCCCCCAAAACTTATGTTGAAGGACAATAGTCATTTCGTCTGGAAACCGACTTGCCAAATGAGCAGGGATGTCGACGCCCTCTGCCTGAGTTTTGAAAGCCACATAGAAATGATGGTCGCCTTGAAGGCCATCACGCTCTGCGTCTTTCAATACCGTTTTAACGACGCTTCTAAGTGCATCCTGCACCTTGGCGTCATAGTCAATATAGCTTTCAGTCATTGCTGTGGCTCTGATGTTAGAAACTGTGGTTTTTGTTATAAACGCTGCAAATCATAACGTGAAGGTAAAAGATCATTTGGTAGGATAATAACGGTCGTTGGGCCGGTGTATCCAGACGTTAACACACGGAATGCTACTATATTACGTTTCGTCGTGATCGGCGACCTGCTCATCGCATTTGAATTGTCCGCAGCAAAGCCAGACATAAGGTCAGCCACGACACATAGTGCGCATGTGATTGGCTTTATGTGGTTAGGAGAAGGTTACACATGCGCGGTAAAATAGGGATTAAGAATGAAAATAAAAAATAAATTATTAGCAGCGGTGAGTTGTTTGGCGATTTTGACACCAGCCGTTTTGGCAGGCGACCGCGAAGACGCACTTATCGAAAAAATTGTCGCGGCATACGGCGGTGACGCGCTTACCAAGGCAAAGTCTCTAAGTATTGAAAGCGGCATTCGTAATATCGCAATTGGCCAAAGCCCTAGTGCAACAGAAACCGATATCGCGACCAGTAAAACCAAATTGGTTATTGATTTTGAAAACCAACGAAAGAGTTTCGAAAGCTGGAACAAGAATCGTGGCGGAGTTTTTCTGAACCAGGCGGTTTTTGACGGTGAAGCCGGTTATGCAATCAATCACGGCGCACGCACCAGTGCCGTGAATGCAAATTTGACCTTCGATGGAATTGGTGGTGGTAGCTTGCGGACATTTGACACCACGCTTGTGTTGGTTTTGCTGAACAATAAAGACAACGCAGTTAGCGGCGAAGACGTAAAATACCGAAATCGGATGCATGAAACGATGACGTTTCCGATGCTGGGAAGCCCGGATTTGACTATTTATGTTGATAAGGAAAGCGGACTTATCTCCAAAATGACCCGGGAAAATCCAGCCGTAGGCACATTGCATTATGTGTTTAACGATCACAAAATGCAGGATGGCGTGGCATATGCAGGCCAATCCAGCTTCTTGGTTGCTGGCCAACCCAATACAATGATTGTTGATCGCTCAATTCGTGTGAACGGTGATGTTTCTGATGAGTTTGCTTTGCCAGAAGAGTACAGCGTGCCGGGTGCCAACATCAATACATCAGAAATGATGGTTCGCGAACTGACCAACGGAGTGTATTACGCCGGGCAAAATGGTGGGTTTTCGATTTTCGTTGATGCAGGAGATCACTTTGTCGCCGCCGGTGGTTATGCCGGGTTGACAGCGCGGTTTGACGCCGTGAAGGCCGCGGCTGGTGTTGATAAACCACTTAAGCAACAGATTGTAACCCATCACCACGCGGATCATATCGGCGGAATGGCAGAGGCGGCGACGCTGGGAGCAACTTTTGTCACCGTCGCAGAGCATGTGGCTCCCATTCAGGGCCAAATGGCGAATGCGCTGCCTGATAGTCGGTTTGAACTCGTGACCGGCGATGGCACTTTCGCAAATGGGAAAGTGCAGGTTTTTGATATAGCTACCACCCACTCGGACCATTATTTATTGGTTTATATCCCTGAGATGAGGCTTGTGTTTAGCGCCGATCACTTCAGCACCAATCTGGAAGAAGGATTGCCGCCTGCAAATAACAATATGGCTAGTTTTAGAACTGCAGTTGAAGCATTGAATTTGGACATTGACGGCTTTATTGGGGCTCACGGCACTCGTCAGCTGACGATGCAGGACCTTAGGGCAGCGACTGAAGGCTATAGCGAAGTTCGTTGCCCAGCCAACCGAAATATTTGTTCCGAATAGAAAATACGACAATAAAGTGAAAGGGGCTTTGCGAAGCCCTTTTTTTTGAGTGTTAGGGCTCTCGAACAATTTCACCTAACATCGCCAGACAGTAGCGGGCGATGCATGGAAAACAGAGGATTTATAGTGAAAATCAAAGGTAAATTTTTGGCTGTAGTATGCTGCCTGGCTTTATTGGCGCCAGCCGGCTTGGCAGGCGACGCAGAGGATGCGTTGATTGACAAGATTGTTGCAGCATACGGCGGCGATGCGCTGTTGGAGGTTAAAACACTGCGTATTAACGACCGCTCCAAGGGGTTTCGTTATGGGCAAAGCTTTAGCCCTAACGAAATTGACTTGGCACATTATAATGCGCTGGTAACAGTAGACTTTGAAAACCGCCGGAAAGCCCTGCAATGGGTGCGCGGTAGCCAGCCAAACATTTCCCTTCAACATCAAATTTTTGACGGCACGCAGGGCTATTCGATTGATCATACGGCACGAACGCTGACTGAAAATAGTGGGATTACATATTCAAGTGCCGACAGGCGTGTTTCCTGGCTGCTTGATACAGTTCTTGCGCGGATGATTGCCGACGAGCGCGCCGACGCAGTTTATCAGGGCGAAGAAAATTACGACGGTGCGGCGCACAGAAAAATATCGTTTCAGGCGGATGGGTTTCCTAGAATGACATTGTATATCGAAAGTGAGAGCGGACGGATTTCAAAGATGCAGCGCTCGCATTGGGTGGAGGGGCAATATTTTAACTACCAATTTTCAGGGTATAAACGCCAAGATGGTATAACCTATGCAGCCAGCACATATGTTACACGCGGCGGCCAGCCGTTTGAGGTTGTGACTGCACGTGCGGTCAAGTTTAACCCTGAGGTAACGGCCGTGTTCGACTTGCCGGTTGGCTACGGTGAAGAAAAGCCCACCATTGATTTCTCAAAAATGACGGTGAACAAATTGGCCGACGGTGTTTATCTTGCGGGGCAAAATTGGGGCTTTTCCATTTTTGTTGATGCGGGCGATTATTTTATCGCCTCTGGCGGTTACAGGGGTCTTAAAGACCGGCTTGAAGCAGTTAATGCTTTTGCTGGCGTGGACAAGCGGCTTAAGTTTCAGGTGGTCAGTCACCATCATAATGATCACCTAGGCGGTATGAAGGAAGCAGCAGAACTGGGTGCGGTCTTTGTCACGGTAAAAGAACATGTAAATGCCATCCGGGAAAGCGCTGGCGTGACGCTTGCAGATGACAAATTTGTCATTGTGGACGGTTCAGGCAGTGTTGCTGGCGGCAAGCTAATGGTTGTGGATTTCCCCACTGGCCACACCAGTCATCTGTTGGTTAGTTACATTCCTAGCGCAAAAATCGCGTTTACAGCAGACACATTTTTTTCACGCCAGGAGGCGGGAGTACCCAGCGGAAGCGAACGGTTAAGTGCTTTTAAGAAGATGTTTGCGGATCATAAACTGGATGTTGACTATTTTGCTGCAGCCCATAGTGGGCGGGTGTTAACGCCTGCTGAACTGGACGCTGCGATCAACAATATCCCTGAGGATGAAGTGTGCCCGGCAGATTGGAAATTCTGTATGAAGTAATCTTTGCGGGCCAGCTAGAAGGTCAGGTCCAAAGTCAGGTTTGGCCTTTGATCTCTTTGGTGCAAAGGAAGATTGAACAATAGGAAAAGTGGGCCGTTCTGTTGCTAGGTGGCCCATCCCCCACCTGAAAGCGTCAACCCTCAGGAATTAAATAAATGTAGTTTACAATGACAGCTTACGCTGCAACTGCGAACTCGACGTCGTTGTCGTTAGCATTTATCAAATTTGGTCCTTTACGGCGGTAGCCTTACCGAGCGAAAAGCATACAACTTTCAATACACGTCGATCCTGGTTCGCCCCCATCAGAAA
>JAJFIU010000143.1 GCA_021774695.1 Alphaproteobacteria bacterium | reverse complement strand
ACGGTGACAGCCGTCATGCCCAGCTTGTCGTCTGCAGTGCCGCGGCCGAAGAAATAGCCGTCTTCCTGAATAAGGGTGAAGGGGTCGCGCTCCCAATCATTGGGGTCGGCTTCCACCACATCCATATGGGCGGAAATGCTGATAGGTGCTTTGCCCGATGATCCGTCACCGCGGTAACGCACAACAAGACCAGCCGTGCCCTCCAGTTCGAAAACCGTTATGTCTTCCTCGGCAAAGCCACCGTTTTTAAACTGTTCTGCCAGATAGCGCGCCAGTTTTGGCGTCTCGCCGTGGTTGGCGGTTGAGCGCATCTCAACGGCAGTTTTATATATTTCCAGTGCTTTGGCACCGAACGGCATATCTTTGTGTGCGTCTTCAGCGATTGCTTGCGGTGCTAGCATAAGTGCCGCAACAGCGGCACCAGTCATCAGTTTTTTCAACATCGTCTACCCCTTAAATTTGATTGGGGAGACTGTAACGCGGATGCTGCATGGTTCAATTGTTAATTTGCACACCAAAATGAAAGCGAAATAAATCTGAGGCTTTAATTTTAACCGGTTACCCCGCAATGGCTTTCAACAGCACATACCAGTGCGCCAAATTATCATAAAAGGTCTGCACCAAAATCCGCTCGTTCAGGCCGTGTGCGTTGACATCATTTGCTCGGTGATAGCCACCGTTCACGCCGTAGCTTGGGATGCCTGCTGCCCGGAAGTGCTTGCCGTCTGTACCGCCCGATGACATGAACGGAATAATTTCAAGGTCCGGAAATTTATTATCCACAGCTTTTTGCAGGGCGGCCAGCACGTCAGCGCGAAGCGGTGATGGGTCTGTCGCGGTGGAATCGTAAACTGACTTGAACGTCACATCTTTGTTGCCAATCACCCGTTCTAGCGTGGTCTTGATTTCAGCAAGGCCAATGCCGGGGAAAATACGGCAATTGATTGTGGCTGCCGCCGATTGCGGCAGGGCGTTTTGTGCATGTCCGCCGCGCAATTGTGTGGCAACGCAGGTGGTGCCAGTAGTGCCAACAAAAGATGGGTCTGCGCGCAGTGTTTTTACCGCCCACTCGTCCGTTGGGTCTGCCGCGAAACGCGCCATCGCTTTGCCCAAGTCACCGGATGTTTTGGCACCGGTGCCTCTGAAAAAGGTGCGGGTCAGGTCATTGTAACGCACTGGAAATTTGTGGTTTCGTATGTTGATCAGGGCTTCCGCCAGTTCGTAGATGGCGTTGTCGTCGCGGGGCCTGCTTGAATGGCCGCCGGGGTTTGTGACCGTTATTTCCCACGACGCATAGGTTTTCTCCGCCGCCTGCATGCGAAAGCTTGCCGGTGTGCTCCCATCCAAGGTGACCGTGGCACCGCCAGCATCAGCGTTCAGTACAAATTCACTGTCGGTCAGCTCGCGAAACTCGTTCACAAGCGTCCGCGTGGAGCGCATGCCGGTTTCCTCGTCGCCTGAAAACGCAATAATCAGATCGCGGTTTGGCACCCAGCCTTCGGCCTTCAAGCGCAGGAAGTTAACCGTTACCGATGTCATGCCCAACTTGTCATCTGCAGTACCGCGGCCAAAAAAGTAACCGTCCTCCTGGATAAGCGTAAAGGGGTCGCGTACCCAGTCTTCAGCTTTCGCTTCAACCACATCCATGTGGGCGGAAATACTGATTGGCCTTTTGCCTGATAACCCATCACCGCGGTACCGCACGATAAGAACAGCCGTGCCAGCAACCTCGGCGACATGAATATCGCTTGCAGGGAAACCACCTTTTTCAAACTCTGCAGCCAAATAACGGGCGAGTTTGGGGGTTTCACCGTGGTTTTTGGTCGATTTCATCTCGACGGCTGTTTTGTATATCTCCAGTGCTTTGGCACCGAAAGGCATGCCAGCGTGTGCGTCTTCACCCAAAGCTTGCGGCGCAATCATCAACGCGCTGAGCGTTGTTGCGGCGAATAGTTTTTTGAACATATAGAAATGGACCTTCTTAATTTGTCGGGTTTTCTTGCCTGTCGCTCAATTTTCTCAGCGCATAAACGGCTTGCAATGCATCGGTGTAGGCGCGTTGCTTGAGGTTTGCCGCCGCCGAGTGGCCGCCTTCGGTATTCTCGTAGAACAGAACCGGTTTGCCCAGTTCCATCAGGCGAGCGGTCATCTTACGGCCATGGCCCGGATGCACCCGGTCATCTTTGGCGGACGTGTAGATAAACATCTCCGGGTAGTCGGCGTCTGCATCCACATTCTGGTAGGGCGAATAAGCGCGAATATACTCGCGTTCTGCCGGTATGTCTGGGTCGCCGTATTCACCAACCCAGGACGCGCCAGCCAACAAAGTGTGGTAGCGCATCATGTCCAGCAGAGGTACAGCGCAAATAACTGCATTGAAAAGGTCAGGGCGCTGGGTAACAGCGGCACCCACAAGCAAGCCACCGTTGGAGCCGCCCCGGATGCCTAAATGCCGGGCGGATGTAAGGCCGGTTGAGATCAGGTTTTCGGCAACAGCAATAAAATCATCGAAAGCAAGCTGGCGGTTTTCTTTCAGTGCAGCCTGATGCCACGCGGGGCCAAACTCACCGCCGCCGCGAATGTTAGCGATCACATATGCACCGCCGTTTTCAATCCATAGTTTGCCAAAGCCTGCCAGGTACGACGGTGTCATAGATATTTCGAAACCGCCGTAACCATACAGCATGGTCGGTGTGGTGCCGTTCATTTCGGTGTCCGCTTTTCGGATCAGGAAATAGGGTATTTGAGCGCCGTCGCTGCTGACGGCGAACTTTTGTTCGGCAACCAGGCCGTCTGCTTCAAAGCGGGCAGGCAATGATTGAAGCAACTCAGGTGCGCGGCCTCGTTCAACCACGTATAACGAATCTGGTTGCAGGAAATTCTCATAGTTAAGAAAGGCGGTGTCAGACCATTCGTCTGCGCTGACTATATTGAGCGATCCGTTGGCGGGAACGGCAATTTCGGTCACATCCCAGCCTTTATTGGATGGTTGAACCGAGTATAATTTTCCGCTCACATCCTCAAGTACGCTCAGGAACATCCGGTCCTTGCCCAGTTGAACATCGTCAATTGAACTGCGCTCACCGGGCGTGAAAATAACCTTCAAATTGGCACCAGTCGTTCCGCCGTATGCATCTGCAATATTGACCGATACAAGCGCGCCTGCGGGAATGTCGCGGCCTGAGATGCGCCAGTTTTTGCGCAGTTGGATAATAACGTCATGACCAAAAATGCCTTTAAAATCGATGGCGCGTGGCAGGTCAAGCCTGCGCATTTCCTCGTCTTCAGGGTCATAAATATGGAGGATATTGGTGAAAAAACTCGTCGCCTGCCTAATGCCTACATAGGTACTGTCAGCCCGGTGACTGGCAAACGGGTAACTGCCAACATCGCTTCGATCGCCTTCGTGAACCATTTTTGAAGTGGCGAGGTCAAAACCGCGTTTCCAGACACGCACCTGATTAGGATAGCCAGACTCGGTCATGCTGCTATCGCCGTAGTCTGTGCCAATCAGCACTGTATTAGAGTCGATCCAGACCACTTCCTGTTTTGCTTCATCGGTTATAAACCTGCCAGCAAAGCGTTTCATCACGGCATCATATTCGCGTGTAACAACCGCGTCGCCGCCGCCGCGGGAAAGTTCGACCAGACAGCGACCAAAATCAGGTGCCAGACATTTGCGCCCCTTGAGAACCCAGTTTTCGCCTTCGTCGTGGGAGATCTGGTCCAGATCCATCAAATTGATCCAGCGCGGGTTGCCGGACTTGTAGGAGCGAAGCGAAGCGCGCCGCCACACACCGCGCACATTCTTCTCGTCCTGCCAGAAATTATGGACCGAACCACCGAGCAACCGCCCGTAGGCAATTTTGTCATCGGCGTTATAGTCGCGCAGCGCGACTTCCATCAGACCTGT
>JAJFIU010000142.1 GCA_021774695.1 Alphaproteobacteria bacterium | reverse complement strand
AAGCAATAAAACTTATGGTGAAGACGGCAAAAAAACGGGGCGCGGACCAACAAAGCAGCGGATCAGATCGCTCAAATACAACAATCGATGATTTTCTCGGCGGTGCCGTTCGTTTGATCCAGCCGCGTGATGGCTACCGGGTATCAATGGACACGGTTATGTTGGCAGCTACGATACCAGCAAAACCGGGTGAGACTGTTCTTGAAGCTGGTGTTGGATCTGCTGGAGCAGCTTTGTGCCTTGCTCGCCGCTTGCCTGGCGTGAAGGTCTACGGCATTGATATTCAGCCATCGATGATCGATCTTGCACGGCAGAATATTACCTACAATGATTTAAGTGATTTCGTCTCCGTTGGCCGCCAATGTGTAACCGATCTTTCCGGGCCAGAGGCAACCTACGACCATGTAATGATAAATCCGCCCTACTTGGCGAAAGGAAAAGCCATCCGACCGCCGGAGAAAAATAAGGGCCTTGCTCATATGGACTCGGCCGCAACATTGGCCGACTGGATTAAATTCAGCATTTATAATGTAAGAAACCGCGGTACCCTGTCGATCGTTTATCGGGCAGACCGGATCGACGAAGTTATTTCGTATTTGTACCGGCGAGTAGGGGATTTGAAGATATTGCCGCTGTGGCCGCGGTTGGGGGCGCCGGCAAAACGGGTGATCATTCAAGGGCGCAAGGGCATCCACGGCGCTGCGCAACTTCTGCCCGGGCTAGCACTTCACGGTGCGGTGGACCGTTATACCGATGAGGCCCGTAAAATACTGTGGGATGGTGCCGCACTGCCACTGGATTGAACGGATTTTGTTCACCCATCGCCTATATTGCCTGAAAAGCTTTGCGAGATCGCAGCAAAGCGGCTAATCACTGGCCAATTCAAAATATTATTTAGAATATACACTGAGGGACTTTGATGGCGGGCAAGATTAAGAAATTTTTATTTCGGGTAAGGCGTTCGATTTTTGGCGATCCTCCGCCGCAGGTGGCTGTGCTGCCCTTGTACGGCGTTATTGCAGCCGGTGGGCGCTTTAAACAGGCAGTGAACCTGGCTGGGTTTGCTGACCGAATTGACGAGGCTTTTTCTACGCCCGGCCTTTCCGCTGTTGCCTTGTTGATTAATTCACCGGGCGGATCGCCGGTGCAATCGGCGTTGATCACCAAGCGTATCCGCGATCTAGCCGCTGAAAAACATGTGCCGGTTCTGGCATTTGCGGAAGATGTCGCGGCCTCGGGCGGTTATATGCTGGCATTGGCGGGCGACGAGATATACGCCAACGAATCGTCATTGATCGGTAGTATCGGCGTTGTCTCATCTGGCTTTGGCTTCAAAGATGCTATCGCCAAGATCGGCGTGGAGCGCAGGCTTTATACTGCGGGCGAAAGCAAGGCCATGCTCGACAGTTTCTCTGAGGAAAAAGCCGAAGACGTGGCGCGCCTAAGGGAAATGCAAAACGAAATTCACGAACATTTCAAGAAAATGGTTCGCGACCGCCGAGGTAAACGATTGAAGGGTTTGCGCGGTAAAATATTCTCCGGGGAAGTGTTCACTGGCCACGAGGCAGTGAAGCTGGGTCTTATCGATGATCTGGGCGATCTGCGAGGGGTAATGCGCGACCGTTTCGGCGACAAAGTGAAGTTTCAACTGCTGGGCGAGAAGAAAGGCCGGTTTGGTTCTTTGCTCGGATTGAAGCAAAATAGTGACATGCAGGCTGGCATGTCAGGTGGTATGATTGATTTGCCGTACGGTATCATCTCAGCGGTCGAAGAACGGCTAATTTGGAACAAATTTGGGCTTTAAACGATCTATGTGAAGGAAATATCCGTTGGACGAAAAACATAAAGCCCAATTGAAATACTACCGCGAAAGCATCGATAACATTGATGCGTCACTGGTGTTTATGCTGGCCGAACGCTTTAAAATTACCAAGGCGGTTGGTTTTTATAAAAGAGAGCATGACCTGCCACCTGCTGACCCAAGCCGCGAACAGGAACAGGTTGCTCGCTTGCGGGATTTGGCGAAAAGCGCCAAACTTGATCCCGAATTCAGCGAAAAATTCCTCAATTTTATCATTCGTGAAGTGATCCAGCACCATGAACGTATCCGAGAGCAGGGCGATCTCAAGTGACCGTTGATGGCCCAGAACAATTAGAAAAACTTCGTGAAATTTGTGCGATTTGCCGCGATATATTGCGGGCGATGGGGGCAAAAGTGCGCCCGGGCGTCACGCCGCGTGAACTTGATACTATGGCAGGTGAAATGCTGGCTGCACGCGGCGCGAAGTCTGCGCCCATTTTGGCGTACGATTTTCCCGGCCACACTTGCATTTCGGTCGGCGATGCCATTGCGCACGGTATTCCGTCTGATATTCCGCTTAAAGAAGGCGAGCTGGTTAACATCGATGTATCCGCTGAAAAAGATGGTTTTTTCGGCGACACCGGTGCCAGTTTCCCGGTCGGGGAAGTAGCTGACGAACTAAAAACTCTATTGAAGGCCACCAAGGACGCACAGCGCAAGGGGATGTTTGCCGCGCGCGCCGGACAACCGGTTAATGTTGTCGGCAAGGCAGTTGAGCGCGAAGCCAAGAAATACGGCCTCAAGGTCATCGAAGGACTGAACGGCCACGGTGTTGGCGGCTGGATTCACGAAGAGCCGTCTGTGCCGAACATTTATTACCCGAGCGAGCGGACACGCCTTAAAGAAGGCCAAGTGATCACAATCGAACCATTTTTGGCGACCAAAAGTCACCAATATGCAGAAGACACTGACGGCTGGACCCTTCGGTTGGCGCAGGGCGGTTTTGGTGCTCAGTTTGAGCATACATTTGTGGTGACAAGAGGCGCACCGATTGTATTGACGGAATAGGGCGAAAATTCTGACCAAAAACCGCCTAACTTTGCGGGATTGTTTGTCCTAAATATCCGGGATTAATTATACAGGGGCAAAGCTTGCTTGACCGTCCGCGGCCATCCCGCTAGGTTGCCTCAAAATTAGCCAAATCCAAACGGTTGAAACCTTTGAAATGACCCAGTCTACCGCGCCTTCACCCACCGCCGCACCGACGGCGATGCCGTTTCAGAAAATGATCCTGACATTGCAGTCTTATTGGGCCGATCAGGGCTGTGCGATTTTGCAGCCTTACGACCTTGAAATGGGCGCTGGCACTTTCCACCCGGCAACCACACTCAGGGCGCTGGGGCCAGAGGCATGGAAAGCAGCTTACGTGCAGCCATGCCGTCGCCCAACCGATGGCCGTTACGGTGAAAACCCCAACCGCTTACAGCATTATTATCAGTTTCAGGTTATTTTGAAGCCAAGCCCGGCTGAAATGCAGCAATTGTATCTGGGCAGCCTTGAGGCCATTGGCATTGATGCGCGTTTGCACGATATCCGCTTTGTCGAAGACGACTGGGAAAGCCCGACATTGGGTGCGTGGGGCCTTGGCTGGGAAGTATGGTGCGACGGCATGGAAGTTAGCCAATACACCTATTTCCAACAGGTTGGCGGCTTTGAGTGCAAGCCTGTTTCCGGCGAGCTGACATACGGGCTCGAGCGTTTGGCCATGTTTGTGCAGGGCGTCGATAATGTTTACGATCTGGATTACAACGGTGTCGAGG
>JAJFIU010000141.1 GCA_021774695.1 Alphaproteobacteria bacterium | reverse complement strand
CACCGCAGGGTTTAACCTGTGGATTTCATCAATGAACAGAACGTCGCGTTCCTGCAAGTTGGTCAGAAGCGCGGCCAAATCACCCGCTTTGGTAATAACAGGACCGGAAGTGGCCCGAAAATTAACCCCCAGTTCACGGGAGACAATTTGTGCAAGCGTTGTTTTGCCAAGACCCGGCGGGCCAAAAAACAGCACGTGATCCATGGCTTCACTGCGGGTGCGTGCGGCTTCGATGAATACTTGTAAATTTTCGCGCGCCTGCTCTTGGCCAATAAATTCCTTGAGGGACTGCGGGCGCAAACCAGCATCAATCACATCACCGAGTGCTTCTTTGCCTTCAACCAGCCGGTCGTCGCCGGGCATGTTTGCTGCATCACTCATAGAGCGCTCAATTCTTTCAGTGCGGCGGGCACAATAGTGCCAACATCAGCATCCTCGTCCAAGTCACCCAGCACTCTGGCCACCGCAGCGTGGGCATCCATTGGCTTGTATCCGAGATTAGACAGCGCAGAAACCGCGTCTGCAACCGCTGAATTATCAGTGTCTGAAGACAGCGAACCAGATGTGTCAGTGGCCATCTGAACACCCTTCGGCTGAAACACAAGACCTGTCACTTTGTCTTTCAGTTCAGTAACAATCCGTGTTGCCACTTTGGGGCCAACACCTTTGGCGCGCGAAACTGCTGTTTTATCCTGTGCGGCGATAGCATTTTGTAGGTCTGTGGGTGACAACGCTGACAATATTGCCAGCGCAACCTTTGCGCCGACGCCCTGCACACTGGTTAGCAGACGAAACAAGTCACGTTCCTGAATGTCGGCAAATCCGAATAACGAGAGCGAGTCTTCGCGAACAATCGTTTCGATATGGAGCCCCACAGCCTCACCGATGCGCGGTAATGCCATAAGCGTGCGGGACGAACCACTTACCAAATAGCCAACGCCCTGCACATCAATGATGGCCCAGTCTTCGCCTGTGCTGTCCACAAGGCCTTTCAGTTTCGCAATCAACGGCTCATTCTCCGAATATTGGCGTTGGTCGCCATATGATGCGCGTGACAGATGGCAACTGCAAGCGCATCCGCCGCATCAGGTCCATTTATTTCAACGCCGGGCAATAATAATTGCACCATCGCGTCCACCTGTTCTTTAGCGGCATGCCCTGCCCCCACCACAGATTTTTTCACATGGTTAGGCGTATACTCGGCCACATCCAGCCCGGCTTGTGCAGGCACCAACATCGCGATACCGCGCGCCTGCCCCAGCTTCAGCGTCGAGGTGGGGTTTTTGTTAACAAAAGTTTCCTCCACCGCGCAGTAATCCGGTGTCCAAACCTTAAGGACCTCTGTTAGCCCGATATGAAGTTCAACCAGTCGTTCCGCCAGCGATTTTTTTGGGTCAGATTTAACCACGCCGTTGGCCACATGCCGCAAGTTGTTGCCCTGCGCCTCAACAACGCCCCAACCGGTTTTCTGTAGTCCAGGATCAAGGCCTAGAAGGCGCATGAAAATCCCCTAAAAATGTGGTGTTCTCGGCTTATTCTTCAGAGAGCGCTGCCATAACATCAGCCGGAATATCATAGTTACCATACACGGTCTGAACGTCGTCGTTGTCATCAAGCGTGTCGAGCAGCCGCATCAATTTCTCTGCAGCGTCTTTGTCTAGCTCCATGGGCTCTTTGGGCTTGAAAATCAGTTTTGCACTTTTCGGCTCGCTGCCTAGCGCTTCGGTAAGGGCCGACATAACGGCGTGCAAGTCGGTTGCGCCGGAGTAGACCGCGTGACCGTCATCGTCGCTTTCAACTTCTTCCGCGCCTGCTTCAAGTGCGGCTTCAAACATGCTGTCAGCATCAGTTATGTCCGCAGGGTAGATAATCTCGCCGACACGCTCGAACATAAAGCCTACACAGCCTGTTTCACCCAAATTACCGCCAGCTTTGGCCAAAATCGTGCGCACGTCTGATGCTGTGCGATTGCGGTTATCGGTTAGTGTTTCCACAATCACACCAATGCCGCCGGGGCCGTATCCCTCATAGCGCATTTCATCATAATTTTCAGCGTCGCTGGCATCTGCTTTGGCGATGGCGCGCTCGATATTGTCTTTGGGCATGCTCTGGGCACGCGCGGTTGTTACTGCAAGGCGCAGGCGCGGATTGCTGTCCATGTCAGGGCCGCCCATTTTGGCAGCAACGGTGATTTCCCGACTGAACGGTGAGAACAGTTTGGAGCGCTTTTGGTCCTGCGCGCCCTTGCGGTACATGATGTTTTTGAATTTGGAATGGCCAGCCATGATTACCTCTGGATCTGTCCCGTAAACCTTGGGGTGGTTGAATTATAGAGCCACATACTAGAAGCGGCGGCATTTGGCCCTTTCTTAGCAGATTTAACGCTGTTGAACAGTGGTAAATGCCCCTATAGTATCAACAATTATTTGATCATAAGGGTTTATTGGCATGGGCGTGCATCAAGGCAGTTGTTATTGCGGCAATATAACCGTGACCGTTAAGACAGAGGAACCCTTTGCTGAAACAGTCCCGCGTGAATGCGGCTGTGGTTATTGCACTATGCACGGTGCAGCGTGGGCATCAACGCCGAATGCCACTCTTGAGATTGAAATTCAGAATGAAGCGGCGATAAACCTGTTCGAACAGGGCAGCGACACGGCGCGCTTTTGGTTGTGCCAGCGCTGCGGTGTTGTGCCGGCCGTTACCTGCGATATTGACGGCCACCGCAAAGGCGCTGTGAATGCCAATTGCATGTTGGAGCGAGCAGAATTTCCGGCTGCGCGAAAAAGTAACCCCAAAGAACTATCCGCAGACCAGAAGAAAGACCGCTGGTCTGATCTTTGGATCGAGAAAGTGGTGATCAAAGACTGCTGGGACGTGGGGTTGTAGGTTTAGTATTATGCGCAATTTATCTACTATTGCGCTAGTGAGCTTGATTGTGCTGTCTGCGTGCAGCCCCAAGGAACAGCCGTTGATAAACCAAAACAAACAAGAACATTCAGTAGAAGTCGGTCTTGCTTTTGAAGGGCTCGCCGAGGCGGTCAAAGCACTAAATCACGAAAAATATTTCTCATATTTTGACGAAGATACATTTTCTGCCCTCAATGAAGACGGCACCGTTTTGCATTCGTTTGCTGCATTTAAGGGAATGTATCTGCCGCAGGTCCAATATATTCAACGCTATCAGAGCCTTACTTTCGATAAGGTAAAAATCGATATCATCGACCCAAATACTGCGATCTTGATGAATGAATATACCGCAGAGGTTGTTTTGAAATCGGGGGAAACCGTCAATGCTTCTGGCGCAGGAACACAAGTTTGGTCAAAACGAACTGGAACCTGGAAACTTGTGAATGTCTCAAGCAGCGCTAAGCCTTAGATATCCGGGACCATCATTTCGTTGTTGATAAAGTTTTTCCAGTCACTTCCTGCACCCCAACCATACCGCCGATGGTAAACCATTTTCCTGACAGTTTAACCAAGCCTCGGTGGTCCATACTTGGCACTGGTTTATTTGGGTATGCCACCCAGACATCTTTCACAAAATCCCAAGCGAATACATGGGCTGTCGGCTTTGAAGGGTTGCCGTTGTAGCCGATACCGTCATAATTATAGGCATTGGACGTGCCGCCGACGAACAGCACGCGGTTGCCTTCAACGTCGCCCGCGCCGCCCATGCGGTAGTTGCCGCGCCCCGGTAATTGCGGCAATCGGCGGTAGGTTATCTCGGCGGGATTATCCGGGTTGATGGTGCCCATCCAGCCTTCATTGACAGTTTCAAACCGACGATCCCCGCCTTCCCGCGTGCCAAACACCGCCACCCCGTCTGCAATCACAAACTGGTTTCCAACAATGCCGCCCGCGTGCCCGAACACGGGGCTGCCCGGATAGTCTGTTGCCTTAAACCAACTGTTTTCAACGGTGTCATATCCCTGCACATCGCGGATGTTACCGGTGTTGTGCCAGCCTGACACCAGATAGATATAGCGATCTGCATAAACAAAACTGACAGCATCATCCGTGGGTACGGGCATCGCCGGGAGCGGATCATAGTGTTTGGTGCGCGCGTCATAGCGGAAATTCTCAAGGGCCGAGACTTCGCTGCCGTCTTGCGCAACCGTGTAGCCGCCAAAAAGATAAACCGCTCCTCCAAGCCCAACCGCAGTTGCTGCTAATCGCCCTTCCGGGACCGGCACATCCTGCAAACGCTGCCATATGTTGGCGCCTTCTGTATAAGAATATACCTGCCGACTGATATCCGTGTAGGTTTTACCGGGCTTTAGGCCCATAAAACTGAAAATCATTGTTTGGCCGTCGAGCATAATCTGCGCAACTGCGTTGTTTGCATGAGGCACTGGCATGGGTGGTACATCACCGGGCTCGCCCGCGTTTGATTGCGCGGCAAAACCCGCCAGCAATAACGAAAGGCCGACAAGTTGAACAAACCTGATTAGTGCAAACTTCATTATCGCTCTCCCGTCAAAGGTCGATTGTTAACATGATCCAGTTTTTATCGAAACTATCCTTTCCGGCACCGGGTTGTTGGGTTAGTTTTGATAAACTCGCCATACAGCGATAGCCCGGCCGGGGTTGCATCAAGAGGATAACAAACATGTTTAAGCAATTTTTTCTAGGGTTCTGCCTTCTATTGATTGGGTTACCGGCGGTGGCTCAGGAGGTGAAATTTTCGGCTGAAAACCTGATAAAATCTCCCATTACTGGCGTCACTGGTCATGAAGTACTGATATCGCGTGTTACCATCCCGGCAAACACTACCCTGCCGCGCCATTACCACCCAACCGAGGAATTCCTCTATATTCTAACCGGTGAGGCATACTTGCGGATTGATGGCAGAGCAGACCAATTGCTTACTGCAGGTATGAGCGCAATCATTCCCGCTGGCGAAGTTCATACGGCGGTTACCTCGTCAAGCGACGCGCTCGCACTAACATACCGAGTTCACCCAATTGGCCAGCCGGTTCGCCTGCCGCCGCCCGCACCAAAGGAGTAGTCAGCATGTTCAATCTAAACGGCCAAACCTATATCGTAACCGGCGCGTCACGCGGCATTGGCAATGTAACTGCCAACATCTTGCTAGACTTAGGCGCCAATGTGGTTGGCGGCTATTCTACACAGCCCGGTCAACTGAAAGGCCTGTGGGCAGAATACGGTGATGATCGCCTTTTACCGCTGCAAATAGATTTGTCAGCCCCGGGAGCGGGGTTCAGAATGTGGGAACAGGCGCTCGCCTACAAGGGCCAGATTAACGGGCTTGTTAATAACGCGGGGATCGCTCCGTCCACACCATACGACGCTGCTGTCAACCTATGGCAGGCAGATTGGGCACGTGTTATGCAGGTCAATGTGCAAGCGGTTGCAGACTTATGTAAGGCCGCGATAGAATATTTTGAAGCGGAACACGCCAAAGATGAAAACTCTACCGGTCGCATCGTAACTGTTGCAAGCAGGGCTGCCTTCAGGGGCGACCAACCGGATTCGCTGCATTATGCCGCCAGTAAAGGCGCAGTTGTCGCACTGATGCGATCTATCGCACGAGGGTTTGCGAGCAAGGGCATTTATGCCTTCACCATCGCCCCCGGGTGGGTCGACACTGACATGGCGGACGTTACCAAACAGCCCGGCAATGAGCATATGTTGGATGAAATTCCAATGGGGGCAATGGCCCCACCAGAAAACATCGGCAACATGATCGCGTTTCTGCTTTCTGGCCTTGTGGACCATGCCACCGGCACGACCGTTGACATTAACGGTGCCAGCTATGTTCGCTAGCCCGAGAGGCCGTCCTTAAGCTCTTCAAGTTCCAGCCAGCGCAATTCTTTCTCTTCGAGCGAGCTTCGCATTTCCGTGAGCTGGTCAGAAATGCGGCTAAAAGCGGCGGGGTCTTTACTATAAAGCTGTGGGTCCGAGATTTGGGCCTCCAGCTCTGATATCTGCATAGACAGGCTTTCAACCTCTGCAGGCAATATATCCAGGGCGTGCTGGTCTTTAAACGACAGTTTCTTTTTGTTTCTGGATGCCGCAGACAAAGGAATTACCTTGGATTTTTTCTTCTGCCTGCCCATATCAAACGCACTGTCTGCTGCGGCACTGTTTGCCCGCTGCGCCCGGTAATCACTGTAGCCGCCCGGATATTCCACGATGGTGCCGTCACCCTCCAGCACAATTGTGCTGGTCACGACCCGGTCAAGAAAATCACGGTCGTGGGAGACCATCAGAATGGTGCCCTTATAATCGGCCAGCGTTTCCTGCAACAGATCAAGCGTTTCCATGTCCAAATCATTGGTGGGCTCATCCAGCACCATCAGGTTAGATTTTTTCGCGAAATTCGCAGCAATCAACAACCGGTTGCGCTCGCCCCCCGACAAGCTGGAAACCGGCGTGCGCGCCTGACTTGGATCAAACAGAAATTCTTTTAAGTAGGTCATCACGTGGCGGCTTTCGTCGCCGACAAAAATCCAGTCTCCGTCACCGCCGGTCAGCACATCCATCACAGACATATCGTCCTTCAGGTTGGCGCGCTTCTGGTCGATAACAATGGACTGCAAATTGGTGCCCAGCTGCACAGTGCCTTCGTCTGGCGCAATTTCACCCATCAATATTTTTATCAAGGTTGATTTGCCTGCACCGTTTGGCCCGATGATGCCAATACGGTCGCCGCGAGCGATACGGATTGAAAAATCTGTAAACAAGCTGCGCCCGTCAAAGGTTTTCGAGATGTGTTTGGTTTCTATTACACGCGCGCCAGACTTTCCGCCGCCGCCAAGAGAGATTGTAACATCACCCTTGGCTTTGACGATGTTGCGACGCTCGTCACGCAGCGCATGAAGCCGCCGCAGCCGGCCCTGATTTCGGGTTCGCCTTGCGCTGATGCCCTCAACGGACCAACGGGTTTCATCCTTGATCACTTTATTGAGCTTTTTCAGCGCATCCGCTTCTTCGGCGAAAGTCTTTTCCTGCCATGCGTCAAACTTATCGAAGCTACCATCAAAGCGGCGAATTTTACCGCGGTCCAACCACAAGCACGCGCTAGCCAAATTACTCAAAAAAGTACGGTCGTGGCTAATTAGCACCATCGCACCGCGCCAATTTTTCAAATACCCCTCAAGCCAGTCAATGATAGTGATATCGAGGTGATTGGTGGGCTCGTCCAAGAGCAGAAGATCAGGCTCGGCGATCAGAGTGCGCGCAAGTGCAGCGCGGCGCAGCTCGCCGCCGGACGCCGTCAGCGGGTCAGCTTCCGCCTCGACACCCAAATCGGCAATAAGCACGTCGGCTTTATAGTCTTCTTCGCCGCTTTGGTTGGTCAGTCCGGCCAAAATATAGTCTCTTAAAGTGTCGTGCCCAGTGGCATCCGGTTCTTGCGGCAGATATGCAGCCGTTGCACCCGGTTGAAGCCACCGTTTACCACCGTCGGACTCGATAATACCTGCAATAACCTTCAGCAACGTAGACTTGCCTGCGCCGTTACGGCCAATAAGGCACAATCGATCATTGTGGCCGATATGCATCTCAAGCTTGTCGAGCACCGGGTCCGAGCCCCAATGCAGGTCAACTTCTCGTAGGCTAAGGAGTGGCGGCGCCATTAACACAGTGTCCAATCGAAACTTGTCAGTTGCTTATTGTGACTTAATTCCTGTCACTTGATTCTGGCCCGCCTTATACCCACGTACTATAACAATCGACAAGGCCAATCGTTGTTAAACCAACCCCTGGGGGGATATTTTAGTGACAGAGACTGATGCTTTCAGCAACAAAGAGCGTTTAACCGACGATCTCGAGGCGCCTTCAGAGATGAATTTTGAAGCACTCTCGCCCGCATACAAAAAAATGTTTTTTGTGTCGACATTAGTGGTGGCTATGAGCGTTATTGTGGTGAACTTGGCCCTAAATCTTCTCGCTACCGGCTCACTTCAGTCGCTGCTTACAAGTGTCGTCGCGATTATAGCAAGCAGCTTTCTCATACTGGCTGCTGGCCTGGGCCTTATGTTGCCCGATCTTATGTGGCGGTCAAAAGGGTACCAACTGCGGGAGCATGACCTGCATTACTGCCGCGGTGTGATTTGGCACCGCGTAACATCCTTGCCCTATGTCAGGATGCAACATGTAAAGCTGGAAAGCGGTCCGGTTGAACGATACTTCAAGCTTGCGACACTGAAGTTCTATACGGCGGGCGGTGGATCTGCTGACATGACAATTCCAGGCCTACCGTTTGGTACTGCTTCAAAAATTCGCTCATATGTAATGCTCCGCGCAGGCGATGACAACGCCTCGGCTAAGCCCAGCTCGGAAATTGAAAAATCGGACATCCCTGCTTCGTGATGGATACCCGCTCAAACATGGCAGACAATGCTGACCGCACGACGGTTGCAGAATTGAAGTCTGAAATATGGCAGCGAGTGTCACCAGTCGCAGTGATCTATTATTTGATCAAATTTGTTAGCCGTATATTAAGGAACGGCATTCAAACCCTTGCACCAGTTGTTGCGGTGGTCGCCGCAGCCGGTGATAACAGATGGTACATACTCCTCACCTTTGCGGCCATTGGCGGAGCCACAATGATTGTAGGTGCTATCCTCAGCTATTTGAATTTCAAATTCCGCCTGGAGGGAAACAGTTTTCTTATTCGCAGCGGCGTCCTGACACGCAAACGCCTGACATTAACTTTTGACCGCATTCAAAATGTAGCGCTGAGCGAACCACTGTATTTTCGGCCGTTGGGTTTGGTTATCCTGACGCTGGAAAGCGCCGGGTCCAAATCCGAAGAAGTAAACCTTGCTGGCATCCCCAGGTCGCTTGCCATTGTCATTCGTCGCCATGTGCTTGACTGGAAAAACCAAAAGCAAAATGCAGAGAGCCACGAAGAAGACCCAGCCAGCTCACAAAGTGCCGCTGACGCATCTCAAATAGGTACTGCCGACCTACTCCGCCAACCCATATCAGAGCTGGCTAAATACGGCCTTAGCAATAATAATATTTTCGTTTTTGCGGGTATTTCTGCGGTTCTTTTCTCACAAATTGATAAATTTTGGGAAAGCCCGTTTGTCGCCGAGATATTCGGTGTGGTCGGTGAAACAGTCGGCACCGGCATAACTGCGATCACAGCCTTCATAATTTTTTCAGCGCTTACTGTATTGTTGTTGTTAGCAACTGCGAGCGTGGTAGGGGCCATTGTCGCGAATTACAACTATCATCTATCGTATAGTGGCCAGAAATATCATGTCTCGCGCGGCCTTTTTAACCGACAGGAAACCAGTGTTCCAGAGACTAAAATCCAAAGCTTTCGCATTTCCCAGCCACTCATTGCCCGCTTACTAAACAGATTTCATCTGACCCTCCAACAAGTGGGTTTTGAGAGCAAAAACGGCCAGAGCAAAAAACGAAGTTTCATCATTCCCAGCGTATCCAAAAAATTCTATTTGGAGTTGGCAGGGCGGCTATTCCCGACATCAGCTGTTATGGCAATGCCTTTAGAGCCGATCAGCAAACGGTTCGTTGTCAAGCATTCACTGTATGCGGTGGGCTTTGCTTTTCCCACAGCCGTAATTATTTGGGCCTTCACATATAGTTGGATATCTGCTCTTTCGCTGCTAGTTCCGCTCTTATCTTTGCCGATATTCATTCTACGCCGCCACCGGTATGGCTATGCCAGGAGCAACACCCACGGCATTGTTCGGTCAGGATTTTTGGGGCAAAACTTGACCATTTTTCCGTTTCACAAGGTCCAGACAATGGAGATTATTCAGTCGCCCGGACAACGCAGACATAATCTTGCAAACCTCAAGATAAAGCTGGCAGGCAGTACGCTCACAATTCCCTATGTACCTCTGATTGATGCCGTTAGCTGGCGAAATGCTGCACTTCTGGAAGTGGAAACAAACCATAAGCCTTGGATGTAACCCGCTAGAATCCTTTAACGGGTGTGTTAGTTACCTGTTTTCATCCAAATAGATACGAACTTGCTGCAACAGCGGCACAGCGGCCTCAAAAACTTCCGGTCCCAGCGCCTGACCAATTTTCTCAAATAACGGAACCAGCGCAACAATAGCCTGTTCCCGCGCCGCGATCCCTGCTTTGGTAATTTGTACGATCTTGCTACGCCCGTCATTCGGATGCGGCATCACCTCAACAAAACCTTTGGCCAATAGTTTTTGCACTGTGTTGGTCATGCTGGGGCGGGCCACTTGGAACGCACTGGCCAATTCGGCGGGGCTTTCCAGTTTTCCCAATCGAACCATGTGATTAAGCACACCAAACTGTGCTTTGCTCATGCCTTTCGGCAGCGCCCGTTCAAGCTGTGTGGTTGCCAACTGTTCCATGATACCCAACTCATTGAAAAAATGATAAATCGGATTATCCGGTGTTGCCGCTTTGGATTTTTCAGATTTTGACACAGATTTCTTTCTTTTACGCCTTATTCACGATACTTTTTTCCACTTTCCAGCGCGGACTTGGACCGATTTCGGGACCATAACCAATACGGGCAAACATCTGTACCCGCGCTGGTGCATCCACATGCAACTCGCGGTGAAACTCATCGTAAATCTTTGCCATTTCATAGTATTCCTGAAGAGCTTGGCTAAGCGGGTGAATTGCCACACCCTGCTGGGTCGCGGTTAAATTAACACGCATCCAGGTGCGCCCTGCATCCAGCTGCGAAACCCTACTGTTGTCGGCGGTTACTACCATCACATAGCCCATCGCCGAATGCATCAAGCGATGATACATAGCCATGCCTTGCTCAAAGGCTGCGGAATTCGGGTCCGCCATCTGTTCGCGGTCAAGCAATCCTAAATTTGCCAACAACTCCAGTTGAAACCCACCCAAGTCAATGCCGTCTGGGTTGGCGTTAATCTCGGCTTTGCCAATGCGCATTAGGTCGATGCTTTCCTGCATCGTCCGCGGGGTCAGGCTCTCCACCTCATGGGCGCGCCATGTCAGATCGCGGAATTTTTCGACGAATGCTGGTTCGATATCGATCCCCACGCCTGCGTCATTCCTACCGCTTGCCAACAGTTTCTCAGCCACGTCGACCGGAATGCTTCGATTGGTATCGTATGGTTCCTTGTTGGACCTGCGTGTCTTAATGAAGGCAAACAAAGGATCTTTCGCTGTGGCACCGTCTGGTTTGATCGAAATTCTTGCGACCGGACGCTCATCCAGCCGCACAGCCGGTGCCCCGTCAGGGAAATACTCGAAAGATGCCAAGTATCCAACCTCAGCGGCAGCTATTGCGAAGGTTTCCAGAAAACAGCCTAAGCCAATGGTTATTTGACGGTCGTACGGGTCGGTTTCCGGAAGGCGGCGATCCAGATCACAGGTCAATATAATGTCAGTTTCACCAACCAGTTCGGCGCGCCACGGCTGGCGGTTATGCGGGTTCGGAGACAATATGGCGTAGGAGAGTGCCCTCAACCGCGGATCAGCAAACGTGTGGGCGTCGTTTCGCCAGGGTGCTAGCGCTTGATTCGGGCTTCGAGTAACCGCAAATGTGCCGAGGCCCGCACCCGTAACTACCATTGTTGCGGTGCCCACTTTTAGAAGCTGTCGTCTGCTAATCATTTTTCTTATCCTTTTAGTTAGCCTGCTAACTATATAGTTAGTAGACTAACCATATGTCAAGGACAAAGAAAAAGGCGGCCCAAAAGCCGCCTTTTAAATACTCAACCATACCCTCAAGCCATTAATTGATCCCTGATGGGCAACCGACGAATACGTTTACCGCTTGCGGCAAAAATCGCGTTGGTAAGCGCTGCGGTCACTGGTGGCACACCGGGTTCACCGACGCCTCCGGGAGGTGCATCCACATCCATAATCGCAACTTCCACATACGGAGCCTCATCAATACGACATACTGGGTAGGTGTCATAATTTGCCTGAACAATCGCTCCGTTTTCGGCGGTAATTTCGTCGTGTTTAGCAATTGACATGGAGAATATAACCGCGCCTTCCATCTGCGCGCGCACACGGTCAGGGTTTACCGCCAAGCCGCAGTCAACCGCCATCCATGCACGGGGAACCCGAAGTTCGCCGTCGTCGGTTACTTCAACTTCCACCGCGCTTGCGACATAGCTGGTAAAACTACGATGTACTGATATGCCAATGCCTCGGCCCTTCGGCATATCTTTGCCGTAACCCGACATTTCAACAACTTTTTTCAACGTCGCTTTCATGCGCGCGGTATTAATTGGGTATGTTTCCATCGGCGAACCATAATTACCGTATTCGGCACCATCATCCGCCGGGTTTACATCCCGGTCCGAACCGATCAATTCCATCCATAGCTCGTCTGTTTTGCGGCCCTCGCCCTGGGCAATTTCATCAACCATGGAACCAAGCGCAAACGCCTGCTGGATGTTCGTAACCGAACGCATCCATCCAATGCGTACATGGGCTTTTGCGTCGCCGGAATTGACCTGTAAGTTATCAATTTCAAATGGCATATCGGTAAGGCCGAGGCCAATTTCCCACGTAGCCGGCCCGGTTGCTGATGGGTCAAAGGTGCCACCGATTGATGGGTACGCAGCCTTATGCTTCCAAGCCGTTACTTTGCCGTCAACAACGGCTGTTTGAACACGCTGCGCCGAGATAGCATGGTAGTAACCGTGCCGGATATCATCAGTTCGGTCCCACACCATCTTGACCGGCCTACCGACTTGGCGCGCCAACAGTGCAGCCTCAACCGCAAAATCAGGTTTGGATTTTCGGCCAAACGCGCCGCCAAGCAGTGTGGCTTCCACGTAAATTTCTTCAGGTTTTTTTCCAACAAACGCCGCTACAGTATTTTGCACTGCCTGCGGATCCTGGCAGCAAACCCACATTTTCAAATCATCGCCGTCCCATTCCGCTGTCGCAGCGGGTGGTTCCATCGGCGCATGATTTTGGTGCGGAACAAAATAGTCACCCTGATAGGTTTTGTCTGCACTTGCCAACGCAGCATCAACATCGCCGCGATTGAGGAAATTATTGTCCTTACCGTCGATAGATTTCCAAAGTTCAGCCTCATATTCCGTGGTGTTGTAGCTGGCATTTTCGCCGCCCTCAAATTGCGCTTCCAGCGCTTCGCGGCCCCGCATCGCAGCCCACGTATTCGTGGCTATTACCGCGACGCCGCCAAGGGGCTTAAATAATACTGGGAAAGCCATCGCAGGCAATTCAACAACGTCAACGACGCCGTCCACAGCCATGGCTGCATCTTTGTTATAGCTTGTTACCTTGCCGCCAACGACCGGTGGGCGAGCGGCAACTGCAAACAACATATTGTCGCGCATGACGTCCTGCCCGAACTGCGAACTGCCGGTTATAATATCGTTCATGTAAATGTTGCGAACGGGCCGGCCAATATATTGGCGCATGTTCTTGGCTTTAAAAACGAGGCTATCGGCAGCAGGCACCGGCAGTTTTGATGCCGCTTCAACAAATTCTGCAAAGTCAGCGCTTTGACCTGTAACGGTATTAATCAGTTTGTGGTTTTTGACATCCACATCTGCTGCGGCCACGCCCCACTTGGTGGCTGCGGCCCGAACCAGCATGGCGCGCGCCGATGCGCCCGCCTGTTGGAAAGCTGTGAAAAAGTTCCGAATAGACGTCGAACCATCTGTGTTTTGATCACCAAATTTCTTGTCGCCGTACGCAGGCAGAAAATTTATCCGCGACCAGTCTGCATCCAGTTCATCGGCAATAATTTGAGGTAGACCAGTTCGACTACCCTGCCCCATTTCAACTCGGTGAATGTCAATGTGAACCGTGCCGTCATGGTCAATCATTAGGTAAACTGAGCTTTTAAGTTCACCGCCACCGTGAGCGTCTGCGATAACTTTTCGCGAAATAACTGGCGCAACCAGCGTCAAACCCGTGACGGCGCCCATGCCCTGAAGAACACCGCGGCGCGTTAGTTTTTTGATCTGAACTGTCATGACGCATCTCCCGCAACATCACGAATGGCTGCTTTTATTCGCTGGTAGGTACCGCACCGACAAATATTGCCGTACATGGCTTCGTCAATCTCTTCATCTGACGGACTTGGGTTCTCGGACAGAAGCGAAGCCGCCTGCATTATCTGGCCAGCTTGGCAATAACCGCATTGTGGCACATCATATTTCATCCAGGCTTCCTGAAGGGCATGCAATTTTTCTCCGTCTGCCAAACCTTCAACAGTGGTAACAGCAGCGTCCTCCACGTCGGCCATAAAAGTTTGGCATGACCGAACAGCAACGCCGTCCACATGCACCGTGCAAGCACCGCACAACCCGGCACCGCAACCAAACTTGCTACCTGTCAGGCCTGCAATGTCCCGCAAGTACCACAAAAGCGGCATTTCCCCGTCGCCGCTATAATCGACAGCCCGTCCATTGATTGTCGTTTTCATACAAACGCTCCCTCAAACATTGATTGATTTCTAAACAGTATAATGACCCCTCGAGAGGTGTCTAAACAAATTAAGTTTATATCACTATCCAGCTTAAGATTAGTTCACTGCCCAGCAACGGGTTGCGGGCGACTGAAAATCCAACGACTGTCATCAGAACTTGCAGCGTCGTATCGGTAGCCACCACCAGAAAACATCTTCAAACTTTCCGGCTCAACCAAGCGATTATCCACCACATAGCGCGCCATCATGCCACGGGCTTTTTTTGCTAGAAACGAGATAACGCGGGCGCGTCCGTCTTTTACATCCTGGAATACAGGTGTAATGACCGGGGCCTTTAAAAACTTGGCGGGCACAGCTTTAAAATATTCATTGGATGCCAAGTTGATCAGCACAGGATGCTCATGAGTTTTAAGGTCCTTGTCGATAGCCTTGGCAATGCGGTCATCCCAAAATTCGTATAGGTTTTTACCGCGTTCGTTGGCAAACCGGGTTCCCATTTCCAGGCGGTAGGCCTGCATCAAGTCCAGCGGGTTCAACAAACCATACAAGCCAGACAATATGCGGATATGTTCGTTGGTGAACACACGGTCTGCATCGCTCAGTGATTTAGCGTCAAACCCGACATATACGTCACCCTGAAACGCATCAATCGCAGGGCGAGCATTCGCCGACGTAAACGGCGTCTTAAAAGCTTTGTAACGAGCCACATTAAGGTCGGCAAGTTGCTCTGATATGCCCATCATCGCCTGCAAGTCATGGCTTTTTAGTTTTTTAGCATCGCGGGCCAATTTTTTGGCTTCCGCCAAAAACCGCGGCGGCATCAACTCTGATGATGTGTTTTCGCTCTCAAAATCTAACTTTTTTGCTGGCGAAACAACGATTAGCATAACGGGATTCTCCAAAATACGATGGCTAGAAGCGAGAGCTTAGTTATTACGGTTCAACCACGCCAGTGGTTTTGCGCGTGACAGCCCAAAAAATGGTTATTGAAGCTGCTATTACGAGTATAGCAAATGCAGCCTGATTGACGACAAGCCAGCCAAAATATTGGAGTATTATGCCCGCTGCAAGCGACGCCATTGCCGACGACCCAAACACCAGCATTTCATTCAGCCCCTGCACCCGGCCGCGTTCGGCTGGCAGATACACCCGAGTTAACAGCGTCGTTCCACCTATATAACAAAAGTTCCACCCAAGCCCCAGGGCGACCAACGCTAACGAGAAATTACCTAATTGGATGCCAGACAGCGCCGTTAAAAATGAAATGGCAAAAAAGGCATGCCCTGATAATAGAATTGGCAATACGCCGAACCTAATAATCAGGTTGCCAGTAAACAAACTTGGCAGAAACATCGCAATTACATGCACGGAGATAACTTTTGAACTGGTACTGGCAGAAAAGCCGCAGAATTCAACCATAGCGATCGGCGTTGCGGTCATCACAAATGCCATCATGGCGTACCCCAGCGCACCGTTTACCACCGCAACGACAAAAGCCGGCTGTTTGATAATTTGCGACAACGGACGTGCGGAAATTTCGGCCAGCGCCAAGTTATCTTGATCTTGTTGAACTGGTCGCTCGATTGCCGGCGTTTCCAGCCGGGTAAGCGGTAACAGCACGGCCGCACTAACGCATGCAGTAAAAATAAAAGCGCCAACGAATGTGTAGGGCAAAATGTTATTGATAAAAAAGTCGCTGCCAAACGGTGTTAAGAGCGCTGCAAAAACGCCTCCTAAAAGTACCAGCGATATAGCGCGAGGCGCTTTTCCGACACCAACGCTTTCTACAGCCGCAAACCTGTAATATTGGGCGCTGGCCTGAAATGGTCCGATAAACAACGTCGCCGCACAAAAAAGGATGAAATCCTCTAGATACAAGCCTAATGCCGCAACTAACGCGCCAATGATTCCACTAAGCGCACCGAATAGAAAAATTCGGCGCCGCGAATATTTTTGCATCAAAACTGAGATCGGCCCGGTAGATAAGGCGACTACAATCATGGTGAGTGAAACCGGAAGGGTTGCAAAAGCAGGATCGGCTGCAATCTGCCGCCCGGCCATTCCAGCAAAAGCGATGAAGGTCATGCTGGTAGACGTAAAACCGGCCTGAGATGCCATAAGCAAATAGACGTTAGCACTAGTTTCTGGGGCCCCGGTTTCTGGAGATTTTAATTGAGACGGGATTTGGGCCATAAATATCCTAAATCAAACAGTATCAGCTCATAACATTGTTTAGAAGTTGGGCCTAGGTCTCTTAAAAGTGGTTTGCACGGACATCCCGCCGTAAACATGCACTAAGACTAAGCTGTTTCCTGTTCAAGCTTCACGCGCGATTTAGGGATGATGATGGTGAACTTTGTGCCGCTCGAATTGCTGCTTTCCACCGAGATATTTCCATTATGCATATCGATAAACGCTTTAACAAGCGATAGCCCAAGGCCGGTTCCTTCATGGTTTCTGCTAAGTGCAGTTGAGGAACGGACAAACGGTGAGAAAATAATTTCCTGTTCTTCAATCGGTATACCAATACCTCGGTCTTGAACGCTTATCCGCAAATCACCGTCCTTGGTCAGTCCGGCATCCAGCAACACATTTTTGGACTTTTCCGGCGTAAATTTGACTGCGTTTGTCAACAAGTTCAGTACCGACTGTTTGAGGCGCAACCGGTCACCATAAATCAGCGGTAACACGTCTGGAATATCCAAATCAATGCCAATACTTTTCTGCGATGCCTGGCCTGCAATCAACGCCTGGCTTTCACGAAGCATACGAGGCACATCAACATATTCTTCTTCCATCTGAAACTGGCCAGCTTCGATTTTAGCCAGATCCAGAACTTCACCCAGAACATCTGATAGATGCTCACTGGATGAACGGATATCTTTCAAATATTCACGGTATTTATCGTGCCCAATCGGCCCAAACATCTGGTCCGACATAATACTGGAGAAACCAATTATTGCGTTGAGCGGCGTGCGCAGTTCATGGCTCACATTTGCCAAGAATACACTTTTGGCCCGGTTAGCTGCCTCTGCCTGCTCTTTGGTCATAATCAACTCGACCGAGGTTTTGCGCGCACGCTCCACTTCCTGTTCAAGTTCCCATGATCGTTTACGCAGCGTTTCTTCCGAGGACGAAAGCGCCCGGTTGGTTGAGCGTAGATTGTCAAGCAGCACCTGCACCGCATCAAAAGACAAATTGATTTGGCGGGCCAGCATACCAACTTCATCGGCAGTATGCCTGCGATGAACAGTGATCCGTTGTTCACCGGGATGCTCAGGGTCAATCCCAGAGACTTCCTCAACAATCTGTGCAAGCGGTTTGGTCAGTCCCTGATGAAAAGCAAAATACAACAACATCACCAACAACATGTTGCGAACCAAACCAGAAAGAAATGTGGTGGTGGCGCGGGCAAAAAACGGTTGCAAGCCAACCGCTCTATCGATAACGACACGCAAACTTCCGGGGCGCTCTGCCATTGAATCGGGCAAACTCAATTTATGTACGTGGGTCGATGTATCGTCTATCAATACCCGGGCATAATTGACACTCGTCGAGATTAAAGAGCTGGTATCGCGGCTGCTACTGGCGAGCACCGAACCCAGGTCGTCCAAAATCGCAGCCTCGGACACATAGTCGTAAACCATAAGACCCGATACAACTTCCTGAGCAAGCTCGCTGTCCAATATGAGCACGGCGCGGGTCGCAGCATTTTCAGCAACTTGCAGGCTTTCCTCAACTTTGCGGTCCAGAACGCCGCCCTCCTCAAGATAGTCCAGGTACACTTGGCCAGCAGACAATACAAAGCCGACAGCGAAAGCGATGATCACCGCTGTACGCGCTAGCTTAAAAGAAATTTTGTCGTTCCAATTTAGTTTCAAGTAGCTGTCCCTACACCGTCAATATACTGCAACCATAAAGCGCAAGAAGAATAAAGTTTCGGTTAATCATAATCACATTTTTAGAATGGTTACCTAATTATTGGTATACCTTTGAACCATTAGCTGCATTTCACTACTTTAAGGTTCTACCATTCGCCCGTGTTCGACATCGATAACCAAGGCTCTTTTGGCGCTAAGGCATTGCCTCGCTGTAATAATTCGATGGAAATATTGTCGGGGCTACGGATAAAGGCCATTCTGCCATCTCTTGGCGGCCGATTGATTGTTACACCTTTTTGCATAAGTGATTCGCATAGGTTGTATATGTCATCCACAGAATAGGCCAGATGGCCAAAATTTCTGCCTCCGTCCACGGATTCGCCGTCCCAGTTGTAGGTCAGCTCCACTTGCGCATCTTCGTCACCTGGGGCGGCCAGAAATACCAAAGTAAATCTGCCCGCGGGCACGTCCTTGCGGCCTACTTCAATTAATCCTAATTTTTCACAATAGAAATCCAAGGAGGCGTCTAAGTCTGTTACCCGAACCATTGTATGAAGATATTTCATTCTAAATTCCTTAAAAGTGGCATTAGAGCCTCAAAATAGACCGATATATCCGCCAGCAAAAACGGAAGCCATCAAACCTTCAAGGTTCACTCGGTCAATTTGGTCAAAAGAGCCAATTTCAGTTGAGTCAATGTCCAAAACGGCGATCAATTTACCGGTTCTGTCCACAACCGGAACAACAATTTCAGAATTGGTTTTGCTGTCACAAGCAATATGATTTTGAACTGCATGGACATCCTCAATAACTTGCGTCTGACGCTTTGCAGCTGCAGTTCCGCAGACACCTTTGCCAAATTTTATCCGCAAGCAACCGAGTGTGCCCTGATAGGGTCCGACAACAAGTTCATTTTCGCGCCCTTCATCAACAATATAAAATCCGGTCCAATAAAATCGGTCTGGAAACGCTTCTGCCAACAAACAAGATACGGTTGCCATCCGCGCCGTTATGCTGGGTTCACCGTCCAGCACCGCTGTGATTTGCGCGATGACTGTGTCGTAAGCTTCTTGTTTACTCATTGCCAAACCGTATCAAATTTTCAAAAAAGTCGCCACGCAGAGAAAAATGAACAACGCCGTCTTCACGCTCTGCTCCCAAATGATCGTAAAATCCGAGCGCAACATCATTGCCGTCAAGCGCCGACCATTCCATGCGTTCGCATCCCAAACCCGCCGCCCGTCTTGCCAAAAATGCCAGAAATTGTTTGCCAGTACCGCCGCCTCGATATTCCCGGCGCACGAGCATATCTTCAATATAGAGAAGACGCGTGCCGCGGAAACTGGAAAAGCGTTCAGCAACAATAGCATAAGCCACACACTTTCCGCCTACATAGCCCAAATAGGCTTCCGCAATTGCCCTGTCACCGAATAACAAACCCTGCAAACAGTCCGGCGTTATTGTCGCCAGTTTTGGACGACCCTCATGCGCGGCAAGTTCAGCGATAAACTCACATAACACTGCCGCATCTGCAGGCATCGCCCCACGAATTTTCAATTGTTCTGTCCGCATATTTGACTTCTTAGCAACTTCAGTTGAGTGGTATTCCATTTCTTATGCGTCTACACTGTGCCAAGAAGGAGCACAAGTTCCTCCAGCCAATCCAAAATTTATTCGCGAGACACAAATGATTAGACACTTATTTTTTAGCCTTTTACTTGTTGCATTTTCCAGTGCAGCCTTTGCCGACGACGCACAACCAATTCCAAAAAAAATTGATGCAACCGGTTTCCAGGATGTTCTGGCACAAACCGGTGATGTTTATATTGCTGGGCAACCATCTGTTGCCGGGCTGGAACGCGTGGCAAAAGACGGCGTTAAAACTGTTGTCAGTTTCCGGACACCACGCGAAATGAACAACCGCGATATTGTACCGTTTGATGAAGCCGCCAAAGCCGCAGAACTAGGCATGAAGTATATCAATATTCCACTGGGCGGGGATAAGCACCCTTACTCGCCTGAAGCTTTGGCTGCTTTTGCTAAAGTAATGGAAAGCGCTGAAGGTAAAACTCTTATCCACTGCACTGTTGCCTGGCGCGCAAGCCATATGTGGGCGGCATACCTGACCAAATACAAAGGCATGGACATCAACGAGGCCGCCACACACGGGCGCGCAGCCAATATGGGTTCACAGCCGATCGAACAACTACTCGGAGGCGAGATTAGCTACAGCCTGCCAGAGAAGCCCTAAGCCACATTCTTGTATCTGGCAGGCCTGCTTATAAACGTTAGGCCGGCTTAGCTATTGTGCCCGGCCGCCAGTGAAGCGGAAAGACCTTCTAGACACCGCTTCACGCTCTCGGGACGTGCGGCGTTACCCATCAATCCAATGCGCCATATCTTGCCAGCTAGCGGGCCAAGGCCTGCGCCTATTTCAATGCCGTGGTCGTTAAGCATTCGGCTACGCACGGCAGCCTCATCAACCCCTTCTGGCACCGAAACGGCATTCAATTGAGGCAAACGAACCGCTTCGTCAACCAGCAAGGATAGCCCTATGTCCGCAAGGCCAGACACCAACATTTCATGTGTCTCGCGGTGCCGCTTCCACGTGGCTTCCAAACCTTCTTCGAACAACATAACCAGCGATTCGTGCAGCCCATATAGAGCATTCACGGGCGCTGTGTGATGGTAACTGCGGCCACCTTCACCTTCCCAATAATCCATCACCAATGTCAGGTCGAGAAACCAACTGCGAACCAATGACGTCCGGTTCTTAATTTTCTCCAGGGCAGCCTCGGAAAAAGAAACCGGCGAAAGACCTGGCGTACATGACAAACATTTCTGGGAACCCGAGTAAATTGCATCAATGCCCCATTCATCGACCAACACCGGGATGCCGCCCAAACTGGTGACAGCATCCACAATCGTCAGGCAGCCGTAGTTTTTAGCAAGCGCACACAGCGCTTCCGCATCGGCACAAACACCAGTTGAGGTTTCAGCATGAACAAAGGCTAGAATTTTGGCTTGCGGGTTCGCTTTTAAGGCATCTTCAATCAATGCCGGATCAGGAGCGGTGCCCCATTCAACGTCCACCAACACCGGCACGCCGCCAGAACGCAGCACATTTTGGCGCATACGCTCGCCGAACACGCCGTTTTTCACCACGACAACCACATCGCCCTCTTCAACCAGGTTAACGAAGCATGATTCCATACCCGCTGAACCTGGCGCAGACACCGGAAACGTCATCCGGTTTTCGGTTTTGAAAAGCTCTTTCAAGCCGCCTTTGATTTCTTCCATTAATTCTTGAAAATCTGGGTCAAGATGACCGAGCGTTGGCCGCGCCATGGCTTCCAAAACCCGAGGATGCACATCTGAAGGCCCAGGGCCCATAAGCAGGCGTTTCTCAGGATAAAAAGACTTCATAGTGGGCTCCTCAATATTCGTTCGAGCACTGATGTAGCGTAAGTACAGATATTGTAAAGCATCAACCAAAAATTTAGATATCGCATTTCGCTACTTGATTTGGTTAAAGTCAATCCGCGACTGCGCGAAATTCAATAACAAGCCCAAAGACTAGTGGAGAACCCAACAATGCCAATTTTGGAAAACCTGGTGATCATTTGGATCGGTGTGTTGATAGCTCACTTCTTAGCCAAAATGACCCGGTTAACGCCTGTTCTGTTTTACTTATTCATGGGCGCGTTGTTTGTTAATCTGGGGCTGCTGCCGGAACAACCCAACGAATTTATTCGCGGTTTTGCCGAAATCGGTATTATTTTAATCATGTTTTCGCTGGGTTTTGAAGAAAGCACCGCAAATTTTGTTGCCGGTATAAAACGCAGTTGGGGGATCGCCTTTTTCGGCGGTTTGGCACCGTTCATCACGGCTTATACGGTGTCCTATTATATCTGGCACGACTTTAACATGTCGCTCGTTATCGGGCTCGCCATGACCGCCACTGCTGTGTCTCTAACGCTCGTATCGCTCAAAAGCGAGGGACTAAGTAAAAGCAAGGCCGCAACAGGCATCATGACATCGGCAGTGCTAGACGACATTGCGTCGTTGGCGCTGGTTGCAATTATTATCCCGGTTGCCACTGGCGGCGCGTCCATAGAGCTTTCCGGCATTGGCCTTGTTATGGCGAAAGCCATTGGTTTTTTCGCTGTTGTGGCCATACTGTCCAATTGGGTTCTGCCGACCGAACCGAAGGGACCGCTACATTTTGTCCCCGGGCTCGGTCGGTTTGGTGCCGCTCATGTTCTTTCCCTAACCCGCGGTCAGCGGACGCTGGTAATTTTGATTTTTGTTATGCTTGTTGCCATTGGTTCCCATGTGTTGGGGCTGCACCCTGCCGTTGGTGCTTACATGGCTGGGTTGATCCTGCGTGAGGAGTATTTTAGTGACGCGCCCGCCACCGTTGCAGGATCTGACGATTTAGATGCTCCCGAAGACTTCAACAGTGTTAAGCGCATGGTCGACAATGTTGCTTTTGTCTGGATCGGACCGGTATTTTTTATCGTGCTGGGTGCCAAGATAATTTTCGATTGGAGCCTCTTTGTCTCGGTAGTCCCCTATGTGGCGGTGCTGACGCTCGCACTGATTACCGCACAGATTTTGTCCGCAAGCCTGGCGGCTCGATATACGGGTGGATTCAACTTCCATGAAAGCTTAATGATCGGTTTTGGCATGCTAGGCCGCGCGGAGCTGGCTTTCGTGGTGATCGACATAGCCTATGTCCAGAACAGTATACTGACCGAAGCGGCTTTCTATACCCTTATGATCACGGCGTTTTTTCTCAACTTAGCGGTACCCGTCAGTATCAAGCTTTGGAAACCATACTTCGTGCGCCATATGAGCTAAATCAAACCGGTAAAATAACGCTATGTTCGGACGCAACGACACTGTTCGGAACTGGACAGTTTATGTTCGTTTCTGGACAGCCTCCAAACTTCCCCTGTCTTCAACGCGCATTAAAACGCTGTTTTTAATCAACTTTTTCTAGCGCGCACCGTGGCACAGTCCTTGCTGATTGGATAGGAGAAGCAATTTAAATGCGGGAGCGTTCGATGATCAGCGAATATATCAAAGCAGCCATAAGAAATGTGGGTAGGCGAAAGCTGTTCGGCTTCATCAGCGTACTGGGACTGGGCACAGGCTTTGCTGTCGCGACTATGATCGGTATTTTCCTGCAGTTTGAAACCAGTTTTGACACCATGCACAAAGACCATGAACGGATGTACCGACTCAATTGGGTCAACACAGGCACTGGCGCGCATTTCGCCACTTTTTTCAATTCGCTTTCGCCGGAAATTGCTGCGGCTTATCCCGACGAAATTGAGAGCCATACGCGCATCGCAAACGGCGAGGAGCCAATAACCATCGGTGACAAAACCAGCTATGAAGTTATCAGTTTTGTTGATCCGTCCTGGTTCGATTTTTTTACCTATGGTAATATATACGGCGACGCGAAAGTCGCTATTCAGGGCGCGCGTAACGCTGTGCTAACACGTGCAGCAGCTGTTCAGTTCTTCGGTACAGAAGCGGCCGTTGGTAGAACATTTACCATCGACGGCAATCAGGACTTCAGCGTTGCCGCGGTAATTGAAAACAATCACTCAAACAGTCATCTAACTTCAAATGTATTCATTAACATGGAGCTCTTACCCGTCATATGGGGTTGGCCGGGCATCTGGGAGAGCCAAGGCTCGGATCAGCTCTATCATTATGTAAAAATAGCGCCCGGCACGGTATCAACTGACGTTGAAAATCTGGCGGTAAAATATGTCGTTGATAAGCGTTTCGACGATGCCCTCGACTGGTTGAGAATTCCGCTGCAACCAATAACCGAAATTCACTTTAATACTGAATTACAGAACGAAATGTCGGTTCAGGACACAATTTTGGGAACAGTTAAAACCCAGCGACGCCCCAGTGACGTGTATATTTTCATCATCGTTGCCGCTCTTACACTTGCAATTGCTGCGTTCAATTTCATGAATCTGCAAATCGTCCAGATATCTAACCGCCTACGTGAAGTTGGGGTTAGAAAAATTCTCGGTGCCACAAAGCGCAACATTATCACTCAGTTCCTGTTCGAAACCTTATTGCTTTCGTTCATGGCGCTATTCTTCGGCCTTGTGATTGCAGAAATTGGCCTGCCTTTCTTCGGTAACCTTGTTGGTACCGAGTTGCCAACGGGAACAGTTTTCTCTCCCGTCATTCTTTTGATACTCGGTGCATCTACACTTCTGGTAACCGCCATGGCTGGGGTATACCCGTCCATAATGGCTGCACGCTTGGTTCCGGCACTAGCGCTGCAGGGCGAGGTGGCGAAGAATGTTGGCCCCGCAACGGTGCGAACTGGCTTGGTTCTAATGCAGTTTTCAATGGCAACAGGATTGATTATCGCCAGCGGCGTTATCGGCAGCCAGATAGATTATGCCTTTTCCAAACCACTAGGATTTGACGCATCCGGTGTTGTCAGCGTTACCACTTCAGGTACAATAGCGCGCGAAGCTTACCCAGCCCTGAAACAACAGTTAAAGCGGCATCCAGCCATTCAGGCTGTCTCCTACGCGAACATTGTTCCCTCACAAGACCTTTTTAATGGCTGGAGCTATAGCGTCGACCCGGATGATCCTGAATCCACCCTCAGTACCCGTATGATCAATATGGGATACGGGGCTTTTGAAATTCTGGGAATGGAAATGGTCGCGGGCCGCAGCTTCGATGAGGCGTTCCCAAATGATGTAGCCCCTGAATTCCGGCCCGATATTACGTCAGCCAGCAGCGGTCTTATTCTCAATGAAACCGCAGCGAGAGCGGCTGGCTGGACAAACCCCGAGGATGCAATTGGGAAAATATTGGTTTCCGCTTTCAACAGAAACGATACTGATTTCCGCTATGAGTTCACCGTCGTCGGCGTGGTTAAAGACGCTCATTATCGTTCCATAAGATCCCCGATCGCACCGCTTTCCTACATGCTTCGGGAAGGATCAAGGCAGATGGTTATCAAAATTGATCCAGCGCGTGAACAGGAAGCACTCGCGGCTATCGATGCTACCTGGCAACAATTGGTGCCTGACACTCCTATACGCCGATCAAGTGTCGCTGACGAGTATGCCAAATTCTATAGCAGTGAAAATCGCACTTTCAGCCTGATCATCGGTTTTGCTGGCATTGCCGTCGCTATCGCCTGCATCGGCCTATACGGCCTAACCGCTTATATGGTCGAGCGCAGGGTGAAGGAAGTGGGCATCCGCAAAGTTCTGGGCGCAACCGTTACACAAATCGTGACGCTATTGTCATGGGACTATACAAAACTTGTGATTATCGCCAGTGTCATTGTTTGGCCGTTTGTCTGGTGGCTGATGAGTGACTGGTTATCGAGCTTTGCCTACCGCGCCGACCTGGAAGTTTCGCTTTTTGTAACCGCGAGTCTGGCGACCTTGTTGCTGGCTGCTATAACAACGTCATTGCGCACAATGGCGGCAGCGCGAGCGAACCCAATTAACGCGTTGAGAAACGAATAGCGTCGCAGCTCGACAACCAGATGAAATCATCTGGATAATATTTTAGTGCAGGCACCCTGCCCGTACGTTGAAATAATTGTGCTCATTTTGTGACGCCACTGACCGCCCCAATTGTCAGTTCCCGGCAAACTATTGTGCAATTCCGTGCTTTAGGTCACACTCCCCGCGACAGGTTCGATTATTTCGGCAGGGGTAGAGTATGATTACTTTTTTCAAGGGGCTGACAGGCCCAACTATTGCGGTTTTCCTGGCCCGCACCATGCTCGGGCTGGTTTTCCTGATGGCGGGCTGGTGGAAAACATTCACGCTTACGCCTACCGTTCATGCACAGCAGTTCTTTGTCGAAGGCTTCAAGGGTCATTGGATCCCCGATTGGCTGTTATGGGGGCTTGGCACCGCAATCCCGCCTTTTGAATTGATCGCTGGAGTGCTTTTGGTAGCTGGTTTATGGACCCGGTTGACAGCAAGCCTGACGGGCTTGCTTTTGCTGCTGACCACGTACGGTCACGCGCTGCAACAACCCTTGTTTGATATTGATGGCCATACCTTTACACGGCTTGCTTTGATTCTGTTTATCCTGATGGTCCCTGCAGAGACCGACAGGTTAAGTTTGGATGGATATCGGCGAGATAAAGGCTAAGTTGGGGCACAAATTTACTGAAGGTGTGCAGCATCACATTATTTAGAAAGGCACTTAAGCTATATGAGACTTCACAGCTTTTACATTGATGGTTCGTGGCAACCGGCGCCAGCGGACACTGCCTTGGACATTATAAACCCGGCAACCGAGACAGTTGTTGGTTCCGTTGCCATGGGAACGGCAGCCGACGCGCAGGCCGCAATTGCCGCCGCTGTTTCGGCCTTCCCAACATTCAGCAAAACTACTGTTGAAGACCGCATTGCGCTGCTTGAGCGAGTGCTCGCTTGTTACAAAGCGCGGTACGACGAATTCGCCGATGCAATCCGCATGGAAATGGGTGCGCCAAAAACGCTTTCTCATGAAGCCCAAGCTTACACCGGCATTGAACATCTGGAATCAACTATTGCTGTGTTGAAGGATTTCGAACTTGAGGTCCCGCACGAAGGCTACCGGCTTCGGTATGAACCTATCGGTGTTTGCGGCCTGATAACCCCGTGGAACTGGCCGATTAATCAGATTGTTTGCAAAGTTGCACCTGCGATTGCGGCCGGTTGTACGGTTGTTCTGAAACCAAGCGAATATGCGGCGCTGTCTGCTCAATTGTTTGCCGAAGTTATGGACGAAGCTGGCGTACCGAAAGGTGTCTTCAACATGGTGTTCGGTGACGGAGTAGAAGTCGGTGCGGCTATTACCTCCCACCCTGACATCAACATGATGTCCTTCACCGGCTCAACTGCGGCCGGCGTGGCGGTTGCCATCGGCGCGGCGCCAACAGTTAAGCGCGTTAGTCAGGAACTAGGCGGCAAATCACCCATTGTCATCGCCGAAGATGTGGACTTAGAAACAATTATTCCTGAGTGCGTTTGGATGTGCATGGAAAATACTGGCCAATCCTGCAACGCGGGAACTCGCCTTATTGTGCCTGCTCACCTGCATGGCCGGATTGTTGATCTGGCAGTGGCGGCGGCGGAAAGCTATGTAGTCGGAGACCCAACAAACGCAGACACCCAAATTGGCCCGCTTGCCAACGCACGTCAGTACGCAAAAGTAACAGGATTGCTTCGCCAAGCCGAAGCCGAGGGACTTTCGCCTGTTACAGGCGGGCCAGAGCGGCCAGAGGGCATCACTAAAGGCTACTTCGTACGCCCGACAATTTTTACAGGTCTCAGCAACGATCAACTCATTTCCAGAGAGGAAGTTTTTGGGCCTGTATTGGCAATATTGCCTTACGAGACGATCGACGAAGCAACAACAATTGCAAATGAAACACCTTACGGATTGTCAGCCTATATTTATACCCGCGACGCGAAGCTGGCAACAAAGTGGTCACAGGATATCCGGGCGGGGATGGTTCATGTAAACGGCGCGCCACTTGTTCCAAACGCACCTTTTGGTGGCTACAAACAATCTGGCAATGGCAGGGAGTGGGGCGTACACGGAATGCACGAATTCCTCGAAGTAAAGGCAATAATGTCAATTGATCAAGACGGTGGCACATAATGGATAAATCAAAACTGGACCGCTTGCGCGAGCAGTATTCGAACAAAGGTGTTAACGAACACCAAAGCAAAAAATTCAACGCGATTGCTGACAAAATCGTCGGAGACGCGCGCGAAGGCACTCGTCCTAAACCCTACAGCGGTATCTCCACATTCTTGGACCTGCCCCAGGCAAATTCGCTGGAAGGTCTTGATGTAGCCGTTATCGGCGTACCAATGGATTTGGCAGTTTCCAACCGTGCTGGTGCACGCCTTGGGCCCCGGGCTGTGCGCGCGATTGAACGCATTGGCCCCTACAACCACCTGACAGGCATCGTCCCCAAAGCTGAATGTGTTGTGGCAGACGTAGGCGACGTGCCATTTCGTTCGCGGTACAGCTTGGACGAGAGCATGGAGGATATCGAGGAATACTACCGCAAAGTCAAAGCCGCCGGGGTGCTGCCATTATCTGTGGGTGGTGACCATTCCATCACGCACCCTATTTTGCGAGCGCTCGGCGCTGACGAACCAGTAGCGCTGGTGCATATTGATGCCCACTGCGACACCGCAGGCACATATGACGGCTCCAAGTTCCATCACGGTGGGCCCTTTCGGTTGGCGGTTCTTGACGGCGTTCTGGACCCAGAGAAAACTATTCAAATTGGTATTCGCGGTTCCAGCGAAGCAATTTGGGAGTTTAGCTATACGTCCGGCATGACGGTGGTGCATATCGAAGACATTATGGAAATGGGTATCGAGGCGTTGATTACCAAAACCAAAGAACTGATCGGCGATATGCCCGTTTACGTATCTGTGGACGTGGATGGTTTTGACCCAGCTTACGCACCGGGTACCGGCACGCCTGAAGCTGGCGGCATGACACCGCGAGAGGGATTTCAGCTGCTTCGAGGGTTAATGGGCATGAATGTTATTGGGGCGGATGTGGTTGAAGTGGCACCCATGTACGACCCAACCAGCAATACCGCTCAGTTGGGTGCTCAACTGTTGTTTGAAGAACTGTGCTTACTGGCCGAGGCATATAAAAACCGCAGAGCTGGATAGTCGAGGGAGAATTATTATGGATTTTGCCGAAGACGCGCTGAATAAAACTAAATTTATGCCTTTTTGGTTGGATAGTGCCGATGCACCTTCCCCGGAGCCTTCTTTAGACAAAGATGTCAGCGTCGATCTCCTCATTGTCGGTGGCGGCTTTACCGGGCTATGGGCCGCGATACAGGCAAAGGAAGCTGACCCGAACCGGTCTATAGTACTGATAGAAAGCACATCGGTTGCTCACGGCGCGTCTGGTCGGCCTGGCGCAATTGTCTCCACGTCAGTTATGCACGGCCTTTCCAACGCAATTCGAGTGTTCCCCAATGATCTGGACGAATTGGAACGCCTTGGCCACGAAAATATGGACGGGTTCATGGAAACCCTCAAGCGCTACAACATCGACTGTGATTTTGAGTTTGGCGGCGAACTAACTGTTGGTGTGGGAACTGACTGCGAAGGCATTTTACAGGAAGAATACACGCTGAACAAAAGTCACGGGCACGATGTATCCCTGCTTGACGGCATTGAAACGCGGGCTCAAGTAAATTCGCCGCTATTTGAAGGCGCCGTTTGGTCAAAAAAAAGAAGTGGCACTCTGCATCCGGCAAAACTAGCGTGGGGCCTGAAGGTGGCAGTCAAAACATTGGGTATTCCCATATATGAGAATACTCCGCTGACAAAAATAACCAAGACCTCAACCGGTGTTTCAGCAATAACCAAACAAGCTACCATTTCGGCGCGGAAAATACTGCTGGCAACCAACGCTTTTGCCGCGGGCCACTCACGGATCAAGAAACGTGTTGTATTGGTGCGCGACAGATTGTTGGCAACTGAGCCGCTGTCTCTAGAGCAAATTGACCGCGTTGGTTGGCAAACTCGGCAAGGCATTTACGACACTCGAACCCAACTGAATTATAGGCGCCTGACCAAAGCCAACCGTATCATCTTTGGTGGCCGGCTG
>JAJFIU010000015.1 GCA_021774695.1 Alphaproteobacteria bacterium | reverse complement strand
CCGCTTCTGTAATCAACCCCAATTCGTCTGCCAGCGAACTGGCTTTACGGGTTTCAATCTGCAGTCGGCCCTCAACTTCCGCTGCTGACTGCTTCAAGCCACTTACACTTCGCTGGGCCTCAATAACCGCGTGGTTTAACTGGTCTACGAGGATCCTGAGTTCAGCCTGGCCTTCTTTTATCGTGCCCAGACGGCGATAAACGAAGAAGCAAACGAATATGGCCGCGACCAGTAAAACCGCCAGCACTCCGTCAATTAACAGGGAAGATATTCCTTCCATCAATTGGGCCCCTTCGTAGTGTCCGGTTCATTTATCAATCTCTCGGCTGTGTGCCGCACCATCACCGCAACATGCTGACCCGCTCGACCAATCGAGCCACTAACCATCGGCACCTCGCCGCATTTCAGAACAACTTCATCCTCTGGTGTTTTGTTGAACAATATTGTTTGTCCAACCTCGAAATTCATAACATCACCCAGCGACATGCTCACCTCGTCCATAATGGCGCTTAGATCAACGTCGGCTCGCCATAACTCTGTAGCCAGGTGGGTTTCCCAAATCGTGTCGCGACCAAATTTCTCTCCCATGAACCGCTGAAGCAGCAATTCGCGCACCGGTTCAAGCGTCGCATAGGGAAACAGTACTTCTAGTCTGCCGCCACGATCTTCCATATCGACCCGCAGTTTAATCAACACGGCTGCGTTTGGTGGTCGGGCGATTGTTGCAAACCGGGGGTTGGTCTCCAGGCGGTCAAAGGTGAAATTAACTGGCGACAAAGGTTCAAATGCACCGCACATGTCCTTGAGAACAACAGAAATCATTCGTTCAACAAGAGTTTGCTCGATTGTTGTGTAGGGCCGACCTTCGATACGCATCGCCGCAGTGCCCCGCCGTCCACCCAACAATACATCTACTATAGAATATATCAGACTGCTATCGATCGTCATCAGACCGTAGTTATCCCACTCTTCGGCGCGGAACACCCCAAGCATCGCCGGCAGCGGAATAGAATTCAGATAATCGCCGAACCGAACCGATGTAATGTTATCAAGCGATACTTCAATATTATCGGAGGTGAAATTCCGCAACGATGTGGACATCATACGGACCATGCGGTCAAAAATAATATCCAGCATTGGCAGGCGCTCGTACGATACCAGCGCGCTGTTAATCAACGCATGAATGCCAGTCATCTCGCCAGCATCTGCATCGCCGTCAAATCCTAGAAGGCTGTCAATTTCGTCTTGATCCAACACTCTTCCGGATGACGGACCATCTTCGTCCTCTTCTTCCTGCGCTGTTTCGGAACCAGCCATGGCTTCCCAATCCGCCGCCATTTCTTCATTATTGTCGGCAGCAGGAGCAGCGGCATCAGTGTCGTCACCTTCACCTTCAGCGGCCATGGCTTCCCATTCAGCCATCATTGCCTCTTCGTCTACTGGTTCGTCATTGTCCGCCATGGGCAGATCCTTATCCAATTACCAAGTATTTTCCTGGCCGGTTCTGCATTTAGCCCTGCACCAAAAACTGTTGAAACAATACGTCCTTGACGCGTGTAGGGGCCACTGCCTGATTGATCCGCATCAACAGCTCTTCTTTCAGCCGAAATATTCCGGCAGAACCATCTAAGTCTTCCGGCCGTAATTCGCGCATATAAGTGTTAAATTCGTCCAAAATTCGGGGCATCTTGCTTTGCAGGTCTGATCGATAACTTTCGCGGTCCACTTCCAGAACGATCTTCGCGCTTAAAAAGCTGCTACCCTGACCGCCCGTGTTCAGATTGAAACGTTGCTCGTCAAGCTCAACAAACAACAGCTGCAAGTCCTCGTTATTGCGGTCTTGCTCAAGTTTTACGTCATCCCTGCGCTGCGCCGCCTCCTGCGCCAACCGTTCGATCTCGGGGTCGTCGCCGACTGGGGCCTCTTCGCCGCCGAACATACTGGAGACACCAAGCACGACAAGAAGAGCAACAACTGCGCCCGCTGCAAGAATGACGACGGTTTTGCCGCTGAACTTCTTTTTCTCAAGCCCCTCTACAAGTTCTGCTTCGCCGAGAGTTTCCTCTAGATTGTCTGCCATGCGTCTTTATCCTTTATGAAACACCCAACCAATGTTGGTTTGCTCCTATCCATTCTAACACTTGAACGGGTTGCAAATTGTCTGCCAACTATCTTCGGTTTCATCTTTCACCTATCTTCATTAATTAAGCCAATATGGTTAACAAGGCGTGAAGCTTTGGCGGTAAACCGGCAGAATTATCCCACTATTTCTCCTCGGCAAGTCAGCAGTTCATTTTTGCCGGGCATAGCAAGGTTGCACTGGCACTTTCTTGCCTTTTGAGAATGATACCCATGCGTGTTTTTCTATAACCAATTGAAATAACTATATTTTTATTGTTGGCATGGATTCTGCAATTTCGTCGGTAACCAAATCCCGTGGTAAGCGGGTCATCTGCAAAAGCAGGAGAAAGATAATGGATACCGCACTTTTTGTCGGGTTGGCTCATAAAGCAGCGCTTAAGAGGCGCATGGACGTAGTCGCACATAATATCGCAAATATGTCGACGACCGCGTACAACAAAGAAAAGATCGTTTTCAGGCAGCATCTGGTTGATGCTCCTGGTGCCGCAGCTACGAGCGGCGGTAAAATCTCCTACGTCATGGACCATGGAGTTTTACGAAACCTGGATTCCGGAACCATGGTTCCAACCAATAATCCGCTAGACGTATTTATTAACGGACGCGCCTACCTTTCCGTAAAAGGATCGGATGGAGAAACCCTCTTCACACGCAATGGAAGAATGACCGTCAACTCAGAGCAATATCTCACGCTATTAAGCGGGGAGCGCGTTTTGGACGACAACGGACAAGACATAAAGTTTGATGATGATGATCGCGATTTCCACATCGCTAACGACGGAACAATTTCCAGCAATAACGGCGAGAAAGCAAAACTTGGGTTGGCGACATTCTCAAATGAGCAGAATATGAAACGCCGGGGAACCTCCCTTTACGAAACAGACGAAAAACCAGACGAGTCCGATGACATCACTGATGTATCTGTTCGGCAAAAGGCGTTCGAAGGTTCAAATGTTAACGCAATTGAATCGATGACCGAGATGATCGACGTGATGCGGGCGTACCAGAACGCAACACGTCAATCTAGCGGCTACGAAGATATGAGAGAGGATGCACTCAAACGACTGGGAAAGGTTCAGTAGACCACCAGTAACCGTTTGATCATTTAAAGGATAGAACCATGAAAGCACTTAGCACAGCAGCAACAGGCATGTTAGCCCAACAGCTCAATATCGAGGTTGTCGCGAACAACATCGCCAATATGAATACAACGGGTTTCAAGCGCCAACGCGCCGAATTTCAAGACCTTCTGTACCAGAACATAGAACGTGTCGGCGCCAATTCGTCTGACGCAGGTACAGTTGTCCCCAGCGGCATTCAGGTTGGTGTGGGTGTAAGAACTGCCGGTGTATACCGGATAACCGATCAGGGCAGCCTGCAAAATACCGGCAACACGTACGACATGGCAGTTAACGGCCGCGGTTTCTTCAACATCCAGTTGCCTGACGGGCAAGATGCCTACACACGAGCCGGATCTTTCCAGGTTGACCCAACAGGCCAACTTGTAACACCTGAGGGTTATGTGGTTCAGCCCGCGATCCAGATCCCGCAAACAGCGACAGATGTCAGCATTAATGCGCAGGGTCAGGTTGAGTATCTGGAAGCTGGCGCTACTGCACCCGCAGCCGCAGGACAGCTCAATCTGGTTATCTTCCCCAACGAAGTAGGCATGGAAGCAATTGGCGGCAACATGTTTCTGGAAAGCCAAGCTTCTGGTGCTCCAGTGATTGGCTTGGCCAACCAAAATGGATACGGCGCCGTACTTCAGGGCTTTCTTGAGCAATCAAATGTTAACGCCGTGTCTGAAATAACCGCAATGATATCGGCACAGCGTGCCTACGAGTTGAATTCCAAGGTAATCCAGACTGCCGATGAAATGCTGCAAGCAGCCAATAACCTCCGCTAGTGAAGGCATTACTCTTCATTGAAAGGGAACGATCATGAGAACCGAGCAAACACATAAGCCCACGCAAGGGATCGCCTGCATCGCAGCTATTTTGTTTGTGTTTGCGTGTGCCCTGCCCGCCGCAGCTGCCGATCTTAAAACTGATCTAGGTGTTGACGGAAGAACCATTACGCTTGGAGACTTGTTTGACGGTATTGGCACCAAGGCAGATATAATTGTGCTTAATGCCCCCGCCCCCGGCAAATCCAAAAATATATCGGGTCACGATCTGCAACGGCTGGCGGAAAAACATGGGCTTAAATGGCAGAAGCCCGACTATCTTAAGAAAGTTCGTATAACCCGCGAAGCACATACAATCCCAAGCGGAGAAATACAGCAGCTTATTCATGATGTGGCACTAGAGTCAGGCGCAGACCCGGATAGTCAAATTCGTTTCTTTGGTCGCATCAACGGTATTATCGTGCCAATGGATGCGAGCATCGACGACGTTGGTTTCGAAAGTTTCTCACTGTCCGACAAAGGCGACCGGTTTTCAGCAACACTGTTGATTCCATCGGGCGATGATGTTCCAAATAAATTAAACCTAAACGGGGTGCTTGAAGAAGTTCGTGACATCCCCGTGTTCAATAGCAGCATTATGCCCGGCGAGATTATCCGCGCAAAAGACTTGCATTGGATTAAAGTTCCGACCAAGCGATTAAATGGGCGCGTTATTTTAAGCAGCCAACAACTGATTGGCATGACGGTTAGACGGCCGGCCAAAACCGATAAACCCATCAGCAGCTCCGACATAACGCCGCCTATTGCAGTTGCCAAAGGTGATGCTGTCACCATGACTGTTCGCACTCGCGCAATGTTATTGTCCGCAGGCGGCAAGGCTCTGGAGAACGGCGGCATCGGCGACACTATCCGCGTTATCAATTCGAAGACCAGACTGACCGTGGACGCCAAAATAATAAGCGCCGGCCAGGTGGAGATAAATTCTGGGCCAACGCTCGCCCTCGGTTCACGGCGATAATGCCGTTCATAACCTTCAAGCTATTCTTTCAGGAGATGTGCCATGCACAGTGCGTTAATTAAAAACCTAACCCTCGGAATCGCGATATTCGCGCTTGCGGCCTGCGGCAGCCTTGACCGGGTTAGCAACATTGGCAAAGCGCCAGAGCTGACTCCGATTAAAGATATCAAGGCACCTTTGACTCAACGTTCAATCAGTCTGCCAATGCCCGACAACACACCGTCTCGTCACGAATCCAATTCGCTGTGGCGAACTGGTGCGCGTGCTTTCTTCAAAGACCAACGCGCCAATCGCGTAGGTGACATCGTCACCGTGAATATTGCGATTTCTGACAATGCCCAGATCGGCAACACAACCACCCGAGCAAGAACCTCTGCGGAAAATGCAGGCCTGAATAATTTCCTGGGTTTCGAACAGAAATTGCAGGGTTTGCTTCACGGCAACGGTGAAGACGCTCCAACTGTAACCCCTGGTTCATTGATCGGAGCCGATGCAACAAGTTCTTACAACGGCACTGGCACCGTAAACCGCAGCGAAGCAATCAATATGACTGTGGCCGCAATCGTGACCGATGTTCTTCCCAACGGTAATATGGTTATCCAGGGCCGCCAGGAAGTCAGAGTGAATTTCGAAAAACGCGAGCTTTTGCTCGCAGGAATTGTGCGCCCGGAAGATATTTCTTCCTCAAACACAATCGCCCACACCCAAATCGCCGAAGCAAGAATTTCGTATGGCGGCAAAGGGCAAATTACCGACGTCCAACAGCCACGTTATGGGACCCAACTGTATGACGTCGTATTCCCATTCTAACAATCTCAGGAGGTGTTATCTAAAGGAAACTACTTACCGAATTATCGAATAAAGCCAACTTGAATACTGCTCGCTTATGCTCGCAGTGGCCGGTGCCCCAGAAATGGGACCGGCCTTTTTTTTATGTGGTATCCGGCGAAGGCAACAACAACAAAGATGCTACTGAAGCCACCTTCGCCGACATCAAGAACATGTTGAGTAAGCGAAATATTGATCGCCTAATCATCAAGACCAAGCGCTAGCTCGTTCCATGTTCGGCTAACAGCAGCAAATCCAGTCTTGCCAGAGTAAAAAAAAGCGACCCAAAGATCGCTTTTTTTTGCAATATTACCACGATCATGAACTCAGTCGTCGCGGTGCACTTTTTCTGCGCGCTCGTGGGCTTCCTGTGCTTCGATAGTCATCGTGGCGATCGGCCGCGCATCTAGCCGGCGCAGGCTGATTGGCTCACCGGACACTTCACAGTAGCCATATTCGCCCTCTTCAATGCGACGAAGAGCAGAATCAATTTTGGAAACAAGCTTACGCTGGCGGTCCCGGGTTCTAAGTTCCACCGACCAATCGGTTTCTGACGAAGCCCGGTCTGCGACATCCGGTTCGCGCAGATTATCCTCTTGCAAGTTTTGCAAGGTTTCTGCGGACTCTTTTTGAATATCGTCTTTCCAGTCATTCAATTTGCGGCGGAAATATTCCAATTGCTTTGGACTCATAAATTGTTCGTCAGATGACGGCATATAGTTTTTCGGCAATTTCACACCTGAATTTGTCCCGGACATAGTCACTCCCTAACAAACGCTTTAGTCTATATTCTTTCGGGTTCCCCCGAAAAGTCTGGGCGCTTTATAGAGTTTTCTGCGGCGTGAAACAAGATGAAATATCGACACAGGATGTGTCGCAAGAATAGTAACAGTGAAGGGTGAACTATCTACTTGAATTACAAACCTAATTTTGCCAATTCAACTTCAGCGCGAAGCTCAATATCATCCAAAATTTCCTGCAACCGCCCATCACTATCTAGGGAGCTATCAGCATTTTGCCGCTGGTTCCGCGCCATGTCTGCCAAATTACGCAAGCTGGATTCAGAAATTGCACCCAGAAGAATTCCCTTCCGCACTTCCTCCAAAAGATCGAGCATCTCATTTGCCCGGGCAAGACCCTTGGAACGCCCATCAGTGCTGTCCGGAACCTCCTGCAGGGCAAGCAAAGCATCTAGATGAGTCAAAGGTGCGGCACCACCAACATTTTGCGGTGCATCCGCAGAACCCGACGAATCAAGTTTGCTGGCAAACGCCCCCGCGCTAGCAGAGCCCTTTTTGGAGGTCTTTTTTAAAGACTTTGACTGAATTTGACTGGAACCGCTTATCTTCATTGGACCAATCTATTCGCTTGCATGGGCTAGAGCAAGTCTTGCTGTGCTTGTCCGGCAATAAATTCCCCACCTCGGCAATGATGAGCCAAAATGTCATTTTTTATACCTTAATATCAGTGACTTATAGGACATCAATTGTTGGCATGAAACTAGCTAATGTACAGGTGAATATAGATGCGCGGCCCCCCAACTGGGCAAACAAGGACCAAAACTATGTGTGGCACAGTAAAATCATTCCGTTTCTTCACCCTGGCGATTTCTGCGTTTCTGTTGGCTGTGCAAACGGTACAGGCAACGCCGTCACGGATAAAAGACATCATCGCAATCGAAGGTATTCGGGAAAACCAATTGATCGGATACGGCTTGGTGGTCGGCCTGAACGGTACTGGTGATACATTTCTGAATGTGCCTTACACGCAGCAAAGCCTGACGGCAATGTTGGAACGTTTAGGTGTTAATGCCAAAGAAACCGTGATGCGCCCAGAAAATGTGGCGGCGGTCATGGTAACAGCCAACCTGCCCTCGTTTGCCCGCCAAGGTACACGCATCGATGTATCAGTTAGCTCCTTGGGCGACGCTGAAGACCTAAAGGGCGGCACACTAATTGCGACCCCGCTTCTGGGAGCCGACGGAGAAGTTTACTCGGTCGCCCAAGGGGCGGTTGCCGTTGCCGGTTTCAGTGCTCAAGGAGAAGCTGCTAGTATTGTTCAAGGTGTGCCTACAAACGGGCGTATCGCAAACGGTGGTATTGTAGAGCGCGAGCTACCTTTTGAACTTTCCGACATGAATTCTGTCAAACTTTCACTGCGTAACCCGGACCTCACAACCGCCCGTCGGATCACCGCTGCGATCAACGGCAACCTTAAAATGACCATCGCACGCACGCTCGATCCGGCAACTATTCAGCTGGAGCGGCCAATTGGGCATCCATTGGCGATGGTCGATATTTTGACCGATATTGAACAGCTGACTATTACGCCGGACCAACGGGCTCGGGTTATAATTGATGAACGCACCGGCATCATTGTTATTGGCGCTGAAGTGCGGATCAATTCCGTCGCTATCGCGCAGGGCAACCTGACCATCAGTATCTCTGAAGAACCCCAAGTATCGCAGCCCGGCGCTTTTGCTCAGGGCGGACAGACGCAAGTTGTCAACCGCACCGGCATTGAAATTGATGATGGCAGTGACAAACGCCTGACAGTATTAGCTCCGGCAGTTACACTCCAGGATCTGGTTGACGGCCTGAACGCTCTCGGTATCGGCCCGCGGGATATGATTTCCATATTGCAAGCCATCAAGGCATCCGGCGCCATGCAAGCCGAAATTCAGGTAATGTAATGCAGTCAATGACGGTAAATGTGGCGCAAGATCAACTGATTGAAGCCCAGTTAAAGGCCAGTCAGTCTGGTTTGAATGTCGACCAATTTCGCGGCATGGACAAAACTGCTGCACGCGAAGCTGCGGAGCAGTTTGAGGCTGTGTTCCTATCGCAGATGCTGCAACCAATGTTCGAAACAGTCCCTACCGATAGCTTTATGGGTGGCGGTCAAGCCGAAAGCGTTTACCGCGGCATGATGGTAGAAGAGATGGGAAAATCGCTCGCCAAACAGGGTGGCATTGGTATTGCGGATTCCGTCTACCGGGAAATCCTTAAACTTCAGGAGGGGTAAGTGGCACCAATGAACACCGACTTGCCCATTGAACTCAAGCCGTTTGAGACCAGCCTAACCGGACCGGGCGCAAAGCTGGTTAAACTGACAAAATCCCTTTGTGATTTGATCTCGCGGGAAACCACCCTGCTCCGCGAACGCAAAACCAAATCTGCGCAAACCCTTCACGGTGAAAAAAGCAAACTGATCGCCGAATATAAAAATACAATGAATCAGCTCCAGGTGAATGAACATTTGCTCGGGGCAAAGGATTCTGGCGAACGCAAATACATAAAATTTGTCACAGAACGGCTGCGGGAGGTGATACGGGATCATGCTCGGCTTGTCCTACGGCTGAAATCTGTCGCCGAAGGGCTTATCAAAAGCGTGGGCGAAGAGGTTGCCAAGCAAAATCGCCCCATTGTTGGCTACGGGAACAATGCCGCCTACCAGGTATCACGTAATGCTCGCCCAATGTCGCTCAGCTTGAATCAGGTGATATAAAATGGCGCATGGCGGGCCTTCGTCGTCGGCAGCACCATTCACAAGCATCTCAATAAATTTTCCAGTTAATTCACGACCCATTGCACCTATTTTAGGCCAACCTGCAAAAAGCTTCCTAGCGGAGCTGGCCAAAACCGTTTCCGTCCAACCCAAAAGCGATACCAGCAGTTCCCAACAAAACACAGGGACGGCTTCCGCTGTCCGTAGCGGCATATTTTTGCCTGCCTCAGCAGGAATGGCCGCGCCGGCAGCTGCCGCAACTACAACGGGCGGCGGAGGGTCGGTTGCCAAACGGCGTCCTTCACGGAAAAAAGCAACCCGCACGCCCCCCAAGCTGTCATAACTGCCCACCTCTTTCTTGCCGTCATCATGATAATATCCCACACGGCATTAAAACGCCCCGGCAGAAGTTGCACTTCCTAGTATCTGACATGGAAAATCCATCCGTGAATTTTTTCCCACATTGCAAGTAGTAACTTTATTTCTAAAATTAAATCATTAAAAACAATATCTTAACTGAAAGTATAAACTGGCACACCTCTTGCTATTTATGTTGGGACCGGGATACCGGTTTATTTTGAAACGTCATAAACAGGAGAGGGTCAATGGCCTTTTCGATTAATGTAAACGCCAGCGCACTGAGTGCTCTGCGTAATCTAAACCAGACAAGTAATGACCTTGAGGATACGCAAACGCGGATCAATACAGGTCTAAGAATTTCCTCTGCTAAGGATAATGCTGCGGTATTTTCAATCGCGCAAAAGTTGCGTAGTGACCTGCGCGGCCTTTCAGCCGTTGGCCAATCACTAGACCGCGGCGTATCAACAGTAGACGTCGCCCTTGCGGCCGCCAGCGCTGTTTCCGACCTCCTTCTTGAGATGAAGGAAAAGGCGGTTGCCGCAGCAGACCAAGGCCTTGATGTAACAAGCCGTACTGCCCTGTCACAGGATTTTACTTCGCTTCGAGACCAGATAACCTCAGTGGTACAAAATGCCGAATTCAACGGCACAAACCTGATCGATAGCGGTACTGATGCGATTGTGGCGATCACAAATGCAGATGCGACACAGACGCTAACAGTTCAGCACCAAACCCTGACACTAGGCAGTTCGAATATTCCGATCTCTGCCGCTCAAACTATCTCCACCCAAGCTACAGCATCAGCTGCCGTCACAGATATATCCAATGCGATCAATAATCTGAACTCGGCGCTGACCAAACTCGGTTCTGGTTCAACAGCACTAGAGCAAAGCCGGAATTTCACCGGTCAGCTTTCAGATGTTATTGAAATTGGCATCGGTAACCTGGTTGATGCGGATCTAGCTAAAGAGAGTGCGAACTTGCAAGCTCTGCAAGTGAAACAGCAGCTAGGTATTCAAGCACTCTCCATCGCCAACCAATCACCACAATCAATTCTCTCTCTCTTCCAGAACTAATAGCGGCTTAATCGCCCTGGATGGATGACGGTTTCAGCTCATTGTCCCCCACGCAAGCAAGCGTGGGGGTCGTGGGCTTTTCTTTTACAGACTTTCCGGCATACTACTTCATCTACCCCGCGATAAGCTTGGCGTCATTAAAGATCAAAGTTTATGAGCAGAGCATACCTTGCCACTACTTATATTTTATTCAGGTCTCTAAAGGAAATATGTAACTAGCAGGCTAAAGCCTGGCGCAATGCAGCTGCAACACGCTCAACGTCCGCCTCCTCCATTGCTGGATAGATAGGCAAACTCAAGGCCCGATCATAATAGGCATCGGCACCCGGCATATTTTGCTGACCGTAGCGCTCGGTATAATAGGGCTGGCTCGATACCGGCACATAATGCACCTGCGTACCAATGTTAGCGGCAGCTAGCTCCTTCATTATCGAAGCTCTGTCTTTGCCAACAGCATCAAAATCAATCTGCACAGGGTACAAATGCCAGGCAGACAAACACTGAGGGGTCCTGTCAATTGACTTCAAAAGGTTTGAAAACCCGGACAGGTGTTTATCGTACCAATCTGCAATCTGACGCCGCTTTGCAATAAATGCTGGCAACTTTCCAAGTTGGCTAAGCCCCAGTGCACACTGGATATCTGTCGCACGGTAGTTATACGCCAAAAATTGCATTTCATAGTACCAAGAATTAACCTCGCCGTTTTCAGCGTAACCGTGCTCAGGGTTTTGCCAGTCTTCAGGTGTTTTTTCCATGGCGTGCCCACGCAGCATACGCATGCGCTGTGCAGCAGCCGGATCAGATGTCGTAATCACTCCGCCCTCGCCCATGGCAATTGATTTAACCGGGTGCAGCGAAAAAGTACCAAAATCCTCGAATTTGCCGTCACCGGGCTTGCCGCCTGAAACATAATCCGCGCCGAGCGCGTGGCAACAATCGGTGATCACTTTGATATCATTCGCGCGAGCAAACTCGGCAATCAGATCCATCTCACCTGATTGGCCGTTCATATGTACCGGCAACACAGCGGCAGGTTTTCTAATAGCCCGTGCAACAGCGCGCTTGAAACTCTCCAGCGACATCAAGCCGTTACCAGGTTCAACATCTGCAAAACAAACTTCAGCCCCGGTCATGCGAACTGCGTTGGCAGTGGCCAAAAAAGTGATCGACGGCACAACCGCAATATCGCCCTGCTTCAAACCCGCTGCCATCGCGGCTAAATGCAGCGCAGCAGTACCGTTTGAGCAAACGACAGCCTCTTTTGCACCAATATAGGCCGCGAAGGCGGTTTCAAACTCGGCTATTTTCGGCCCGCACGTAAGCGGCCCGTTTTTTAACACATCAACCACGGCATCGATATCAGCCTGATCAATGCTGTGCCGGCCATATGGTAGAAATTCATCGGTCACGGTAGGCTACTCGCCTTCGTCGGGTATTGTTTCCAAAGTTTTACGCAACGCTTCAACTGTCATCCAGTCAGTGTTTTGGTCGCTGGTATATTCAAAATTCTCTTCAACCAAAGGATGCCCGTCATCCTTATGAGCAGGACGCGACCAAAAGCTCCATTCCGGTTCTATGATATAGCGGTCTCCCAGATCAAGCGTCGTCGGCGCGTTATGTTCAGTGATCATCAACTCGTGAAGCTTTTCACCGGGGCGAATACCAACAATATTGGTGGCAATATCCGGTGCCAATGCGTTAACTAAATCCGTGATTAACATCGACGGAATTTTCGGCACGAATATCTCCCCGCCGCGCATCATATCGATACAGGTTGTGGTGAAATCCACTGCTTGCTCAAGCGTAATCCAGAAGCGGGTCATCCGCTCGTCTGTCACCGGCAATTCTGTCTGCCCTTCCTTGATTAGTCTACGGAAGAAGGGGATTACGCTGCCGCGCGAGCCCAGCACGTTGCCGTAACGCACAACTGAAAAACGAGTGTCGGTCCCTGCGGCTAACGCGTTGGCTGCCACAAATATTTTATCAGAAGCCAGTTTGCTAGCACCGTATAGACTGATGGGATTAACGGCTTTATCTGTCGACAAGGCCAGCACTTTGCTGACACCTGCCTGTATAGACGCCTGCACCACATTTTCAGCACCCATTACATTGGTACGAATGCATTCGAAGGGGTTATACTCTGCCAAAGGCACCTGTTTCTGCGCGGCGGCATGAATGACAATATCAATGCCCCGCATAGCCATGGCAACTCGTTCCATGTCTCTAACATCACCGATAAAGAACCGAACTTTTTTAAGGTCCTCGTCGCTAAGACTACTTTGCAGTAAAAAGTGATTGTACTCGCCGCGTGCAAAAATAATGACCCGGCGCGGGTTGTGATGTTTTAGTAGCTTCTTCAGCATCTTTTTGCCGAACGAACCGGTTCCACCTGTAATCAGGATAGATTTGCCAGTGAGGTCTATCCCTTGGCTATCGAATATGACATCCGTCATACGGCATTCCTTTTCGTTTTTATCTTGGACGGGTCGGGCAGAAATTTTCTAAACCCTTGTCACGCCCCATGGCGACCAATCTTTATTTTATATCTTAGATCTAATGGGACTAAACTAGCTAACTCGGAGATCGAAGAATCTTGACGCGTCTCATCACTTTCAGCAAGAGTTAAAGCTGCTCGCATAAAAAAACTGTCCCCCACTTCTTTAGCAGTAATCATGCCACATGCGGCAACGTCGGCACGGTCACAAACCAGTCGCACGAAATGTTCTTTATCGCCGAGCTCCAATACCCCATCAGTCAGACCCAAGCCTGTGGTTGCAGAAACCAGACGCGAAACTGGAACACCGTGGTCTACCGACTTCAAGCCCTGCTCCCAAAGCTCATAGCGCTCTCTCTTTACACCCCCATTTTGACATGCAAAATAAAGTGTCGCGGGGTCGAAGGCGCGCGGGTTCAGTTTTAGATGGCCAAACCGTGCACTGCCATCCCTTGGCAAGCTAAAGGACGGACAATAGCTAACCTCCACACATCCTTTTGATACATCAATATCCAACTTTTTTTCAATGACTTGAGACCCAATTGAAAGTTTGGCCGTCAAAATAACGTGGCCATCGCGTTGAGAAACTTCAGGACTGCAGGGTACAAGGTCAGTTACCTTGTGTCGGCTAGCAGGCTCACTGACATAATGCCCTGTGTAGAAGTCTGCACCAAACTCTATTGTGTCGTAAAATCCATGAGCGAGTGTGCCAATCAAGCCATTTTCAAGCGGTCCACCTGCTATGGCAGGCCGGTAGGCACCAAAGCCCATTGATTGAATAGCCATCCCTCTTCGGGTGTTCAAGCATACATGGAAGTTGTGTCCCTCAACAATAATGTAACGCCCTTCCTCTCGGACCGACACATCTGGGTTTGTGTTTATTTTAGGTGAGGATTGCCTTGCCACCGCGTCGCAACTACCGGTTTGTTCATGATAAGCGCGGATCTCACCCATTAGTTTGGCCCATCTCTTTTCGGTAATATGGGTACGTAGATCGCTTGCCCACCACCGGCACAGTCTTCTCCATTCCTCGTCGGTTGAACTGTCGTTAGAAACCATTTTTGAATAAATACGCCAGCAAGCGGTATTGAGAGACAAGTCGTCACGCCCAGATACGGCCCAACGCAGCAGATTGTACTTTCGTTGCTTTTTTACCGGTACAGGTGCCGCTGCAGTATCCAGAAAAATTGGTTTGGAATTTGGCTCTAGCGTTTTCAGCGCGTCGCTCGGTGTTCCAAGCTTCACTACACCGCTACGCTGAATGACCTGTAAGAGAATTTGGATACGCTGATACTCTGACATATCTGCAAGTTTCGTTTCTGAGCCAAACCTGCCTGGCCGATAATCGAAAACCTCAGCGTCACTGCTATAAAGCGGGAAGGCAACGGTACCGGCTTCCAGTTGAAGGTTCAGAAACTCAAGATACTCGCTCGCATCAATATCATTGTGTGCATAGCGTTGAAGCTTTTGGAAAGAAATGGCATCCGACCATACAACCGGCATGGTTACACCGTCTTCGCCAGCCAACATTTGCGGACGCCACGACCACTGTTTTTGCCAGTTTTTGATATGGCTTGCTGATTCTGACCAATCCATCATTACCGCTTGATAGCCAGCGCCTTTGTATAGCGGCAGCAGCCCTGGGCTGTAAGCTTGCTCGTTTATCAGTGCGATTTTTGGCTGAACACCGAGCAATTCCAGATAATTGTCGTTTCCGAGCTTCAGGTTTTTACGTGTCATACCTGCAGGCATCAGTGGCGCGATCATTTGAGTATAACCGCTACCAATGAATTCAACGGAATCCTTCTCAATTAACTTTTTCAGAGATGCTATCCAGTCGGGGTCAATAGCTTGAATGGCGCGAAGAGAATAACCAGTGGCCTCTATCCCGATTGGATAGCCCTCCTCCGCCAACTTCAATAACGGCCAATAACAACAGTCAATAACAGTTGCTCTGTCCTCTTCCTCTATCGAGGAAAAAGCCATGTTTATATGAAAAACAGTATATGCAACCGGTAATGCCACAGAGGCACAATAGCCTTTCAGTTTTCTTTTTCTATCTGAAACTTAATGGTTTTTGCTGCCCACTCCGCTTTTTGCGTGGCTTCTGCATATGTGTCGCCGCGCATCATCACAGTTCCGGCGCGCGCAGCATGACAGTTGATCGCACCCTGATGGTCACCTGTTTTTGCATAAATAGCCAGATTGTATGTTGCCGGATCGTCGGCCAAAACTTTCACGCCTTTAATTGTCTTTATAATACCCTCTGCTGGAAAAAAGTATCTCACACCAAGGTATTTTTTAAACTTTGGCCTCAAAATATCATCATCGATCTTCAAGCCAAGGCAAAGGTCGATAATGGCCCCAACCAGATCAACGCCGTATGCAAATGGAATATGATGTGTAGCAAGGTAATTTCCAGATAAACGTCCCGCAAGTTCGATAATCTGGGGGCCGCCATTATCCCCAATAACAATGTCAGCTTTGACAGGCCCCCAGTTTAGACCCAGCGACCGCGCGCCAGCGTCAATCACTGTACGGATGTTCTCCAAAAGGCAATCATCAAATCGCGAAGGGATTGTTCCCCCGTCCTCTACAATGAAAGGTTTGGTTTCCGGCAAATTATTATAATTGCGATCTGCAAATGCGACACAGTGATAGCAGTCATCAACAAACATGCCTTCTACGGACAATTGCGGGCCTTCTATGAAATCTTCCAAAACCAATATACCGTTGGCACATGACGCCATCGAGTGCGAGAAAGCCCATGAAAGATCAGTTTCTGCCTCCACATACAAGACACCGTTAGAACCGCGCCCATCACTTGGTTTTAGAATCAGGGGAAAACTGAACCGCTTTATGACCTTTTTAAGTTCGCCCAAGGTACGAACAGTTGCAAAGTCCGGCGTCGCCACACCCGCCTCCTCGAACGCAGTTTTCATGTGAATTTTATTAGTGAGTTTGCGAACCGCATCTTTATTCGCATGTGGCAACCCAAGCGCCTCAGCAACCGCCGCCACTGTATAGGGAACATCGTTCGCAATTGTCATAACGCCGTCAATCGGGCATTTGCTAGCGTACGCCTGGACAACAGCAAGGGTTTCATCAACATCGCGGGTACTGGCAATAAGCGTGTCATCAGCAAACTCAAAGGCTGGAGCGTCTGGGTTCATATCAGTACCAACAACGCTTAAACCCTTTTCCTTAGCGATTTGGTAGGCTGGCACTTGCTCCAAGCCTGCACCAATAATGAGTAGACGTTTAGGCATATCGGCCTTCCCAAACATGCGAGAGCAACATGCTTACATCTTCAAAACTCACAGGCCTAACATTGGTTTTAATGGCCCCTATCTCAAGCGCGTCCACAGCGACTGCGTCCATATCCACGTCGCCCAAGTCATAATTTTTTAATTTAAGGTCCACATCAAATTTCTCAGCTAATTGATAAAAAGCATCAATCAGGGATTTGGCAGATTCGTCTGCCGATCCGCCTCCACTGCCAAATAACGCTGCCGCTTGAGTGTATTTATCACCAACATGAGCGCGGTTGAACCAAATTGCAGGCGCGGTGCATAGCGCAACAGCTCTGCCATGTTGAATATTAAACCGACCAGAAAGCGGATGGCTCATCGCATGAGCGAGATTGACATCCACAAGGCCTATTGAAAGCCCCGCCAATGTTGCCCCCCAGGCCATTTTGGCCTTGGCGTCCAAATCATTAGGGTAATCAAAAACGCGTTCAAAATTTTCAGCAATCAGTTTGAGTGCAGAGTAGCCATAAAATTCAGAATGCAGCGTTGACCGGCCGGATGTATAACCCTCAAGCGCCTGACCAAAGGCATCAAAACCGGTGACTGCGACCTGTTCGGGCGGCATAAGTGCAAGCAGCTCCGGGTCCAGTAACGCCACCTTTGGATATAGATAGGGGTGTCCCATGCCTTTTTTCATCTTCGTTTCAGCGTGCGTAACCACTGCATAAGGTGTCGACTCTGAGCCCGTACCAGAGGTGGTTGGCACAGCAATCAACGGTAAAGTAGGCTTCTCAATCTTGCGCAAGCTGTTGCCGCCAATACTGATGTAATCCCAGCTACTGCCACCGTTTGTCATAAGCATAGCAACCATTTTGGCAACATCTATAGAACTGCCTCCGCCTAAGCCGAGAACGGTATCTGCACCAAAATTGCGGCAGGCGTCCACAACGGCGTCCACATCCACATGCAAGGGATTAGTTGAAATACCTTTGTGAATACAGAGTGCAACACCAGCTGTCGCACACTGCTTGCGCAGGGTGTCCAACACACCCGCATCTTCCATTGAGCTGTGCCCGGTAACGGCAAAGAGGCGGTTGGTGCTCGGGATGTAGGGCAACAGACTTCGGTGTCCGCCTGCCTCGATTACAACCTCAGTTGGATAAAAAATCCGGGATTTCATCCAGCAGTCCTTTCACGCGTTTGACGGCAGCGTCAGAGTCCATTTCATATTTACGGTATAAGTCGGCCGGTGGACCACATTCAGCAAATGTTTCCCTAAGGCCAAGCCGGATAAGGCGCGTGGGACGTCGTTCGGAAAATAGCTCAGCCAGCAGCCCACCAAGACCACCATTTATTGAGTGGTCCTCCATACTAATCACGAGCTTACAGCCCTCAAAGGCACCGAGCAGTGCGTCACTGTTAACGCCCGCGAGCGTGCTGACATTCACAACCCGCGCATTGATGCCAAGAGTGTTCAGCTTCTCCTTTGCGACCAGCGCTTCCGCGACCATTATACCCGTCGCAGCAATCGCTACAGTTTCGCCCCCGGCTAGAATACTGGGAACACCGAGGTTCCAATCGTGATCTTCAGCGTGCACATCTTGCTGCATGGTTTTCCCAGACTTGATAACCACTGGGCCATCATAAGCAACTGCAAAGTCCACCATTTGCCGCATTTCCACAGCATCTGCCGGTGATAAATATACCAGATTTGGGATCGACCGAAATATCGCGATATCTTCGGTAAGTTGGTGCGTTACACCGTCGGCACCCGCATCAAGGCCGTGATGGCTAAGTACAAAATTTACGTTGAGGTTCGGGTAGGCAACGGAATTTCTGACCTGATCCAGTGCGCGCATGGCAATGAACATGGACTAGCTGTTCACAAAAGGCACGAGGCCCATGGTTGCCATACCCCCAGCGGCAGAAACCATATCTTGCTCTGCAATGCCAAAGGTGAAGGCGCGGTCGGGATAAGCGGCAGCGAATTTATCCGCCATCGTTGCTTCCCGGCTGTCTGTATCCAGTGACACAATACGGTCATCGGTTGCAGCGAGTTCGATTAACCGTTCAATATATATTTTACGAAGACCCTGTTTGCTCATGTCGGTGCTCCAAGGTCTTGCAACGCCTGCGTGAGGTGAGCTTGATCAAACTTTGGCCCTCCTGTGTGCCACGCATTATCAGCTTCCATGAAGCTAACGCCTTTGCCTTTAACAGTATCGGCAATCAGCAGCTTTGGCTTTGCAGGGTCAAATGTAGCCATCACCCGCGCTAAATCTTCGTATGAATGGCCATCTGCAACTTTCACATCCCAGCCAAAGGACTGCCATTTTTCTGCATAAGGTTCCTGGTCCATGACGTCCGCACAGGCGCGGTCACCCTGGAACACGTTGCGGTCGATAACATTAATAACATTTGAGAGCTTATAATGGCCTGCCGTCATGGCGGCTTCCCATACTTGACCTTCTTGCGTCTCGCCGTCACCCATAATACAAAAGAAACGCAGATCATTCTGTCCCTGATACCGAGCCGCTAATGCCATGCCGTTTACAGCGCTCAGTCCCATCCCTAAACTGCCACTCGTATAATCAATTGCAGGAATGGTGTTATATTCAGGATGGGTTTGCATCCGGGTTTCAAAACCGCGGTAGCCCATCAGCTCATTTTCTGAAACCCAGCCAAGTTTGGCAAAAATTGAATAGTAGGCAGGTGAAGCTTGCCCTTTTGATAGCACGAGACGGTCCCGGCCATTCCACCTGCAATCGGCCCTATCGATGTGCATTTCATGGAAATAGAGCCAAACAAGCACGTCGGTAACGGAAAGCGTACTGCCTGGACTACCAGATCCCGCGTGCTGAATCATGCGCATACTATCTACGCGCACGCTGCGTGCAAGTTCGCTCAGTTCGGAAGCCTTGGCTTCATCAATTGGCTTGGCATGCCGCATTAGGCGTTCTCCGCCAAGACGCGGTCAATCGCTGCCCATTCTTTCAATACGGTTGCCACATCCGCCAGTGCCAACGTGCCAGCGCCGTCACTTAATGCCTTTTCAGGGTCCGGGTGCACCTCAATGAAAATACCGTCCACGCCGTTTGCCACTGCGCTGCGGCCAAGCGGCCTGATAAAGTCGCGGTGGCTAAAGTTAGTACCTGACAAAATTGTCTCGTTGCCGTGTACGGTATGTGAGGCATCAAAAATAACCGGTTTCCCGAATGTGGACATAATCTGCAAGCCGCGCATATCAACAATCATGGTCTGATATCCGAACATATAACCGCGGTCTGTTGCCATTGTGTTTTCAAATCCATCTTCAGACAGACGGGACAGCACGTTTGACATTTCCCACGGGGCAGTAAACTGCCCTTTTTTGATATTCACTGCCCTGCCGGTTGCGGCAGCCGCCTTAATCAGATCAATCTGCTTTGAAAGCAGTGCTGGAATTTGCAGCAAATCAGCAAATTCTGCCGCTTCGGCACATTGTTCAGGCTCGTGCACATCTGTCGTTACATTCACGCCAACGGCGGCCTTTACAGCCTTTAGCGTCTTCAAGCCGTCACCCACGCCCGGACCCCGGTATGAACCCGCGATCGTCTTGTTGGCTTTGTCGTAGCTGGCCTTGAAAACGTAGCCCAAACCGAGCTCGTCGGTAACACGTTTAATCTCTGAGGCGACCTCGATACAAATACCTTGATCCTCGACCACACAAGGGCCTGCAATCACCATGAGGGGTGTGCCGCCACCAATCTGTGTATTTCCAACTGGGACTTCATGAATATTTTTTCGGTGTGTTCGTTTGGTCATCTATTTTGGTCCCCAGATAATATCCCGTACAATCGGACGGAGTGTATTTGCATCAAACTCAACAGGATGTTGCTTCAACGGTCTAAACTTAAACTTCATAATGCTGTCAATCAGCCGCTCGTCCAGCCCTTGGCAGTCGTCTTTGCCGATAATGCTCTCGACGGTTTTATTCATTCCAACCGCCATAATCAGGGTCTCAAGCTCATCGACAAATGCCGTCGCCTCCGCAGCAGCATCTTCCAGCTTTTGACCAACGCAAACTTCACGCCATAATTCTGCCAACCCTTCAGGTGCGCCTTCAATAGTATGACGCAATACTGGAACTGTAGAAATTGTGACACCCAGACCATGCGGAATATGCGTAAGTGCGCCCAATGGTTCTGCAATAGCGTGCGTCGTGGTTGTGCCTCGGTGCGAGATAGCCATACCCGCCAAAACAGTGGCAAGGGCCATATTTTGCCTGAACTCCAGGCTGCTCGGTTGTTCGATGGCGCTTTTGAGATTAGCAAAAACCAGCTTCATGGCTTCTTTGCCAAACAGTTCTGCCATCGGAGCATGCTTGGATATATTTATGGTTGCCTCTAGCGCGTGTGCAAACGCATCCATGCCTGTAGACGCAGTAAGGCTGGCAGGCATGCCCGTCATCAACGCAGCATCAATAACTGCAACACGCGGAAAAATAGCTGGCTCCTGAATGGTCCCTTTTTGCTGAGTATCCGGCTTGGTTAAAACCGCATAGGGCGTAACCTCTGAGCCTGTTCCAGAGGTTGTTGGCACCGTGATCACCGGTAACACATCACCTTCAAGTGGCAAAGGCGGCCTGTTAGACAAGTTGGCATACATCCATATGCCTTCTTTCTGGGTCAGCGCAATTGCGAGAGCTTTGGCCATATCCATTGCGCTACCACCACCAAAACCAATGACAACATCAATGCCCTGCCCTCGCAGGCCATCCGCAGCGCCGTCAATATACTCAATGGTTGGCTCAGGCTCTGCTTGTTCAAACGGAACAACAGCCACACCTGCATCTTTCAACAGTTGCAAATAAGTAGTCGCCAAATCAGCCAATTGCACCGGGTAAACAAACAGGGGCTTTGCACCAAATTGTTTGCTAATATTTGCGAGGCCTTGGGCCGCGCCAGGCCCGCCTATAATTTCTGTTGGTAATTTAAATCCAAACGCATCTATCACTCTGAAATCTTTCACTATTTTATCATATTCTATTTGATACTATGGTTAGAAGTACAAACCGCCATTCACGTTGATTGTTTGTGCTGTCACATAGCTAGACCTGTCCGAGGCGAGGAAAACCGCTATTTCTGCCACTTCATCCACCCGACCGTGACGTTTTTGTACAACTTGTGCCGCTGCCGCCTGTACCGCTGGGTCAGCAAGGCCTGCGGCCGCCATATCCGACGCGATAAAACCTGCCGCTAGCGTGTTGCTGCGCACACCATCCGCCGCCAAGAAACGTGCGATAACCTGCCCCAATGAGATTAGCCCGGCTTTACTGGCGGCATAGTGCGCTGTGCGCGGCCCGCCGTATTGCCCGGAAACCGATCCAATATGAATAACACTGGCCGATCCTGATTTCCGCAAGAGACTGATAGCTTCCTGCGTCACCACAAAAGGACCCTTTAGGTTTACACCCAGAATTTCATCCCAATCATCATCAGTAATTTCGTCGAAGTCAGTTGGTTTATTAATGCCTGCGTTATTGACCAGCACATCCAACTTACCAGCTTCAGTCTGAATTTTTGCCATCAACTGTTTGAGCGCAGCGCGGTCTCGCACATCAACCTGCACAGCCCGGTCTGCGGGAATATCCAGGGCCTGACATGTTTCCTCTGCCGCCACCGCATTAGAAGAGTAGGTGAAATAGACCTGTGCGCCCTCGCGGACAAAGGCCTCAACAATTGCCCGGCCAATACCGCGCGATCCGCCGGTAATTAATGCTATTTTATCTTTTAATTCCATAATGATACAATTCTATATTAATTCTTTACATGCAGCATAGACCGCCTTGGCATCGATGCCGAACATGGCGGGTAGCTCATCATGCTCGCCCGATTTACCAAAGGTGTCGTTAACGCCGACGAACTTCATTTTGGCTGGATGGTGTTGAGCAGCACATTCGGCCACCGCACTGCCAAGGCCACCAAAGATATTATGGTCTTCTGCTGTTACGATACCTTTTGTCTCAACGGCGGCTGCAATAACCTCGGCCATGTCAATTGGCTTGATCGTTGCCATATTCACCACCCGCACAGACACACCTTCAGCGGCCAGTGTTTCAGCAGCTGAAAGCGCACGGGCCACCATCACGCCGGTTGCGATAACAGTTACATCACTACCTTCCCGCACACGGGTGGCTTTACCGATTTCAAACGTATGGTCAGCAGCGAACACAACTGGCGTAGGGCTTCGTCCAATACGCATGTAAACCGGGCCTTGATGATCTAGTATGACGGGAAATGCCTTCATAAATTCGTTGGCATCCGCCGGGCTTATTACAACCACACCCGGGATGGCGCGCATTGTCGCCAAGTCTTCCAACATTTGCGCGGATGCACCGTCTGGACCCACATCCAAGCCCACATGCGAACAACACAGCTTCGCATTGCGTTCCGGGTATGCAATTGCGGTACGGAATTGCTCGTGCGCCCGCATGCAGCCAAAGGCGCCAAAAGTTGAAACAACAGGGATAAGTCCCGTGTCTGCAACCCCGCCTGCTGCGGCCATCATATTTTGCTCGGCAATTCCAAATTGCATCACACGGTCAGGATATTGGGTAACCAAAGGCTTCGCACCGGTGCCGCCAGCTACGTCAGCATCCAAAAGCACCCAATCGCTACGCTCTGCCGCCATATGCACCAGGATACGGCCAAACGCATCTCTTACAGAAACATCTTCACCAACTGTCCAATAATCAAGCATGTTCCAGCTCCTTCACAGCGTCGGCAAGTTGTTGGTCTGTCATGGTCACACTGCCGTGCCAGAAAAGAACACCTTCCATAAAGGATACGCCTTTGCCTTTAACGGTGTCAGCAACGATGAAGGTAGGCTTGCCTTTGATGGTTTTTGCTTCTTCCAAAGCGGCTTTCAACGCATCAGTATCGTGGCCGTCCACATACAGGACGTGCCAGCCAAAAGTTGCGACTTTCGCCCCAACATCACCCAAATCTAGCTGAGTGGCCACAGGCGCATCGCCTTGGAGTTTATTGGAATCATAAACGGCGACAAGCGTGTCCATTTTTTTGTGCCCAGCAAGCATAATGGCTTCCCAGGTATTACCCTCCTGAAGGTCGCCGTCTCCGAGAATAACGTGGGTTCTAAAATCTTGTCCAAGATGGCGTCCACCGAGGGCCATGCCAAGCCCCTGGCTAAGTCCCATACCAAGTGAACCTGACGGCGCATCAATTCCCGGCATTCCCACATCCGGGTGCCCTTCAGCAAAGCCATCAATCTTTCTGAGCTTTAAGGCTTCTTCCATCGGGAAATAACCTCGCTGCGCCAGCGCCACATACAGTGACGGACACGCATGGCCTTTCGAGAGAATGAAGCGGTCTCGCTCTTTCCAATCAGGCCGACTTGGGTCCAAATTCATCACATCAAAATATAAGACCGCCAACATATCCGCGATCGACAGGCTGCCGCCCGGATGACCCGACCGCCCGGCATGAATAGCCTTCAGGCAATTTATCCTGATGGTGTTTGCAATATCTGTTAGGTCCGGCACATATTTTTCCTTTTGTCTCAGCGCTTTAACTATTAGACGCTTGCAGTGGCATGATCGAGCGTTTTCCGCTCGAAACCGGCAAAACCGAGCTTCCGGTCATGATAGGGATATCCCAATTGATCCATCCTGTGTGCAATACAGCCCTTGTAACGTTTTCGTTTCATATCCGGCGTCAAATTCAAAAATGCTTGCACAACACCGTGGTCAAGAAACGGATAGCGAGTTTCAATACCATAATGACCAACAATCCGTTCGTTTGATTCCAGAAACAGCTTATTCCACCCGCCATAAAAACTTGGCCATGGCTCGGTTGCTTTTTCCCATTCGCCGCGAAAATGAGATCGGCGAGAATTGCTGTGAGGATTATAGTAGTCAGAGATAATTTCGTCAGCACCCTGCCCCGACAGAGCAATCAATTCACCGTTTTTTCGACCCTTTTTGGCAATGTATGCAGCAGATATATAACCCGTGATATTGCGAATATCATCGTCGGCATACAAACTGGGAGCATTGGCGTCTAATGTAAGACGGAATTTGGGAATACCCGCCTGTAACTCCTGCTGTACAAGGTCAAGTGCTGCAATATCAGGCTGTAATATTTCGCAGCGAATATTTCTGCTGCGAAAACGCGCATACCGCTCATTGAAGACCTCTTCAATTTCCCCAAATGGAAAACCATAAGCCGTGAAGGGAATATCCATTGCGTCCAGTTCCGCCGCAATAATGCCGCTGTCATGCCCGCTGCTAACCGGCACATAGATTTTGCGCTGCACCCGCTCAGCTCGTTTTCTAACAGCAAAGTTAAATGCCTCTGCAAACGGCTCATAACTGTCACAGACCTGATTGTTAAAATCGAACGGCCTTAAAAGGCGTTGATCAACCAGTTTGCCGGTTTGTAAGTTGAAAGTCAGACCTGTATTTGCTGGCACTCGTTGTGCATTTTCAAAACCGCACTGATGCAGAATAAAGTCATAACTTGCCGCACCGACACGGCCATTCTCCGCAGCATAATAAAATGGCTTGGTTCCAAAGGTATCCGCCGCCAAATGCAGCAAACCCTGTGTTTCGTCAACTACAATGAGGGCAAATTCACCGTCCAGATCATGCAGTGCCGCTAAACCGTCACGGTCTAACCGGTCTTTCAGATAATCCGCATCACCGTAATCTGGCGCATATTGTTGCCAATCATTATAAATCTCACCGTTAAACAGGTATGTGCCATGCCGCCACGACGCTGGTTGCTTTGTTGAGCCTGTTATCGAAAGCAGGCAATGCATGGCAAACCAGTGTTCGCCCTGCGCCTCCGACGCTCCGTCTGGCCCCCGGTCAGACAGGCCCTTCTTTGCCAAATCTGCATAATCACGCTGCAAATCATCAGTACTTCGGGCTTGGTCATATATATAGAAAACGCCGCACATCAGGCACAACCCTCCTGATCGGGTTTATGGGCAATGATAATACCCGCTGTTAAACGACCATGGCTGCTTGTCACCAGCCCACTGGCATATTCAATGGCCACAAAAGCATGGCGTTTCTTGCCCCAGACTTCATCAATGTGAAAACCGTGCTTCAATACCGCATCAACCAGTTCTTGAAGCCCGTATTCTTTATGGTGCCATGGCATTAACGGCATATTCAGCGGATGCTGTAACAACAATGGCACCTCAAGCAATAGTTTGCCGCTGGGCTTTAGGTTAATCAGAGAGCATTCAAAAAAAGCATCAGGGTTCGGCAAGTGCTCAAGCGTATGCAGTGAGACAATAGCGTCAAAATGGTTTGGCCTCACATATGTCTCGGCATTGCCTTCTTCATATTCAATACCGTCAATATGACCATTTTCACGGTTAGCAATGTCTATGTGATCCGGCGTCAGGTCCACACCAACCGCATGGGCACAATATTCCTTCAGCCTGCGTACGCCCTGCCCTTTGCCGCTAGCAATATCTAGAACAGCATCTGTTTTGGCTAAATACTTGCCCATAAAACCGTAACTGGACGCTGGGTAATTCCATTTGAAATGAGTCTGGTTTTCGCCAATTAAACGCGCATATTTTGATCGAATTCCGTCAACACGTGCCCGACCGTAGGCAGGACCACCATCAATGGACTTTAGCTTGAATTCGTTGGGGTGTTCTTCCACATAGACCCAGGGAGAAAACTGCATGGAAGAACGTTTTCTGTCGTCCTCGATATCTTCTATCTGCGCCACAGCTTTGGATAATGCCTGCACGGTGCCCACATCAGCCGCAAGTGCATAATTATAGTCAGGCGGCAAATCGATGTAATCTGCCTGTTTAGCTTTCAGCAGGGCAACCATGCGCTCTACCTGTTCCACATCAAGGTAAAACTGCCGCAGCAACAGACGCACGATAATCTTGGCACTAACCATTTGGGCCGCGCCCAGCAGGCGAGAAGCCACGTTCATGTCACTGCCTTTATATATCTGCACACCCCATGTCTCGGCCGCCTTTTCAAGTGATACAGCCCCTAGGTCATCAGGGCATGCAATCACAATCTCATCAATAAAGCCTGCCTCAAGACATTTACCGATGACATAGTCATTCGGATCACGCGAATTCACCAAATCAGCAGCTGTACACTGTATAATAGCGGCTACGGTCACTGAAGTTTCCCCAATATATAGGGGATATGCTGTTTTGCCTGCTTTGCCAGCGCTGAAACATTTGGCTGCATGGCGGCGACAAGCTGATCGCGGGTTTCCCATGTGGTGGTAATTTTAGCAGCCAAACCATCCATATCAGCCACCGTGGCGATTTGGTCCGGCACTCCCAGTTCTTCTAGGAAGGGAGGCATATGGCCTTTCAGCACGCCAGCAATAGACAGGAACGGTACATCATTCATGGCGGCAAAAATGCAGGAATGTCGACGGTTGGAAATATGTAGACTGGCAAGTGGAAATAGCGAGAATGTTTCAAACACTGTCAAATCCTGCTCCACACAAAACACAGCGTCCTGTCGTTTCATTTTTGAAGCGATTTCCCGGTGTGTTAACCGGTCGTCCTGCCATTTGTGCGCAAGTGTGTAGGTACAATTGGGAATAAACAATAATTGCGCATCGAACAGCGCCACAACACCGTCCAGCATTGCCGCCAGAGCTTGATTAATCACTGCATATTCGTCTTCATCACCCATCCAATATTCATGGCGAAAACCAATACCAATAACGGGTTTATCTGACAGATAAATATCATCCGCCGCTAATAATTCTTGCGGTGCCCGCACACATTTCTGTGGTTCCATGCCAAAAGCCGGATCTCCCAGCACGGTGATATGTTCGCCCACAACGCCAATGTCAGCCAGATACTGGCGACCACTTTCTTCCCGCATGGTCACGGCTTTTGCAGAGCCCACCATAAAGTGCGCGTGCTGCTGCGTAGTGGGCGCCTTAATGTCATCCACCACATTCAAACCATACAGCGCTGTCGGCGTTCCGAGGAAACGGGCGAGAGTAGCCAAGGTCGCGCCGTAGCTGGAAACACCTTTTAGGAAACTGTTAGGGAATATTTCCATAAAGCTGTTGCCGCCGATAATGAGTAAATCAGCTTCTGTTATCGCTTCGGTAATGGCTTTTAAGTGGGCATCAGGGTCGCCTGCATTCAAACCCCAAAAAATACGCCCCGCCGCTGCCTCTTTAGTGTCATGGTCCATATTTTTTAGGGAAGTGAAACCAAAGGCCTGATCATAATCAGCATCTGGATGCCGACACAGGAAGGTAATTTGGCAGCCCGGCGCATCCCGCTTTAGCCCTTGCACCATCGAGGCAAGCATGGCGTCATCACCCATGTTTTTAACGCCGTATGTACTGGCACCTGTTATCACAAACTTTTTCATGTCAGTTTTTTCTCGCGATCAAATCGATTTGGCGGCCAAGATCAAGGTCGGCGAAGGCTTTGTAGAGGGCAGTTTTCAAACCCTGCATACCAGCCTTTTCAAGGGCACCTTCAAACGCGACGCGGCGCCTGTGGCATTCTTTTCCAACGGCTGGCATTTCCACATAATTGTCTCCCATCAACAGAAACATATCGATTGGGAAACTGGTTATACGGTCCGCAACAGTGAAACCATTGGCTTCGACAAATTTTACAAGGCTGGTAACGGTGAAATAATTCAGATGCTCCGGCGGCACAAACCACCAGCAAGGGTAATTCTGCGTTTCCCTGACCACTTTTTGGAAGGGGTTAAAATCATTGGCGCAGTTGATAAACAACAACCCGCCACAGTCCAACAAGGAAGATGCCAAATCAATAAAGGCTTTGGGGCTTTGCAGATGTTCTATAACACCATGAGAATACACAACATCAAACTGGCCTAGAGTACCTGGGTCCAGTGTTTCAAAACCCTGATTATGGACGGTCAGGCCCAATTCTTCCCGAGCGAATTTTGACGCTTTTTCTGAGGGTTCCACCCCAACGGTTTCCCAACCTTGTTCTTTGGCAAAAGCCATGAAAAAGCCAGGCCCACAGCCTAGGTCAAGCACCCGGCCTTTACGCCCCAATTGCTTTTCAAAAGCAGCAAGCCGTTCACCAAACAATTCATGCCACCAATCCTTCTGCGCGGCCTGTGCTTCAAAATAGTCAACTTTACGGTCGCTTTCGTAAAATTTTAATTGGTAAAACTCAGCCAGCTCCTCGGAAGTCGGCAATGGCACCGCGTGCACAAAACCACATGTAATGCAGTCCAACGCTTGAAAATCATCGCGCTGGTCGATCACGTTGCCAGCGTGATTATGGCCCTTTGGGCATACGTAGTTGGATATGCGGTCACTCAGTGTCATTAACGGTACCTAAAATATATATCAAAAGTCGTAAGCAACTGCAGTGTCGATAGAGATCACACCGCTACAGCTTGGTCTAAATGGTTCAAAAGGGTGATAAGAGGTGGTTCTTTAGCGCGTTCATGCCATAACTCGGAACAGGTCGTAGCCAAGCGTGCCCTCTCTGTATCTGCGTCCACCAAGTCAGCGAGCATAGCTACGCTTGCTCCAGCATCACTTGCCTGCAAACAGACCTTTTCTGCCTGCAGCATTGTATATTCAGCTGTTTCCGCAAGGTTTTCAGGCATATAAGCCACTGTTGGCAATCGTGCCTGCAGACATTCAAAAAAGCTAACGCCGTAAACAGAAAGCGCTATGCTATGCTGCTCAATCAGGTCTGGTAAATCCGATGGGGCTTTTACTACCGTGAACTGACGCCCCGCGGATACTTTAGTAAAGTCAGGTGTTTGTGCATAGGGTCCCTGCACCCATGTAATTGCCACATCCTGCGGCAACACGGCATCAAGCATGGCGGGCCATTGTTGACCAAGCCTGTAAAAATCACCGCTGCCCGTTAAGACAATCAGGCGGTTTCCAGCGCCCGCTTGATCACACATCTTTTTCCTATTGAGCGGATGCAGCAAATAACTAGCCCATCCGTAAGCAAGGCGCTCCTTTAAAAAGGCTTTATGGTGATCGGCCACATAAAAACAGGGAACATAATAACCGTCAAAGCAGTCGTTGTCGGTGATGGCATCTATAGCGATAAATTTTGTACCCTGCCCGCGCACCTGCTCTATGGTTGTCAGCAGTTTTTCATCAAGAGCCTGAAAATCCAGCAGCATGGCGAATGGCGCTTCTTCACACAGCTCGGTAAAAATATCTATCATTGTACCAACAGACCGCCATTCATGCGGCAATATATTTAACCAGTCCAGCTGCTGCTCTTCACCTAATATGACAATACGTACAGAAGCAGCCAAATGGTCCTGCAATTGTTTGGCTGCCACTGTCATTCGCCTTAAATGTCCCAGTCCGGTTTTACCATCTGCCTGTGTGAACAAAATGATTTTGCAGTTTTCCTCGGCAACCACTTTCTGGCGCACATGAGCATTTATCGCGCGTAGGCCTGGTTCGGCATGCAAACGGTTTATAACCCAGCGCAAGTCAACTGTTGTTGCTGCGTCATGCTCGGCATACCAATCGTCATAAATGCGGCACATAAAGTCATAATCGCTGGGTGTATCCACTGAAATTCGGTGGTCAATACTGTGGTAAACTGGGTCTTCCTGCGCGTATGCAGTGGCTGCGGGCATAACTTTTTCAAGTATGTGAAATACCGCGCCAACATGCTCTTTTTCAAAGGACGCAACAGCAGCTTTAACCATTTCATCCCAAAAACCACGTCTGTAAACGGCGAAACCCTCATGGATATATGTTTGCCCCGCTGGCAACTCTTCCATTCGTGTCCAGTCTGCCTTCGGTGTGCTAATTAATGTTGTCAGTAATGTTTCAATGGTGGACGGTTCAATCAAAGGACTGTCACCGCAAATATATACCAGTATGTCTGCATTTCGCGCCTTTACGACACTGTCAATCCGGCCCACCAAGTCATTCACATCACCTTTGTGTGCATAACAACTCACACCGGCATCTTCAGCCCATACAACAAGGTCGCGGTTATAGTCATCCGCTGACGTTGCCAACACAATTTCGTCAATGTTTGACACATCGGACAAGCGGCGCACGATATGCTCGACCATCGGGGCGCCGGCAAGCGGCAACAATTGCTTGCGCGGCAAACGACTACTATTGAGGCGCGCACCAATAACGGCGACTATTTTTTCGCCCATGCCCGCCTCACTTCTAGAAAAGGCCGCAACCCGTCAGAAGGATCAGCGCGCCACAATCTGTCATCAATTTCAGCAAAAGTAGGTTCTTTGACACCATTCCCGTCCGCAGCCTCAAGCGCTCGACGGGCTGCAATTACCGGAGCAATTTCGTCCGGTAACCAACAATGGCCGGTTGCATACTCCGCACCCTTTTCGTCCAGATCCAGGTGGAACTCCACTGTGCTGGCACCAAAGCGATCTATCGCACGGTGCACAACACCTGGGTTGCGGCTGTGATCAGACCAGCCAACGTCGCAGGAAAATTGTTGTCTGATTGTTTCAATCGCTGCCAAGTTACAGGCTTCAACCGGGACCGGATAACCAGACACACAGTGCAAAATCGTCAAGTCTGTACCTCCGGCGCCCTCAAACACCTCAACTGCATGCCCAATTTCATCCAGAGTTGCCATTCCTGTAGACAGCACCAGTTTCTTTCCCGTCGCGGCACATGCCTGGATAAGCTCATCCCACAATAATTCATACGACGCTATTTTGTAAAAATCTGCATAGGGTTCTAATTCACGCACTGCCTCAATATAAAAGGGCGTACAGGTGAATTGAAGGCCATTTTCTCGGCTTTTTTTGGCCAACTCAGGCAAAAACTCAAGCGGTAACTCCCACGCTTGCCGCGCACGATGGTCTTCACTTTTTTGTAAAATTTCAGGAGCAAAAAGCTGATCAATTTTGAACAGCTGAAATTTCACCGCATCGCAACCAATGCGCGCTGCTGTTTCAATAAACTCTATACAGCGGTCAACATCGCCAGCATGGTTACTGGAAACTTCTGCTATGAAAAATGGGTTTCTCATGATCTAGAGCCCCAACATCCTACTTGCAAGGTTGGCAACACGCTCAACCGTTTCATTCCAGTCACTGTCAGCGTCCCCAACAATTTCCGCGTGTTCGGCAAATGGAACACGCGGCTCGCTGCCAAAACACCACCACGGCGGAGACGCCGACATTAGCAATGTGGGCCTTCCCGAAGACATGGCAAACATGCCAGGAGCTGAACAGGAAGAAACGACCAGATCACATTGGGACATAATTGCCAAGTTCGCTTCAATATCTGCTTTCAAGTCAACATCTTCAAAGTTACGAACAGTAACACCGTATTTGTGCTTAATAGCAGAGAGTTCATCGGCAACTTCACCATACTGTATATTTATAAAGTCTACTTGGTCCGCGAGCGCCATTAAGGGGCCCAGGTTGTCGATACCCGCGTAGAGATAGGAACGGTCAGACGTCATTATTCCACTTCGCCACGCCAAACCAATTTTTGGTTTATCGCTTATCGCGGCCACTCTCATCTTGAATTCTTCCGCCCTCGTAGGGTCGGCTGAAAGATAGCCGTTACTGTGTGGGCAAATATCATCTGGCGCACGCCAGGCAAATCTGGCGGCACCCCCAACTGGGGCACAATAGTCTATGGTCTCATCGCCCTCACTGAACAACTTTTCAATGCTGGGAAATACTCGGTAGCGGTACCCAGAGATAATTCTATCAAAGTAGCTGCCCACCGTCGCATCGGGAAAACGTCTTTGATAAATGCTGACAAGGCGTGGGTCGCAGCCAATGTAAAGCTTTTTAACTGTCTCATAAAAAAATGGAATATAGGAACCCCACATTACTTCGTCGCCGATGCCCTGCTCCGCAGTTACAAAAAGACTTTTGCCTGACAGGTCTTCGCCCTGCCATTCTGGAAGCTTGTGTGTATAGTGCTGAGTTTGCGACGACTGCCTGCGTATATCCAGTCTATAGCTATAATGCTCCCACGCTTCTTCCATTCGTCCTTTTAAAAACAATAGGTGGGCTGCAGCTATTCTAGGCTCGGGACTGTCAGGACTGATCTCAATCGCCCGCTGCGCCAATTCCAACGCTCTGCCAAATTGTTTGCGCCGCCCAAACGAGATCGAGTAATTGCTTATAACTTGGGGGTTGTTCGGACCTAATCGGATCGCTTCCTCAAAAAAAACATCGGCGGCATCGACACCGTCCCGTTCCCTTACCTGCGTTGCCAATACATTCCAGAGACTGGCCTCTGATGGAAACACCGGTAAGGCATTCTGTAACATGTCGATGCTCTCGTCATACTGCTTAAGCCCCGAATATGCAGTGGCGAGATTGACATAGTTAACCGGGTTGTTCGGGGCCAACGACACAAGTTGCTGCCCAAGCTTCACCGCCACTTCGAACATACCCATTTCGAGCGCCAGGCGTTGAATTATACCAACAAGGTCGGCGGTTGGCTCATGAACAGTGAGGGCGCGCTGCACGACTGATATTGCGTGCTCCCGAACACCAAGTTGAGCAAGAGCATGTGCCAAAAGGGTTAAAATCGCCAAATCTTCTGGCATCGCATTCCACGCAACCAGCAGATGCTTAACCGCGTCAGGCCATTCCTGGTGATCGATATGCTTTTGACCCAGCTTCAATGACCGCTTAATTTCCTGGAGCGATGCATCGGAGGCCCCCAAGCCAAGTTTCTGCCTCTTGGTTTGAACAGGGACCGGTACTTTTTTCCTCTGGCGCTTTTTGCTGATAGCCACTTTTTTCTCCAAATCAACTCGCTACCAGCAACAGTGCAAGCCCACTTTATTTCTAATCTGTAACCTATTGTTTACTAATTATGGTTAACAAATCGCTAACCATATTAATTCATTTCGGCAAAAAGCGGTGCAAGCCAGATGCCAAGAAAAAAACTGGTATCAGCAATGGAAATATATCTATGATGAACAACACAAGAGAAGGCACACACCCCAAGCGCTTTCTCGAGTAAGGAAATTTGAGGACCACACTAAAACAACGCCAACAGTGGTATTTTCAAAATATGAAGGAATTATTTTATGGCATTAAAGCTTTCTTTGAAACCAGGCGAACGTCTGGTGATAAATGGCGCGGTTATTGCAAATGTGGATCGGCGGACGACCTTGATCGTTCACAATAAGGCTTCGATCTTAAGAGAAAAGGATATTTTGCAGGAAGAAAATGTCAATTCACCAGCTAAGCGGATCTACTTCCCGATCATGCTGATGTATATGGACCAGGGCAATACCGACAAATTTTACGAAGAATTTGTCAAGCGCATGACCGAATTCATGAGCGCAATCAGTAGCCCAGACGCCGTAAATGACTGTGTACAGATAAGTCGCGATGTAATGGACAAAAACTTTTACAAAGCGCTGATGAACTGCAAAAAACTGATCGATTTTGAAACAAGCCGCATTGGAGCCAACAGTTAGAGAAAAATAACCGGGAATATACATGTCGTATCAAGCATATCAAAAAGCCCAAACGTCGGCAGAAACCCCCAGTCAGGTTGAATATCGCCTGTTCGCACAAGTCACCAACGCGCTAATCGAGGTTAAAGATCAGCCAGTAACCAACCCCAAGACAATTGCAGCTCTGGATTGGAACCGGCGCATGTGGTCGGTTTTCTCAAGTGATTGTGGCATCAAAGGCAACAGTCTGCCCGACCAGCTTCGCGCTGGTATTGTTTCACTATCGATATGGGTTTCAAAGCATTCCTCGCTTGTAATGCGTGGTTCAGAACGCATCGATAGCCTGATTGATATTAACAAGACCATCATGGAAGGCTTGGCAGAACAGGCAGAACTTCAGGCCAACAGCCAACGCGCAAATGCTGCCACCTCCAAACCAATTAACGCCACACTATAGTGCGCGGGCCTTTGCCTGCCTGTACCCTTCGCTGACGCACCAGCACGCCCCTCTATCCTGTTAAAGCAAACCTGCGATTTAACTGCAGGGCCACAGCATCTGTTGATAGCGGGCGCCTATGGTTCACATTTTTCGAACGTCCTAGGCAATAATTGCACGGCACGGCAATTATTTCCTGCCCTCACCCTGAATATTTTGCCGTTGCAGGCAATTCTTTCCCACTAAATCCCCTTGAATACCCGTCGGGCATTACATTATAAATGGAAATTTATATTTATATTCAATAGTTTAGTAATTTTTTCCGAGCTACTCGGTAAATTTGGCACGCCAACTGCAGGTATGGGGTCGGAAGCAAAAGGCTTTCGTGAGCAAAAGGCTCATAACATACTCTCAGAATGGAGAACTATCATGGCGTTTTCAGTAAACACCAATGCAGGTGCGCTTTTTGCCCTGCAAAACCTCAATAAAACAACCTCACAATTGAACACTATCCAAACCCAGATTAACACTGGTTTGAAAGTATCGTCTGCCAAAGACAATGCTGCAACTTATGCAATTGCGCAAACGCTGCGTGGTGAAGTGTCTGGTTTGAATGCGGTGAAAGGTTCACTTGACCGGTCTCAGTCTACTATCGATGTTGCGATTGCAGCAGGCGAAGCAGTTTCTGACCTGCTTATTCAACTGAAAGAAAAAGCAGTTGCCGCCAAAGACAGCAGCCTCGATACGGCAAGCCGTACCTCTCTTAATAACGACTTTGGCCAGCTACGCGATCAAATCACGTCGATCGTAACAAACGCTGAG
>JAJFIU010000140.1 GCA_021774695.1 Alphaproteobacteria bacterium | reverse complement strand
CCGATCACGGCTGGCATAATGGCTTCGAAGGTCAAGGCTGGCGTTAAGAACAGCCAACATGTCGGCCGAGTGAATATAATTTCTCAGCAACAATGCATCTTGGGATGCACCGCCCAAGCCGCCTGGCACCAACGGAATAGTTGGCAAAATACTTGTATTATCGTTGGTCGATTTTACATAAGCGCTGGTTTCCGTGACGTATCGGTTCGAAACCCAAAACAGATTGTAAAAAACAAATACGGCAAAAATCACCAACACCCAGCGATAGCTGATTACACGCGCCCGCGCTCCAACTGCCACGCTGTATGCGCCTGCAGCCGTATTACCCGGCATCCGGTCTGCGACCGCTGCTCTGAATTTAGCCAATGTTTGCTTCATAAATCCCCGTCACAATCACCACTATCTATAAGCTTTGATAGCGGAAAATCGCTTGATCCACACTTTCGTAGAAGTCCGCCCGACCATATGCAAGCAAAATTGCGGCATTACATTGACGCCGCAGCAAATCCATATTGTGCGAAACCAGGATAATATTGGCTGATGCACGCTTATTGCTAATGGCCTTTTCGCATTTCTTTTTAAAGCCAGCATCACCGACCGACATGATCTCGTCCATCAGGTATGTATCGAAATCAAAGCCCATAGAAACTGCAAATGAATATTTAGATTTCATGCCAGACGAATAGCTATCAACCGGCAGTTCAAAACTATCCCCCAACTCAGAGAATTCCTTAACATATTCTTCTGTTTTGCGATTCGCTCTCATGCCGTGAATACGGCAAATAAACCGCACATTTTCGCGGCCCGTAAGCGATGATTGCAGTCCGCTCGCCAGCGCAAGCGGCCATGAAATAAACCGATCTGATACTATCTTGCCCTCTGACGGAAAATCGATTCCGCCGACCAAGCGCAGCAAAGTTGATTTACCGGCACCGTTAGTTCCCAAAATCGCAATATCGCGGTCATCAGGAATTTCCAAATTCAGATTTTTGAGCACATATTTTGGCCCAAACCTTGTCGGAAAATATTTACTGACATTGGAAAAACGGATCATTTGGCCACAATCCTGCGCCAGGTAAGCCGGTATGATGACATGGCGAAAGCCAGACAAATAATCATTGCTCCAAACAGATAATAGAAGTCCGCCACCGGGCTGGTGTAATTATCCATCCAGCCCTCCCTAATCAACTCCATGGCATGCAAAATAGGATTCCAGGTCAGATAAACCCAATATTGTTGCGGGACAATAGTCATGGGGAAAAACACAGCAGACATAAACATCAATGGCATTGTCAGCATGGATACCAATTTCTCGATCTCTCGCGCAACGCTGCCCACCATACAGGCCAGCATGCCGAAAGAGGCCGCGAACAACCAAAGAACAGCGCAGTAACCGAGGGTCAGTAGTAGATTATCTGGCCATGGGTCGTAGCCCAGCCACATCATGCCAAGCCCAAGGATTATGCCGATTACCACAAACAGGCCGCCCTCAATGAAGGTGCGCGCCATAAATACGTCAAATAGTCTAACCTGCCGGTACTCCAGCAATCCCTTTGTACCGCCACGGGCGCTGGCAGACTGCCGCATGGTCGCAGTCCACAGCGTGCGAAAAGGTAGAAACGCTGCAAAAATAAACACCGGCGCCTCAACAAAACCGTAAGCACCGCGTCCCCTTGCGCCGAACAAACCAATAAAAAGAACCATCATCAACAATGGCTCTAACACCAGCCAGATGTTTCCCAGCGTATAGTTGGAAAAACGCGTGATCATTTCGCGAACAAAAATCGCAAAAATAACGTCACGTTGTATCGAAAATGCCGACCGAGCTTTCATGACAGCAAAACGCCCTCAAAATAATGAGGGCGAAGATTTAGCAATTGTTTGATGAAACAGCAAGTTACGATATTGCTCGCCCAACTATAAATTACACTTCGTCGTGCTTATAAACGCCTGCAAAACTGCCGTCTTTTTCAATAGCTATCAGGAATTTAACCTCGTCTGACCGCATCATGGTCTCTGCCTCATCGACAATTACGTCACGCTGAATGGCCGAAAATTCCTTGCTCATACATTGCTGGGCAGTCACTTCACGCACCCGGCGTGTTACCCTAAGCGCAACACCGAGCTGCCCTTTAGTTACGATACCTAAAGGCTTGCGGTCGCCGTCAATAACCACCGCAATACCAGCCGGGCCGCCAGCCATTTCAGCCGCCAGCTCCAGTAGCACCATACCCGGTGCAACCACCGGCACAGATGTTGTGTGCATTAGGTCTTCGACCTTCATCAACAACCTGCGGCCAAGAGCGCCACCTGGATGATAACGGGCAAAATCCTGTGCATGAAAATTGCGCAATGTCATCAGAGAGATGGCCAGCGCATCACCAATCGCGATGGTTTGTACAATCGATGTGGTCGGGGCCAGGTTAATCGGGCAAACTTCTTCGGCTACTGGAATTTCAAGAACTACGTCGGCGGTTCGCCCAATAGTCGAAGACTTAGCGCCAGTGATTGCAATGATTCGATTACCAAAGGCTTTCAAAGACGGAACAAGTTGAACTATTTCCTGAGTTTCACCGGAATAGGAAATCAACAAAAGCGTGTCGCCTTCTGTGACCATTCCCAGATCGCCGTGGGATGCTTCAGCCGGGTGAAGGAAAAAGCTTGGGGTTCCGGTAGATGCCATCGTCGCAGAAATTTTTCGCGCCACATGGCCTGATTTACCCATGCCAATAACGATGAGGTGCCCTGTGGTCTGCAACGCCAGCATAATCGCGCGGCGATAACTATCTTGATCATACGTCTGCGATAACCGCTCCAACGCCTGACCCTGTTTGAGGAAACTCTGCCCAATATCGGTAAGTGTTTCGCTAAGATCCGCCTTTAGGCTGCTCGGCAGTTCCAGTATATTCTCTGGTGAACCGCCTTCATCCGTAGAGCTTTTCATAAAATTCCCCGATAGTTTAATCTTCAGTTAACCCTAATCGCCAACATAAGGTTCTGTTTAAGAACACGAAATGCCAGCTCCCCTATTTTTCTACATAGCTCTGACCGAAATTTTCGGCACGCTATCACAAGCTTTGTCCATTCTCAACTAACCTGTAACATTTAAACTAATTCTGCCAAATATCCGGGCCCTTATCAGCCCATCTCCCTGAACGAAAGATGAACCGGTTTAAAAGCCCTGTTTTAAAGCCCAGTAATACTTCAGCGAACGCCAGTTTAGCGGCATCCATTATAACAACGTTTCAACTGGTACGATTATTCCCCTCAAAAGCCTTCGAACTGGGACAGCACCATAAGTAAAGAATGCAATCGCTTGCGTCAACTCCACACAAGTTCACAAATCACGCTATAAGTCTTTGAATTATATGTCATTTTAGGGGCAGCTTTGCCAAACTATAGCCATAGTCGCAAATTTGTCACATTTTGGGACAGAAACAATCGCAGTTCGTCAACCACAAATTAGCTAACTATCCGCAGTATTTGTCGCGCACAACCCGTCGCCGCGACTTGTCGGTCCCGATAAAACGATCCGGGCACTTGTGTAGTAACAATCAGGTCTTCCCTGAATTCAGCAATTTCTTTTTTGTTTACTTCACCGGGGTTCATCCAAAAGAAATCAAGGTTTTGGGCGGGTGCGATACCAGCCATTCGGATCATGCTTTGACCCAGCGTAATCGTGGGCACGCCCTGTTCAAGGGCTTGCAGGCCAACGGTGGAATTGATCGTAACGCAGCCAGCAGTGTGTTCAAATATCTGATCAAGATCAAGATCAAACGCGTAAGTGACACGCGCGCCGCAGCCTGCGGCTTTTGACAGCCGTCTGACATACCCGCCGTAATGTTGGAATCCTCGGTCCATCGGGTGATGCTTGATAACCAAATGAGCATCTTTCGCGGCATGAGTGGCAAAAGAGCGAATTGTCTGCTCAATAAACTGGCGCACATTCCCGTAACTCGAATGGCAAATGATCTGCATGTCAGCAGCTACCTGCAAAGGAACAAGAAATATCCTGCCGCTGTGGGCGGAAATCAACCGACGGGCAAGCCCTCGCTCGCGCCAGCGGGTAATCAAATGTTTGCGGAAAAACCCTCGAAGCCAAGCCAGCATTTCCAGCACACCGTTGCCGCTGCGGTGGTGGGCATAGTTTCTGTAGCCCAGCAATTTCCAGTCTTTCACTACATAATACAGAAATGCGAACCAGAATTGAAACCGGAAGTGACCCGCGATCTGCGTCGGTTCAATTGGCGGCTTACCTTCGGTCACACCAGCAATAAATTTTGCTGGAAACGGGCTATTGGCATTGTTGCCGCCCTGCTCCAGGGTCACGAAACCAGGCCTGACATAGCCTTCTTCAAGGGCAACAAAGCATACGCCTAATTGGTCGCAAACAATCTTGGCTTGGGCATGATAGCTCCGGCAGTCACCGTAACAACAAACCGCATCAATTTGCTGATCGACCAAATAGTTTTCCAGCCAAGTTGGCCATTCCGCCGCGCTCTCTTCAAATTTTACAACATGGTCCGCTTTGGCAAAATGATGGTCGCCCCGGTTGAAACAAATTCGGTGTGTTACTGTACCGAGCCCACCAAGCGCGTTGGACAAGTCAGCAAAGAAAGGCCCCAGCGGCCCTTGCAACAATACAATGTTTGGTTTTTCAGTTTTCACACGGCAGGTGCCCGTTTGGAGGTTTTTGCCCTAAGCCCGTCGCAGCGCAACGTCCGATATCATTACATGCTAGCCGTCGCGGCCAATATCGCAACCGTAAAGTAGGACAGACGACGCCACACACGAAAACTGATACACTCAAAATCAAAGGGAATGGCCTAACCCGAAGGGGTTTGCATCGGTGATGAGTTGGGCCAACGCGAGTTGCGTGTTTTATAGGGAAACAACCCGAACCACAAAACCACGAGACTTATCCGTCGTTTTTTTGCACGATCAAAAGATCGCTTTGCACCGCCGCCCGGTAGTTGGCACCGACCGGAATTTCAGTGTCATTGTCCAGCCGGAGAAAACTCAGCACACCGTTCCTGCGAACCAGAGTTTTCACCCGATTTTTCCTGACAATGAATGACCGGTGACACCGCAAATAGCCAAGTGGCACAAGGTCTTTTTCAACGTCGGATATGGTCATTCGGTGCAAATATTCGCGAGCCTTACATACAAGCGCAACATAATTGCGCTCCGCCCGGGCAATGATAATGTCATCCATGTCAACTATGTCAGTTCGCCCAAAGGACTTTATGATAAACCTCGGCACCAGAACAGCCGGAGTTGAAGTTCCGCTTTTATCTTCAATGCGGCTGCAAGCCTCTGCAAGCACACTCCTTGATAGTGGTTTCACAATATAATCCACCGCCGAAAGCCGAAAAGCCTTGGCCGCATGCTGCGGATAAGCGGTTGAGAATATGATGTACAAATCAGGGTATGATTGTTTAATTTCGGCAGCAAATGTCAGGCCGTCGCAACCCGGCATTTCGATATCCAGAAACAAAACATCGTATTTTGCACTACGTAGCCAATCTCGCGCCGCTTCAACCGAAGTGGTCGCCTGCACGTGCCATCCGTCCCGTGCGTTTAATTGGCGGGCAATGTCGGCTGCAATAATGGCCTCGTCGTCAAGTACTAGCGCGCTCACATTCATGACGCGGCATCCCTCACTGCTCCAGGCACGCTAACCACCACTTCGTACCACTGGTCAACTTGCTGTCGTTCCACCGAGCAATCCGGGCCAAAAACATTTTCAAGTCGCAGTTTGGTCAGTTTCAAACCTTCGCCTTCGCTAGTCGTATCAGCCGGTTTTTCCTCACAATTGTTACTCACCGAAACCCGTAACATTCCGCCCGCAACAAAAGCGCTCAGTCGGATTACCGCACTTTGCGCGTTTGGTCCGTGCTTGAAAACATTTTCCAGCAGTGGTTGCAGCAGCTGCCTTGGCAGGCTTTTGTCGGCGGCGGCAGGTGCAATGTCATAGTCCACCTTCAGGTCCGGATAGCGAATTTGCTGGAATGCCAGGTATTTTCTGGCGTCTTCCACCGATTGCTCCAGGCTGATACACTCATCAACTCTACTGCCGCCGGTCATGCTGCGCAGGATATCGCTCAGCAATATGGTCGCTTCCTCGGCTTGCTCAACCCTGTCAAGCCGCATCAAACCCACCAGATTACTAAGCGCGTTCATAACGAAGTGGCTCCCCAGACGACCGCGCAGGAACTCCGCCTCGCGGGCATTCAGGTCAGCTTTTTGCTCCACAAGCGCGTGCTCAAGCTGCATTGTGGTTCGCTCAACTTCGCGAGCCCGTCGCTGCGTTCCCATTAGGTATCCACCTAGCGAAATAATGACGAAAAGGAATATATCACCTATCCAGTTAAGCAGGCTTATTTCGGTAAATGCTGAAAACCACTGGCCGCCCCAGACCCAGGACGCAAATAGTCCTATATAAAAAAAGATGCCTGCAAAAGACGCGGTAAAGACCACCGCCGCCAACAGGGTGCGGTTTCCCAAACTAGCGTCCAGAAATGTCGGCGAAGCAAAGAACCTGACCAAAAGTGGTGGCAATATTAACCATTGCCCCAATCCGGCGGTGAAGTTTCTCAATATTTCCAGTTCGGAAAATTCCCGGCCTGCCCTTGATGCATCCACAATCGCGGCGGTTACATAGACCAATACCAATGCCAGCCAAAACACCAGCGTGCCACCCAGTAACGACGAATTTCGCCCCCACCAAGTCGGGATTGGTTGCTCCATGTTTGGCGTGCCTTGCATTAACTAACAGGTTCCTTCAATGGTTGCGGCATTTCCGCCCTGATTTCATCTGGCAATTGCATTATCTAACGATGTTTAAACATCTAGCCAAGGTTCATATAATCCCGGCGGGACGGATAACCCTACCCGGAGGACCAAGACTAATCCTTTAGTTTAGAAAAGCCGCTCAGTTCGGGAAAAGACGTCTGGCAAAGCGTCGGCCAGAAAATCCTATACCCAGCGTACTCGACCGTTGGTTTTAAGTTCGGCATGCGCGGCGTTGGTTGCGACCATAGAACAGGCATGGGGGGTCAGCCACTGAAAGTCAGTGCTGTGCCGTGGTGGGCGATCAAAACAACGGCGCTCTTCATGCCAGACATGGCCGGTGTAGCGGCGATGTCTTACTTGTGGGCACCCCGCATACCATTGACGGGGCTAAGCTTGCACGCACCCTGCACGACTTCACCCCAACACCAATGAGCGACGCACTAACAAGCGTACTGCAGTCACTTATCAGGCAATGCCCGACCAACGTGGTTAGCGAGGCTGCTTAAGCAGCCTCAGCTTGCGCTGCGCTTTTCTCAGCGTTTTTATAGGTCCAGCGGCCATAAGCGTATAGGCCCGCGGCGGCCATAAAGCCTATTACTGCAAAACCGTAGAAAACATCACCGATGCTGTAGGACGCATAAAGCTGATTGGTTAGAACCTCCGGCGACTGGCCAGTTAATGCAACCAACCGCTCGAAAGCTTCGCCTACCGGCACTGCCGCGGCGTCTTCTGCGCTCATGCCAGCTTCTTCAAGTGCTGTGCGTGCCACCGTGTCTTTGGCGGCGTATTTGCCGTAAAAAAACTGACCAATGAAGCCTTCAAACAAGGCACCCAGTGCAAAAGGCAGATTATAAAAACCAAGATACATGGCTTTTTTATCTTCCGGCGCGATGTTGCCCAAAAACTCAAGGCTTTTGGGGCTGGCCAGCATTTCACCGATCGAGAAAATCACCACGCCGAACACCATCAACCACGCTGCGTTCACACCGCCGATAATCAGGAATGCACCCGCCGCGAACACAGTTCCGATCGCCATGGAATTGGCGGCGCGAAGCCGCGCGCTCATGCCCGCAATCAAAAAACAAAACAGCATGATCATGATCGAGTTAATGTTAATCAGGCCTTCGGGCATTATACGCGTGCCCTCCAGGTCCATCACCCAGAAACCGCGCGCAAAGGCGCCGGGTGTGCTGTCACCCCAGAAGGTTTGCACAAGCACGCTGGTATCAACCCAGTCACGGAAATAAAGCGGCCCCAAGTCCCAATACAACAGCATCATGAACCACCAGCCGCTAAACAACACCATGAACCAAAGCATAGTTGGCTTGGTAAATTCGCGCCAGCTGGCCACAACCAAATTTTCTTCTGTCATTTCGCCGAATTTAATCTTTTCGCGGCGCGCCAACCGGTCGTCTTTATCCACTTCCCTGTAAGTCAGCAGCAACAAGAAGTTCAGCGAGATGATCAGCGCGCAGGCATAAAACACATTGTCCCATGATGTTTGGCGCAGGTATCCGGCCATCACTGGCCCCAGGAAACCGCCAATATTCACTGTCTGGTAAAAGATGCCCCAAGCCACCGCGCTGTTTTTACGGTTGGCGGCTTTGGCAATAGTGCCTTGGATACCTGGTTTGAAAATACCTGTGCCTATCGCCAGCACAATAGCGCCTAGGAAAAAGCCCCAGAAACTGGCGAACCAGGCCATGATCAGGTAACCTAAAATTTTCACGACAGTAGAGGCCGCTATGGTCTCTTTATAGCCAAGACGGTCTGAAAGCCCGCCGGTAAACACAGGGATCATCCCCTGAATGAAATACCAAACGCTGAGGATGGTGCCTATTTCCGCGCCGGTAAGGCCGAGGCCACCATTTTTGACTGAATCAGTACCATACAGGCCCGCCAACGAGCGAACGCCGTAGAAGGCAAGCCGCTCGACCATTTCCATGCCGCCGCATATCCAGAAAACATAACTAAGGCTGGCGATCGCCGCGAACGTGCCTAATTGCTCGACGTCTTTCACCGAATTGGTACGGATATCCTGCTCTTGCGCCATGAACGGTGCCCCCTGATTTTTTAACTGTACGAAGGCACCTCCCCAGATGCCGTTTTTTAGTTCGCACCAGCCCTAGCCGATGGCGCGCACCAAGTCACCCGGAAACTCGGCGGCCCGGAATTCATTTGTAGGGGTTGTGATAGGATAATGTGAAAAGAAAGTCAGTATTTCGTGCCGATAAGTCAGAGATCTACGGAGACCGTTCGTTCAGGATAATATGGGGTCGCAGGCCATGGACTTGCATCAAACCGATGAACGCATTGATATCTCTTCTGGCGACACCCGCCTGCTCCATTACGCTCTGACAGGCCACAAAGTCTTGCTGGTCATACGCATCGCAAAACCGATCAATTGTGCCTTGCTCCTTCAAAAGCGCTGTTATCCTGATCATTTGATTTTCGATTGCCTCAGCGGTTGTCTCAATGCGCGCTGGACCATATTGGTTATATCCATCTGTTCCCGCCGGGATCATCTGCCAAAGCTGAACCAATGGCCCAATTATCGGGAAAAAAACGATTAGGTAGTATAAGCCGCTCACATCTCGATCATGCAATCGCCGCACTGTTAAAGACACACTGGCAATCCAATGGGTCCAAAGTATCATCTCCAACACGTACCAGTCAAAAAACGACGCCGAGGGGAAATTTAATGCAATTGCAATCGCGACAAAAGTTGCAATCAGGCTAAAAAGGATAAACCACCAAAATTCAGACCGGCTGGCCCGGCCCCGAAAGTCGAACAAATTCATATAGGCCGACTTAACCGCGCTTACAAAGCCCACGCATTCACCCTGTTTACTACTTAATTTTCACTCGCTATGTTCTAGCTACACCAAAAAGAACAAAAAGGCAACATTGCAACTTACACAGTTAACCATGGCCTTCAACACCTTGGCCAGCGAGCGGGTCGGGGCCGTACTCATTGTCGCCGACAACCCCCTCGCGGGTTAGCCATATCAGCATGAAAAGCCAGCCAAACGGCGGAATGAAACCAAAATACATCCACCAGCCGGGGCGGCCCACATCATGCAGGCGGCGGGTGCTAACCGAAAGCCATGGCACAAGCACGATCAACCCGAACAGGGCGCTAAGCGGCCCGTGCGCCACGGTGTAACCAAACGATGCCCACGGCCCGGCCTGCGGTACGGGGCCGGTATCAAAAAAGTAACCATCAACGAAAGGCAGCAGGCTAAGCCCGGCGATCATAAAGGCCATAAAGAACCAGAATGCGGCCCTGCTGGCCCTGCCCTGAAAATCAAAAAAGTGCAGGAAAGCTGCTTTTACTGCGTCGAGAATGTCCATGGCTGTGCCCCCGTTGCCTTATAACTGATATATGGCCGGCGCTGACAGGCCACATGGTTCCGATACGGGACTATTCTAGCGCAAAAACCTGGTTTTCGCTACAGGCTCAAAAAACTACACAAGTCTGGGCACAAAAAAAGACCGGAGAAACCCGGCCTTTTCTTCGTTTTCTATTAAAGGCAACTAGCCTTCCTCAACGCCTAGCGGGTCTGCACCGAAATCGTTATCAGCCTCTGTACCACGGGTTACGAACCAGAAGAGCAGCACTAACGCACCAATTCCGGTAAACGCGATCAGGAACCACCAGCCTGACCGATCAGTATCATGCAGGCGTCGCACTGACAGGGCCAACGTTGGAATAATTACGCCTAAATACCATATGAACGGCAGCATTAGACCAGCCTCAATACCCATATTCACCATGGCGCCGCCAAAAAACATGAGCGCATAGCCTACCAGTGCCGTGAACAGGTACCACCACCAATATTCAGACCGGCTGGACCGGGTGTTGAAATCAAAATAACGGTTAAAGCCCGACTTTATCGAATCCCCAAAATTCATAATATTCCCCTTTATTTGAGTGAGGTAAACCTAGCAACGGACGGGAACAAGAGTCAAATATCTGCCGTAAAACCTGCATTTCGGGACTTTCGAGTCACTTAATATGAACGCAATAGCGAAAAAATGTACCGCCACGGTACAGAATGGGGCGGGCACCGCTAGTTGTAACCTCGACCAATTCCGTTTCGATAACGCTATCGGTCAGCTATACCTAATTAAATACTATACTTATTGTATCATTAACTCTACTATTAATTGTAATAGGGAGACACAAATCATGGCAACACGTTCATCTATCGAAGCTGCCTTCAAACAGGCAGCAAGCAGCGTCAGCGAAATCGCTGACGATCTCGACCTGTGGGCCAACCGTATAGCAGCATTGCTGCAAGTGCTGGAGGCAAGCCACCACCAGGGCGTGCTGGATTTGGCCGCGGCAATTAAACCGCATGACGCAGGCCTTGCTGCCGGGCTTGCTGAACGGGCGCAGGCTGGCCTTGCCGTTTGCGCAGACGACGGGTTTGATTTCGCCGACACCGACAATGATCTGGCCTTCTGCCTATACTGGATTCATAACCTGCCGCCCGAGTTTGACGAAGCCATCAACGCCCACAAATTCCTGAAAGTGCTGTGGCCAGCATTTGTCACGGCAACACCGGCCCCAGTGATATCCGGCGCAGACCTTACCGCCCTGCGAAATGTTGTGCAGCAAAACAATTTAGTGCTCGCCACATCAGACGGCACCGTGCTTGGAACGCATAAATATGAGCAAATCGACTCCGGATGGCTGTGGACTGTGGTCAACCGAATCCTGAATTGGTTAGGCGTCGCCGACTTCCGTGCACGAGACGACTTTAGCCCGATACCGCTGTCGCCCCGGCCAGATACCGGCACTGACGGTGTGGTTAAAATTGCCATCATCGGCGACTGGGGCACCGGCACCTACCCCGCCAGCCCCGAAGGCGACGGCCAGCAGGCAGCAGATGTGCTAAAAACGGCGGCCAGCCTGAACCCCGATTATATCATCCACCTGGGCGACACCTATTATGCTGGCACCGCCGCAAATCGGCCACCGGCAGGCGAAGAAAACGCCAATATGGTTAACCTGTGGGCGCAGTTAACCGCCGGGTTTCCCACCGGACGGTTTTTCACCCTGAACTCAAACCACGAGATGTACGGCGGTGCCTACGGCATATATACCGACGCGCTGGACACGCCGATGTTTGCGGCCCAAGGCGGCACGACCTATTTTGCGCTGGAGTATAAAAACTGGCTTATCGGTGCCATCGACAGCGCCTATTATTCGCCGTCAATAACCTACCTTAAGGGCGGACTTGGCGACACAGGCAAAGACCCGCACCAATATCAGTTTTTGCAGGATTTCAGCGCCTATGCCGATGCGGGCGGCATGACAACCATGCTGATGAGCCATCATAACCCTATCACCACCTTTGCTGACGGGCTTTTTGGCACCCTGTGGGACGATGTAACCGGCAGCGGTGGCATCACGCCAGATTATTGGTACTGGGGCCATATTCATTTGGCAGCTGTTTACAGTGACACTGCCCCCATATGGCAGCAACTGAACCTGACCACACCTCCCAAGGCCCGCTGTGTTGGCCACAGCGCCATTCCGGTGGCAACACCCTGGGGCTTCTCCCAGCCCGAGCACACCGGCGCAGCAACATGGTGGGCCGCTACCCCCAAAAATCCGCCAACTGACAACAACAATGTTATTGCACAGCTCGCTGAGCGGATTAAGAACGGGTTTGGCATGATAACACTGAGCGACGGCGGCATTCTCGAAGAGATTTACGATCAGGATTCGACCACTCCGGTTTGGACCTCGAAGTAATCGCAGCAATCTTTGCTGGGCTGTGGAAGTCCATGCAACGTTCGATGTTTAAAAATTTTGGTATATTATAACTTTACTAAATACTTTAGTTTATGTATTGTTACTATATTACATTAACTAGGGGAAAATTCATGCTGGATAACTTAATACAAAAAAGCGGCGCGCTCGCGGTTGCAGTGGGCCTGGCGTTTGGAGTTGGCACCGCTGTGCTAGGCACGGACGCAAACACTGGCGCAGAGAGGCTATTGGCGCACGCCGCTGACCATCATAAAAAGGGCGGAGACTATCTGCCGATCACCCGCATTCAACCGATGTACCCCAAGCGGGCGCTTGCTGAAGGCATTGGCGGCTATGTTATTCTGGAATTCACTGTTTCCAAAGACGGTACGGTCGCCGGAGACACCATTAAGGTGCTGGAGGCCAAGCCAGAAGGCTATTTTGAAGCATCGGTTAAAAAGGCCGCAGCCCAGTTTCAATACAAGCCCAAAACCAAAGACGGCGTGGCGCAAGACACCAAAGGCGTGCGCTACCGTTTCCATTTCAGTTTAGGTGACGACTAGGCGCGACCCGAAACAAAAAAAGGCCGGAACAACCTGGCCTTTTTTGGATATTGTCAAAACATAAGTGCAAAATTACATAGCAACAGCGTCACGTAGAAAAACCGGCAAGTCAGTCGCAGGAGGCGTGACGCCCGCCTGGTAAAGCATGTCACCCACAAAACCCCGATGATAATTGCCGTGGTTTACGATATGCATGATGATATCAAGACGGCTCATGGCACCTCGTACGTCATCAGGTTTGCTGCCAACAAAATCAAATTCGACAATTTCGCCTAGCTCCACCTCAGATAAGCCCTCTGCCATTACGACCCACCACTCATCCATTTCCTGTTGTTTGGCCCACAAATCAACAAGTAGCGGTGGTGTCGCTGTGTTTCTGGCGGTATAGCCATGATTGCGACCCTCCAAATGCGCGCGGAAGATATGGTCCACTACAAACACATGGTTTAAAGTGTGCAACATTGAACCAAAGCGTGTCGCTCTCTGCATTAAGGCTTCAGCTTCTGGGAGCGCGAGAACAGTATTGAATGTAATAGCATTCGCCCAGCGTTTAAAACGCATCATTCGGGAAGCTGTTTCAGAAAGTGTCATACCGTTTTATCCCCATCAAAAAGGCCGGGAACATCCCAGCCTTTTTTAGCGAAAACATCAAGTGTTTGCTGAACAGTTATCCGGCGTTGTCGTTGCTGCGTGCGTTCAGGTAGCCGTTTTCTTCCAGATAATTGATGATCATATCAGCGCACTGGTCGGCGCTTAACTTGTCGGTGCTCACATGAATGTCGGCGCGTTCTGGTGGCTCGTAGGGGCTATCGTAACCGGTGAAGTTTTTGATCTCTCCGGCCAGCGCCTTTTTATACAGGCCTTTGGGGTCACGCTCGGCGCACACATCAAAGGGTGTATCCACATACACTTCGACAAATTCGCCGTCTTCCATCAGGTCATGCACCATGCGGCGCTCGGCCCGGAAGGGGCTGATGAAGCTGGTCATCACCATCAGGCCGCTATCGACCATCAGCTTGGCAACCTCGCCTACCCGGCGGATGTTTTCCACCCGGTCAGCGTCGGTAAAGCCAAGGTCCTGGTTCAGGCCGTGGCGCACATTGTCACCGTCCAGAATGTAGGTGTGGCGACCGCGAGCAAACAAGCGTTTCTCAACGATGTTGGCGATGGTTGATTTGCCGGAACCCGACAGGCCAGTGAACCACAAGATGGCCGGGCGCTGGTGTTTCATTTCGGCGCGGGCAATCTTGTCCACGTCAAGCGCCTGCCAATGTATGTTTGAGGAGCGCCTTAGAGCATAATCGATCATACCAACGCCGACCGTGGTGTTTGAAATGCGGTCAATGATGATGAAAGCGCCGGTTTCGCGGTTGTCGCGGTAAGCATCAAAGGCAATGCGGCTATCAAGGCCGATGTTGCAAATGCCAATTTCGTTCAGCGCCAGGTTTTTCGCCGCCGTATGCTCCATGGTGTTTACATTCACCTTGTGCTTCAGGTCGGTGACCAAACCGGGAATGGTCTTACCGGCTGTCTTGAACAAGTAAGGCCTGCCCGGCAGCATGGGCTCGTCGTGCATCCAGATAATTTTGGCTTCAAACTGGTCAGCCACTTCTGGCGGATTGTCTTTGCCTGCGATGATATCGCCGCGAGAAATATCAATTTCGTCAGCCAGCGTCAGCGTTATCGCCTCGCCAGCAACGGCCTCGTCCAGATCACCGTCATAAGTAACGATGGATTTAACGGTGCTTTCCTGCGCGGACGGCAGCACCTTGATCGGGTCACCGACCTTGATGGTGCCTGATGCGATGGTGCCGGAGAAACCCCGGAAATCCAGATTAGGGCGATTGACCCACTGTACTGGCAAGCGGAAATCAGCGGCTTGGCGAACATTGCCCACCGGCACTGTTTCCAGATAATGCAACAAAGACGGACCAGTATACCAAGGCGTGTTTTCAGACGCCTCAAGGATATTGTCGCCCTTCAAGGCAGACAAAGGAATGGAGGTGATCTCGGTAAAGCCAAAATCTTTGGCAAACTCACGGTATTCAGCCTCAACGTCCACCAGAACTTGTTGGTTATAGTCAACCAAGTCCATTTTATTGACCGCAAGCACGATACGTTTGATGCCCAAAAGCGAGCAGATGAAACTGTGGCGGCGGGTTTGGGTGAGCATACCCTTGCGCGCATCGATCAGCATAATGGCCACATCAGCGGTAGACGCGCCCGTTGCCATGTTGCGGGTATATTGCTCGTGGCCCGGTGTGTCTGCGACAATGAACTTACGTTTGTCGGTTGAGAAGAAGCGGTAGGCCACATCGATGGTGATGCCCTGCTCTCGCTCGGCAGCCAAGCCGTCTACCAGCAGCGCGAAATCAATTTCCTGGCCCTGTGTGCCCAGCCGCTTGCTGTCAGCTTCCAGTGCGCTTAACTGGTCCTCGAAAATCAGCTTGCTATCATACAGCAGCCGTCCGATGAGGGTGGACTTGCCGTCATCAACGCTGCCGCAAGTGATGAAGCGCAGCATGGATTTCTCTTCCTGCGCCTTCAGGTAGGCTGAAATATCTTCAGCAATAAGATCAGATTGGTGGGACACTTAGAAATACCCCTCTTGCTTTTTCTTTTCCATAGACGCTGCTGCATCGTGGTCGATCACCCGGCCTTGACGCTCACTTGAGGTGGTTAGCAGCATTTCCTGAATAACCTGCTCAAGGGTGTCAGCTTCGCTTTCCACTGCACCGGTTAGCGGGTAGCAACCCAGCGTGCGGAAACGCACTGATTTCATCATCGGCTCTTCACCGGGTTCCAGCGGCATGCGCTCATCATCAACCATAAACAGCTGGCCGTCGCGCTCAACAACCGGGCGTTTTTTCGACAAATACAGCCCCGGAATTGGGATGTTTTCCAGATGGATGTATTGCCAGATGTCCAGCTCGGTCCAATTGGAGATCGGGAAAACGCGGATGCTTTCGCCCTTATTCTTGCGAGTATTATACAGTGACCAAAGTTCAGGGCGCTGGTTTTTCGGGTCCCACCTGTGCTGGGTAGACCGGAACGAGAAGATACGCTCCTTGGCGCGGGATTTTTCTTCATCCCTGCGCGCGCCGCCGAAGGCCGCGTCAAACCCGTATTTATCAAGCGCTGCTTTGAGGCCTTGCGTTTTCATCACATCGGTATGAACCTGGCTGCCGTGGGTGAAAGGGCCGATGCCGTCTTTCACGCCTTGCTCGTTAATGTGAACGATCAGGTCCAAGCCCAGGTTTTTGGTATGGGTGTCGCGAAACTCGATCATCTCGCGGAATTTCCATGTGGTGTCCACATGCATCACCGGAAACGGCGGAGGTGACGGATAAAATGCTTTCATCGCCAGATGCAGCATAACGGCGCTGTCTTTGCCTACCGAATAGAGCATTACCGGGTTTTCTGCCTCGGCGGCAACTTCGCGCATAATCTCTATGCTTTCGGCTTCGAGCCGCTTCAGGTGTGTCAGCGTTTTGGTCATGGACAGTCAAATCCGTTTTTGTCGTTAGATTGTACCCAGCAGGGATACAGTATCTGTATCAGATTTCGCATTCGACGCTCAAACTCATTCAAGCAGCCAATAGTCTAGCGCCCGCAAACATCTGAAACTCGTTGTGGTTTTAGAGGTGGTTGCGATCTAGCGCAAGTGAAAGGCATAAGTGAAATTATTTTTTCTATTATCAGGGAAAGACAAGCTATTTTAGAAAAATTATCTAAAAAAGCTGCAGCAAACTTGATCCCGGGAGCCTAAATCGCCAATCCTAGTGCTCAACAATTCAATAGGGGCGTTTTAAACACCGCATAAACAGTGGATTCACTTGCCCGCAAACAGCAATAATGATATCCGAACACCGTTGGCTAACAATTACAGAAGAACAATCAAAATGTCTGACAAATCACCTACATCAGCACCGGCGTCTGCCTTGGCCTCTTCGGCTGCTATTTCAGGTAACCCATTCAAGGAATCTGAATATTTTGAGCTAGCGGAAAACTCGCTTGAACGGCATTGGAAATATTTCATCGAGCCGATGATTGGCGGCAGGCGGTATGAAACTACCATTGACCTGGCAATAGGATGGGGCCGAAATACCGAAATGCTGCGCCATATTTCTGACCGCGTGATCGGTGTGGATATCAATCAGGAATGCATCGACCACTGCATCAAACGCTTTGATGGCGTTGATAATGTTGACTTCCTGAAGACAGACGGCACTGAGTTTACCGGCATTGAAGACGAAAGCGTAGACCTGGTATATTGTTTTGACGCCATGGTTCATTTCCAGCCGGAAGTAGTGGATGCATATGTTAGCGAATTTGCCCGGGTGTTGAAACCTGGCGGCATTGGCTTTATTCACCATTCAAACTGGACGCAGGCTCTTGGCGGCAATTTCCAGGAACAGCCTCACTGGCGGAATTACATGTGCGCTGAAATGTTTTCCTACTTTATCCACCGTGACGGGCTAAAAATGCTGGAGCAGCGCATTGTTGGTTGGGACGAAAGTATTCCAGACGCTGCAAATTTTGACAGCTTTATGCCCAACCTTGATTGCATCAGCACGTTCACTAAACCCTAGATTTTTCGACGAAATCCAGCGATAAAGCCTCTTATGTCAAAATATCATTATGCAATAGGATCGCCGGACCACACCAAAGACAAAACCATTGTTATTATGGGGGTTGCGCGTGGCGGCACGTCGATGGTTGCTGGCACTGTGCGCGAGCTAGGCATTTTTCTGGGCGACAGATTAGGTGAAAATCACGAAGACCCGCAGTTTCTTTCGCTCGATGTTGATAAAATTCTCGAAGTGATTGAACGGCGCAATAGTGAACATAAAACCTGGGGCTGGAAGATGCCCCACAGCTTGCAATATATTGAAGAAATTCAGTCAGACCTCAGGAACCCGCACTATATTCTGGTTTGGCGCAACACGCTCGCAGCCGCCATCAGTCAGGTAAACCGGTCCGATACCACCATGGGCAATGCGCTTGAATATAGCAGCAACCGCTTGCAGGAGATGGTTCAGAAAACCAAACTTTTAAATGGGCCCGTGCTGTTGGTCAATTACGAGCAGGCTATTAACCAAAAAGAAGATTTCATTGATACGGTGGCCAATTTTGTTGGCGTGGACGTTAACGACGAAACCCGGAAAAATTGCCTGCGGTTTATTGATCCGGAAACCGGTTACCAGCAAGTTTCCAAAACCTATTACCGGATTGAAAAGGCAGAAGAAAAAGCGAACCGACTTAGCCTGAAGGTCCCAAGAGTGCTACGGCAAATGGAACGCCGTGAGGGCTTGCCGCTGTTTGTAACAACCGGAAAAAACCCAGCCTTTATCTTTAAGGCGGGCAAAGGCAAAACCCTTCCTGAAGAATTCATCATCCGCTTCAATAACACGAAGAAATCAGAGGTAGACGTCCGTTTTCTCTTCGATTTTGACTGGAACTTTTCCCGCAATATGTCGCAGTTAGTGAGCGCAAAACACGGCATCAATTCGTACAAGATTATCTCCAACGGTCAAATGCGCCGGTTCGGTGTGGTGCCGGAAGCAAAAAATGAACGGTGTGAGCTTGTGTTAGTGGACCTTTTGGCCGTTTAGGTGCGAGATACAAACCAAGTTGCTGCTGCGCCGTAAAACGCATATCATTAGAAACGAACAGTTTACACGCACTTGAAGCAACGCGCGAAGCGACACCAAATGCCCCAACAAAATAATACCGTTAAGTTGCTGATCAACACGCTTCGAATGTGGGGCTGGCCGTTCATATTCAGTCGGCTCGACGCCAGCGCGGTGTTGATTTGTGATAAAGACATTCTTGCGGAACTAAACGCCATTAGCGGCGGACTGAAGTGCCAAACAAGGTCACCAGACAACCTCAGCGAACCCCTAGCGTCAACGACCCAAATCGTTGTTGTATTCGTTCAAAATAATGAGCTCGCACTAACACGGGAACTGCGCAACCAATATCCGAACAAGGCCATCCTGTCTGCTGCTCACGACCTGGCGGCCAATGCAGGCGCTGAAAAACCGGTCCTTCCTGATTTTTCAAGTCACACGAACAAAGACGAACAGGCCCGAAGCGCCAAACCCACCTTGGTGCTCGCAACACCGGGTGCGGACAGTCCCTATCTTGCCGGACTTTTGAGGGACAATAATTTGGCGGACCCTGTCGAATATATGGGTAGGCCACTAGTTGATTTAACGCAGTGGCACGACAGATTCAGCTTGGCTGCCTTTACCTCAAGTCTCAGGAAACTTCACGACGTTAAACCCGAGTTTGGCATGCTGATGCGTACCGATGTTTGTGTCGCGCTGATGAACAACGCGAGGCTGACCGAAAAAAGCTTTCTGCGGTATCTGCGCACCGCCGGCTTCAACGTCATTTGCCTCAGCCGTGAAGACCGAATAACCCAGTGCGCGCAGGCGCAACTATTTCACGGCCGAAAAATACGCTCGGCTTGGGACATCCCGGCAGGTCAACGCGAGAAATTTTTAGAAAAAGCTTGGCTTACGGTTACTGAATCTATCGAAAACTTACACAATATTGCGCGCGGTGAACATCTGATCAAACTGATCTCCGGATCTGACATACCGTCAATTGCTTTTTCGTTGGAACAACTTCTCGCCGACCCAAAAGCGAGCCTGCAAAATATTTGCTCATTGCTTGGAGAGCAGACCATTGATAGCCCGAAGGTCACGCCGTACAAAGCACCTGTCAACGAAGTGCCAATCGTCGGCAAACTGGCCGCAACACTGAAGCGCGAACTAATAGACCGAACAGGCCTTCATACCTTCTAACGCCGCAGCGCCTCGGCTAAATAAATTGCTTTTCTTCCCCAGCGCTCCACTGCGCCGAGCGGACCCCGCTTGCCCAACGTCCGCGGTCCGGTGTTTTGCGATATTTGCTCTACTAACTCTTCAGGCCCACAACTTGCGCCAACGGGCCAATTAACATAGCGCCCATACACGCACAGCACGCCGTAAACCAGCGCATCCAGAGACAGCTTTGCAGTACGCCGGGCAATGGGCAGCCTATCGCTCGTCAGGCCCCAGCCAGCATAAAAGGGTTGGCCGTAGGTTGTAACCGGCACGCCTCGCATCAAGGCTTCAAACCCGGTTAGGCTGGTCATGGTATACACACTGTCTACGGCTTCCATACAATCGATAATATCTGCGTCGACAATGGTCTCGTCAGCGCAGCGCGATAAAATCTCGGCTGAAACCGCCCCTTGTCTGTTGCCCGAAACCACATCCGGATGCGGCTTGTAAATGATATAGGCGTCAGGTTCTGCGGTGCGCACTGCCTCGAGCAGATCAGCGTTTTTCGCAATATCCGGCGACCCAAACTGCAGGCTGGCATCGCCCTCAACCTGCCCTGGAACTAACAGAATCGGCTTGCCGTTAGCTCGCTCGCCGAAATTCAGACCGCCCTGACTACCGACATTATACTTCGACACTCGAGACGCCAAAATTTGTTTTCGCAGCGACTTAGCTCGCGCTATATCGCAGTCATCAAAATCATGGGTATTTAGAAAGGTTTCCAGATCGCTCGCGGTGCCGCCGTCATAATAAATGCCGCTTCGGTCCATCACCAAAGACGACGGCCGCCGCAAATCAGACCCAAGACCAACCGATCGCAAGAAACCGTCCTCCATGCGCCAAACAGGCACAGTAGCAGGCACTTGTGCGGCTTCGCCGTCATGAGAACGCCCCCACACAACCACTATATCACCCGGCTGGTAATCGTATGATTCCAGCGCGCACGGCGTGGTAAATATCGTTTTTCCGAAAGCTGGGCCAAAAAACTCGGGCAAAAACCCTCGTTTCCACAGAGAAAACCCGGCAGCAATCACTCTTTTGCCAGTGGGTCGCCGCATTTGACGCTCGGCCACCAAGATATCAACGATGTCCTCCAACGAAGCGCGCTGCATGGAAAAGGGATTGATGTAGCGCGTATAGACAATGAAGGCCGCCGCGAACAATTCCTCCAAGCTACGATTTGCTACTCTATTTTCACAGAGTTGTTTATCGTGGGTCAGTCCCCAGCCCGCGTAAAATGGCACGCCGAAACAGGTCACTTTTTTTCCGGCGAGCAAACCTTCAAAGCCCAGTTGACTAGTCACTACATAGACATGATCAACTCTCTCCAGAAGCGCGTAGGGGTTGCAATCTTCTGCAACAAACAGCACGCGTTCGTTGTCTCGGGTTGTCTCTTCGCGAACGTCATAATGCCCCTGTTTGGTGCCGACAAGCACGTCCGGGTGGACTTTCGCAATAACCAGCGATGTCGGGTTTTCTTCAAGCGCTGCATCCAGCATTTCCTTAAACGTGCCGTCGGTGGCCATGCCGTGCCCGATCGACTTGTCACCGAAGGTTTGGTCTACAACCAGCACTTTCGGTCCCTTAAAGGCTGACAGTTTTTCGGCAAGTTCCTCAGACAGGTCAAAGGCAGATTGATTATATTTGGAGATGCGCCAACGCACCATGCGCGCCATGGCGGTTCGTGCCCGGGAAGTCAGCTCGTCGGTGATCCAATCATCGCTGTTCAACAGTTTTTCAAGATCACTGGAACTGTGGGCATCATAATAGACGCCGCTTTTATCTACGATCAGGGACAGGCGGCGATTGTCAATGGCTGGATGGCTTAGGTATCCGATAAACCCATCTTCAAGGCGCCAATAATCCAGACGATTTTTGTGGGCGTAAGCCCTTGCTTTTTCAGTGTTTTCTTTCTCGCCCCAACCAAGAACTATGTCGCCTTCCTTGGCACTAAGGCCGTGCGAAACCGAGCATTCCAATAATACAGGAATGGCCTTATCTCGGGCAATACCCCTGGAGGTGGTCACCGCTTTCATTGTGTTTTCTCAGCTAAAAGTGCTTCCACAAGAGCTATGTCGCCGGGCACATCAACGCCGATTGATGGTGGGCCGTCATAATCGGCGACATAAATTTTGATGCCGTGCCACAGCGCCCGCAACTGTTCCAGTTTTTCAACTTGTTCGGCGGGTGCAGGCGCATATGTCGCAAGCAATCGCAGCGTCGCAGCACGGTAAGCATAGATGCCGATGTGGCGCGCGTAGGGGTGCGACTCAAGGGCAGCCCCTCCCTCCCGATTATAAGGAATAACCGCGCGAGAAAAATAGTGGGCAAAGCCGTTCTTATCGGTAACAACTTTTACAATTCCCGGGTCGACAAGTGCTTGTTCGTCCTTAATTTGATCGGCAGCCGTAGAAATGCCCGCCGTTGGCTGATCTTCAAGCGCCTTTCCCACAAGCCGAATTAGCGCCGGGTCAATCAAAGGCTCATCGCCCTGCACATTAACCACTATCTCGTCGTCGTACAGGCCCAACAGATCAGTCAATTCTGCCAGCCGTTCGGACCCATTTTCGTGATCCGCACGGGTGATAACCGCGTTGCCGCCAAACCCGGCAACCGTATCTGCTATTCGCTGGTCATCGGTTGCTACAATCACGTCTGCGGGGCTATCAGCCGCCAATACAGCGCGGCGCCAAACATGCTCGATCATTGGCTTGCCGCATATAAGCGCAAGCGGTTTGCCGGGGAAACGGCTAGACGCATATCGAGCTGGTATCGCAATTTTCATCGTGGCTCAAACATGTTCTTTGGGGTTAACAAGGTCAGCCAGCTTCACACCCATTTTGGAGGCGATATGACTGCATGCTTCTCGTACCGCACCGTGACCACCGTCTTTGGTAGCAATCCAGTCGGCAATGTCTTTGACTTCCTGGGCAGCATTGTTTGGTGCCATCGCATAGCCAACCTGCTTCATCACGTCCATATCAATCCAGTCATCACCCATAAAAGCGCAGTCAGCCAGCGATAGCCCCAATTCGTCGCAGATATCTTGAAGGGCGGCTGTTTTATCAACGCACTTTAGCCTGCGCCTGCGTATGCCCAGATCATCAAGGCGGCGCTCTAGCGGCTTGCTGCGGCGGCCAGATACAACCACTACTTCCACGCCGGCTTTGCCCAAATATTTCATACCCAGACCATCTTGAGCATGGAAAGCTTTCAATTCTTCACCGTTTTCTGTGTATAATATGGTCCCGTCCGTCATCACACCGTCTACGTCAAGAGCCAGCAACTTTATTGACATCGGCTCTACTCCGTAATCAAGGGTTCGAAGTTTTTGACCAGATCATCTATTGCCCGCACCTGTTCCAAGTATGGCTTGAGCTGATCAAGCGGCAGTGCACATGGCCCGTCGCAAAGTGCTTCATCAGGGTCGGGGTGCGCCTCGAGGAAAAGCCCAGCCAAGCCAATGGCCATTCCGGCCCGGGTTAATGCTGCAACCTGTGACCGTCTGCCATCGGCACTGTCACTGCGGCCACCGGGTTGCTGAAGTGCATGGGTCGCGTCAAATACAACGGGTGCATAACGTTTCATAATGTCGATACCCAGCATATCGACAACCAGATTATTATAGCCAAAACTACTGCCACGCTCGCAGCACATGACATCCTTCTTGCCGCTCTCTTCGAATTTCCTCAGAATATGGGCCATCTCCTGTGGGGCCAAAAACTGAGGTTTTTTTACATTAATCACCGCAGAAGTTGCGGCCATCGCCGATACCAAATTGGTCTGGCGGGCAAGAAAGGCTGGCAACTGGATTACGTCCGCAACTTCAGCTGCTGCACTGGCTTGATAAGGTTCGTGGACATCGGTGAGGATTGGAATATCCAGTTCGCCGCGAATATCGCTCAGGATCTGCAGCCCAACCTCCATGCCGGGGCCACGGAATGAATGAATAGACGACCGATTAGCTTTGTCGAAACTGGCCTTAAAAACATAAGGAATATTAAGGTCGGCTGCGACCTCCTTGAAAGTGCCTGCAATATCAAAAGCCAATTCGCGGCTTTCAAGTACATTCATACCTCCAAACAGGACGAAAGGGCTGTCGTTAGCGACCTTTATTTTTCCAGCGATTAAAAGGCTGCGCGCCATGGCCTACCCTTTCGGAAAGTTTCACAAAACATTCAATAACTTGGCTACCGCGCCAAAGCCAAAAGCGCAAGCCTACAAATACAGTTCCGCCTCGCGGCAAACGTCAATCGAACGCTGTATTGTCAAGAGAACTTAAGTCAACAACACCCATCTCAATATCGCAGTCCAAAGTAACCATAGTTTTTCGCTGAGAAACGCAGGCAACCGCTAGGTCAAGTTCAGAAAGAAAATGGAAAAAGATCCAGATGTCCGACGATCCTCCGGGTGTTGGTGAGGCCAGATGGAAACTGCCATCGCGAAATTCAATTTCTATGCCCCGCAAATAGGGCATCAGTGTGCCGTTTTCCATTTTTACGCACGCTTCCTTGATCGCCCACAATGTGAAAAACAGCATGCGGCCTTCGTTGTCCGGCATTGCGCTCATTAAATCCCACTCTCGAGTGGGAAAACGTCGCTCTGCAACGCGTTTCCAGTCGATATGATGATCAATTTGCTGGATATCAATACCAATCGGAGAGGTATCGGACACAGCAACAGCCGCGATTCCCGCCTCTGCCGAGCCGGAGTGCGACACGGAGAAAAACGGAGGCTCGTCGTCCTTAAAACCGGTGAGGGATACACGCCCAGCACCTTTTTGCGCTAGCGGGACAGCGGAGCCAATAAGCCCCATATAGCTACCCAGTTCGCGGCGCAACATGGCGCGCGCGGTCACAAAGGAGGGCCGCGCTCCTTCATGCATGCTTGCAAGCCGCAAGTGTTCCGAGTCCGACAAAATAGCTTGCTCGCTCAGCGCAGGGTCTGCAGCACGGATTTTTAGGCTGATCTGTTCTAACTTAGGTGTCATGGGTTGCTCTTATGGTGGAACCTAACCAACTGTACGACATTAACGGCCTAAGGAAACCCGGATTTTAGAGAGGAAAGAAACGCGGTTGAGCAAAAAGCTGGCAAATGCTTGCGTTTCGGAGATTACTGGAGAGTATCCACCACTATATGAGCATAATGGGCCACGGCGGAAAAAAAAGGGGAGGAGGGTAAGAAGGCGGGAGAATAGCTGGAAAAACAGAAGCCCCAGTACAAGGCACCGGGGCTTTTGAAATAGCTGCTTTATGTGCTCTGACTAGAGCGTGAAGTGATCAATGGTCAAATCAGCCAGCGCAACGCCGCGAATAAACACAGATGCATTGTCTCCGATATTAATCAAGACACCGTCAATACCGCCTTGAGAGGTCTCAATCGATGCACTCTTGACCTCTAGCAAGTTAGCAAATGTTGTTGGAGCGCCGCTACGGTCAACCCCGGCTAAATTAATAATGTCATCATCAAGATCAAAATCAACAATAGTGTCGCGACTATTGGTATCCGCGCCAAACACAAATACATCATCACCGGCACCGCCGTTCAGCAGATCATCGCCGCCCTCGCCTGCTAACGTATCATTGCCTGCAGCACCACGCACGGTGTCGTCACCAGCACCCGCCAGCAAAGTATCGTTGCCGCCGCCACCGAACAAGCTGTCTGTTCCGGAACCACCGCGGATTGTATCATCGCCGTCACCACCGAACAGAAGGTCATCGCCTGCGCCGCCAATTACACTGTCATCACCGGTGCTGGCAAATATCGTATCATCATCGTCACCGCCATCAAGCGTGTCGTCAGCGTTACTGGCACCCTTACCACCGTATATGGTGTCATTGCCGTCAAGGCCGGTTATGTCATCGCAGCCCTCGCCGCCGCCGAGCAGGTCGTTGCCACCCGCACCAAATATAATATCCGTGCCGGTGCCAGCGTAGGCAATATTGAACCCATCAGTAGCTGAGTTACTGACCTCAGCTTCATCGACCACGCTATTGTCATTGCCGCCGCGATCATCCCAGCTTCCTGCCACCAGGGTGTCATCACCGGAGCCGCCAAATAATACATCCACGCCGTCATCGGCACTTGTGTCTGCCGAACCACCACCAAACAGGTCGGAGCTTGCGCCGCCGCCAACAATCACATCATCATCTTCGCCGCCGAACAGGGTGTCACTGCCGGCATCGCCTCTAATAACGTCGTCGCCGTCTGTGAGGTTACCGCCGCTAAACACTACGTCATTTCCGGTGCCTGCTTGAATGATGTCATCGCCGCAGCCGCCATTGACGGTATCATTACCAGCGCCAGCCTCAACAGCGTCGTTGCCGCCTTCGGCGCGAATTCGATCGTCGCCCGTGTTACCATTAAATGTTTCCGCGGCATCACCACCTTGCAGCAAACCACCGCTAGTGCTGGCAGTGAAGTCAACATCAGCAACCACACGCAAGTTAACCGGCATAACCACCGTGTCCCCGTTCGTCGTGTTCACCAGCGTCACCTGAATCGTCTGATCCAGATCCGTGGCCGAGGTTGCGGTATCAGCGTCTGCAGTAAATTCAATGGTATCAATGTTGCCGTCTGCAACCGCTGTGTCGGTCACGGTCACTGTACCGTATGTCGTTGTGATCGTGTCACCGTCGCCTACAGCAACACCGTCAATTTCTGTGATTGTCCAGTCATCATCAACATATTCAGCCAGCGGTGCAACCGCGGTTGGGTCCCATGCCAGAATATGATCCGCAAACCCGTCGGTAACAGTTGCGCTTGAGGCTGCAAACAAATCCAGTTCCAGCACAACATCCTGACACGCACCGGCTGACAGGGTTACGTTATCGAAAACAAAAGTTTCAACGTCTACGATAGTGTCGGTTCCTTCAACGAGAACCGTATAATCACCAGCAGCTGTAGTAATGTCAGCGGCAGCGTCGAGATCACCGTCAAAGGTTGCGGTGTCAGTTCCGGCGCCGCCGTCTATCGCATCATTATCGGCTCCGCCGGTCAGTTGGTCATCGCCTTTACCGCCCTGGATGTCGTCAGCGCCAGCGCCGCCCGAGATTGTATCGTTTCCGGTATCAAACGCCGTATCGCCTACTAGGCTATCATCGCCGTCGCCGCCTTCAATATCGTCAGCACCAGCACCGCCCTGCACTGTCTCGTTACCTGCACCACCATCAATATTGTCGTTGCCGTCGCCGCCATTGATGATGTCGTTACCACCATTGCCGTTCAGGTTATCGTTGCCGCCCAGACCATTAATGGTTTCGGCGTCGTCGTCGCCGTTAATGGTATTTGCGCTGCTTGTTCCATTGAGGGTTGTGGCACTCGGCACTTCAAGCGTGACATTAATATCGACTGTTTCACCGGTTGCAGCGTTTTGAAGCCGAACCACAATAACCTGTGTTTGATCACTAGTGTCATTGCCTTCGTCAGCATCCGCCGCAAACGTAATAGTATCAACATTACTGTTGCCAATAGCATCCGTAACTGTGACATCACCGAGGTTGAGCGACACAGACTGCCCGTCGGTTACATTGGATCCGTTCACCCGTATGATCGACCAATCATCATCCACATATTCATTGAGCGAATCACCCCCAACAGTCGGTGTCCAGCTGAGAACATGCTGCGCAACAGTATCGGAAGTGCTTGAGCCCGCAACCGCACTTAGTGTAAAATCTAGCCCGATATCGGCATCAGTGGTTGAGCTGAGCGTCACATTGTCAAAACGCAAGGTTTCCACTTCGGTGACTGTATCATTGCCTTCAACAGTGATGAAGAAATCACCGCCCGCGTCATCAATATCGGCTTCGCCTGTTATGTCGCCGTCAAACACCGCGATGTCAGCTTCAGAGCCGCCGGTAATATTATCGTTGCCCAACCCGCCGGTCAGAAGGTCAATACCAGCGCCGCCGTCCAAAAAGTCATTGTCGTTACCACCGGTAAGCGTATCTGCATTATTGTTGCCGAACAGGCGGTCATCGCCGTTGCCGCCGATCAGAAGGTCATCGTCGCAACCGCCTACTAACGAATCGTCACCGTTTCCGCCGGTCAGTTCGTCGTCACCGCAGCCGCCACTGATGGTGTCGTTTTCGTTACCGCCGCTAACTACATCATCACCGTTACCACCGTCAATGATATCGTCGCCGCAACCGCCGTTGATGGTGTCATCACCGTTATTACCGAACAACACGTCGCGTACAGTTCCGTCACCGCTGGAAATTACATCATCACCGCGACCACCACGAACAGTGTCCATACCGGCCCCGCTGGTAACTGTATCATCGCCGTTATTTCCGATAATGCTGTCGTTGCCAACGCCGCCTACAAAGGTTTCAGCATCGTCGTCACCGGTAAGAGTTGAACCGCCCGCGTCTGCAGAAAAATTGGTGTCGGCAGTTAACGTCAGGTCCAATTCCATAGTTGTCGTGGAAGACCCATCGGCATTTTCCAGGGTAATTGTAATTGTCTGATTTTGATCTCCAGCCGCATTGCGAAGCGAATTATCGCCTTCAAAACGGATGGTTTCAGCCATGCCGTCACCGTCGGTATCAACAATAGTGATGGTACCCAGCGCCACAACCGCAGCGTCGCCGTTATTTGCAACTGCGGTGCCGTTTACATCTATAATAGTCCAGTCATTGTCGCTGTAGGAGGCTTGCAAAGGTGTGCTAGCGGTTGGATCCCACGCCAGAACTGTGGATGCAAAGGTTGCGTCGGTTGTTCCTTCAGCTGTGGTTGTTATTGCGATAGATGTACCGACATCCTGCGCTGTTGTGGTAGACAGCGTGACATTGTCAAACTGCAACGTTTCGATGTTTTCAACTGTATCTGAGCCTTCAACAGTGACGCGGAAATCAGCGCCGCTGACCGACGTAATATCGCCGGTACTGTCGAGGTCCCCGCTAAATCGGGCAATGTCGGTTCCGTCTCCGCCGTCCAGCACGTCATTACCAGCACCGCCAAGCAGGGTGTCGTTGCCTGCTTCGCCGTTTAGCTGATCCGTGCCGTCGCCGCCCAGGATAGAATCGTTTTCAGTGCCACCGAATAGTTTGTCGTTGCCGTCTTCACCGGACAGCTCGTCCGCGCCGAGCCCGCCTCGCAGTGTGTCGTTGCCAACCCCACCGAAAATGTCGTCGTCACCAGCGTCTCCAGAAAGGCTATCATTGTCAGCGTTACCGAAAATCATGTCATTTCCGTCGCCGCCAGAAATTTTGTCGTTACCTTCGTCGCCGAAAAGTTCGTCTGTGCCGTCATCACCGCCAAGAGTGTCGTTGCCGGTGCCGCCTCTTATATTGTCATTGTCGTTACAACCAAACAATTGGTCTGCGCCGGTGTCGCCCAAAATAACATCATCACCATCACCGCCAATTACAATGTCATTGCCGGTGCCGCCGTCAAGCACATCTGCGCCGGTGCCGCCATCAATCCTATCGGCATCAGCACCACCATTAATATTATCGATGCCAGCGTTGCCGAACAGTGTGTCATTGCCGGCATCGCCGAGAATGACATCGTTGTCATTGCAACCATGGATCAAATCTGCGCCGGTGCCGCCGTCAATGGTATCCTGACCATCCCCGGCAAAAATTCTGTCGTCGCCAGTGCCGCCGTCGATAATATCGCCGCCGGTTCCACCAAGAATTGTATCATTGCCAGCTTCGCCGTCCAGGTCATTGCAGCCGGACACGCCATCGATTTTATCGTCGCCGTCACCGCCAAGAATATCGTCGTCACCTGCATCGCCGAAAATGGTATCGGCACCGCCCAGTCCAAGAATGGCATCGTTGCCTGCCAACCCATTAATCAAATCTGCGTTGCCGGTACCTGATAGGGGTATGTCGTCGCCTGCAGTGCCGTTGATGGTAGCCATTGGAAAACCTCAATATTCTGACTGATACAATAATTCGGTTGCACGCTATCAGTAGAATAGACGTCCGTCAAACGTGTAGAGGCATGATTAATAGAATTTTAATCAGTAGAATCTGCGGTTTAGCACATTTTTGCAACAGTCAGAGTCGGTTAGGGAATGGGGATAATTTAAGGCAAAAAGAAATAGTGACCCGAAGAGATGAACTTTTGGCGACCAAAAACTCAAACAAAGTCCATGCAAAAATCAAAGCCGCGTAGTTTATTCGTTGTAGAGATAACCCCAAGATTGGCAATTTCTAGCGTCAAAGTCTCTCTTGGCACGAAGCTCCAACAATTCAGCCTGATCATATTCTAGTTGGATGTTATATAAATCTCGCTGGGCCTTCAAAGTTGCTTCCTGAATTTTCCCGTCCTTGAAGGCTTTGATAATAAGCTCTGCGCCCAAATTAATCACGGCTGCCGCAGCAATTGCGGCGTTTACCAATGTCAGCAACCTCATGAGCAGCTGGAGATATTTTTTGTCGCGCCCCCACTTTGCCTGCAGATCAATAACCATTTCAGTCATGGACTTAGCGTCGTTTATCAGCATTTCTTGAGCACTATGCTCTATTCCGAATATCGCGTCTCCGACGATGGGAATAAGGTTAGAACCAGCTTTTTTGAAAATATCGCGGGCTCGTTCGACGTCGGCATCATTTGAATTTTTCCAAATGAACGCATTCAACTGATTTGAAATCACCTGTTGTTTCTCTCGAAAAGCTATCATCGCCGTCAGATTGTACCGCACGAGAATGGCCAGCGTTTGACAACTGTCGCAGTGCCGCTCGTTGCCGACCACAACATTCCTATTCAGGCTGCGTTCCAAAACCGTTGCCGCATAATCGGCCCATGGTTTGTTTACCGCTTTGCCGCCGGCCTCACCCGTAGCCGCGCATGTTTCGGCGTGGATACGGCCCGCAATTTCCAATATCTTATCCTTTGGTGGTATCCTGTAGCTTTTCTTCAAATCGTCCCAAACGATCCGGCTACTACCCCCAAGGGAGCTAAGCTTGTTAATTATTGAGTCAATTGCCGGAACGACCACAGACTGCAACCTGAAATGGCTGATGTTTTTCGGAGGTGGCAAATAGGTCCAACCTTTCCCGTCACGGCGCAACTGCTCGTCAATAAAGGCCTTCATCTGCGCAGGCGCAGTTCTGATAAGCCTTTGGCTTTTAGGGTCCCAAAAACGACCGACGTAACCCAATGACATTGTAACGACAAATTTAAACTGTGCCGACGTGTTTGGAATCTCTACACGGTCAATATAGCCGCGATAATTGGTCCCGCCTGACATAAAGTCACGTGGTAAGGATAGAAATGGCGGGATCAAGTAATCTTTGTCATTTCCGCGATTGTTGGCAATTGGTTCGTACAGAATTATAGTCCCAGGAATTGCCTCCAGTTTTTCAACTGTCGAACCCTTCAAGGCTTTGCGGAGGCTTTCAATGATCTGACCTTTTGGTTCAATTGCAGATGGGTAATTTCGATTACCGTTTACTTTAACCGGATTGGCTTCAATGTACCGCCCGACCGCAACGTCAAAGGAATTCATTTTACCATCGACGGCGTATTTTTTTCGTTGAAAACCGATAGCAGTAAACGCCGCTTGCATTTTGGCTACATCATGAATGCGGTTCTTACCGCCGCCGCCAACACTCCCGGAAATGGAAAATGTCATCAAAAAACCCTCACGTCTAAAATATTAAACTGTTCTTTATTTGTTCTTTTTAAGTGTGCGTGATACAGAGGATTGGTAACCGCGAGGATATGTCGAGCATGGAAGATCAGGGGCAAGTTTCTACAGTAGCCAAAATTTGGATTGCCGCCGTTGTTTTGATCCTTGTGGTTCTTAATTGGTTGCCTTTCACCATATCGGAGATGGCGAAAGAGGAACCTCCACCCTTTTCTATAGCTTTTTACGATCCCGCTCTTGAAGACGCATTTGCACTGTCGAAGCTGGTTCTTGGCAACGATCATACAATGTTTAGGAAGGCCGGTGAGGTTGGCCCGCGCGGAGCCCCGTTTCGCCAACAGGTTAAATTGTATTACCAGGAATTGACGGCCGCGGAAGTATCCCTAGCTAGCCATTTCGCCAACAGGCAAACCGAAGATGACATATACTTAGAAAATAGATTGCAGGAAGAGTTTGAGGCCCTACGAACAGCTGCAAGTTCGTACCATACAATGCTAGATGCCATTCTAGCGTTGGACACATTGGAAGAAGATGCTTTTAAAAAGGGCGATCGCCATCCCTTAGAAGAGTATAGCCACTACAATCTTAGCAGTGATTATCAACGCAACATCGGCACATTACTTGAAACCCTACTCAATGAAAAAATGAACCGCATAGCCAAACAATTTAGCTAGAAAAGGTATCACTCAATTAGTTTTTTTTCACGCATCCACCGCCCGCTCATAATGTGGCTAGTCATCGTTTTTGCGATTACGCTCAGCGTTGTAAAATACGGCCTTCCTGCATTTGGTAGGTTCTTATACGAATGGGAATATTGTGCTTCGACTGCGGAACTAGCGAAAAACGATCAAATTAAAGCGAATATAAGTGAATTAACCCGCATAAGCATTATACAAGCTCGATTATTCAGCGATGCCTTCATGCCATCGCCTGACGGCATTTTTGATCACAAAGAAACCATTTATGCAAAGCATAAACGTATGATGCAGCTTCGAGCAGAGCTGCCCGGCCTGTTGCGTAGCAAAGATCAGGATGAATGGACGGTGCCGTTCAACCAGATTGAAGATATAATCCAAAAATTCACCGCAGACAGCGAGATGCATCAGCAACTGTTTGAAGAGGCGGTCAACACCATCAATGAAGACTTGGGAAAGTCGGTTGCAGAATTGAATGCGGATGACAGGCCAGATCGTTTGTTTTGGCGGCAGTTTTCAGAGAGATATTCAATTGGCGGCCAGCAACAAGAATATAATCTGCACAGATTGGAATTTTTGTACAAGAAAAGCGATTGCCGCAAACCAGAGCGTTCTTAAATCTTATTTTCTTTTCCATCCATCGCGGCCAACGCCTTTGAGTTTTTCCACCGTGCGCAGGCCGCCGAGCCCGAGCATCGCCATCAACACTGTCACCAATGTTTCGGTGCCGTTCAGCGCTGGCGGTTCAGGCATGTCGGCGAAAAATGCCAGCCGCAACCAATTCAGCAAATCGTACCCAACAAAATGCCAGGCCAGCGAAAGGCCGCACACCCAACCGACGAAAGGCCTCCATCCGGCTACAAAAACCGATGGATGCTGTGCCTCTGCTTTGTTGATTTCCAGCTGCGCCAGCCCTGCCCGCAACATTTCCATTTCCAGCTCATGGTTAAACTTCATGCGGGCATTTTTGTCCGGAATCAGCTTGTCGAGCGGGCCTTTGATCGCGTCTAATATTGTGCCAATTATGGGTATGCTCACAGCGCTCTCCAATCCAGAAATGCGCGCAATAACACCGCCAACAGGAACACTGCCGCCGCGCTGAACATCAAATCCCGGAAGCAATCATGCGGCATGCTCACCTCCGGCAATTTCAACGTCTTCCGCGCTATGAAGCCCAGACCGAACCGTGCGATTTGTACCCGCACGGGTGATGGTTAAAACCTCTCGCCGGTTACCGCCCAACCGCTTGTGCGAAACATGCAACCATTCGGTTCGGCTGTCGTCGCGCAGCCGCACTTCGTAAATCAATTGATCAAATTCGGTACCCGCAGCCACAATCGCTGCAGCGGCCTCAAAACAGGGGACGCCGCGCACAACAATATCCGCCGCCTCACCCAGCAAATGCTGGCTGGTTACCGCACCGCCAACCAGCCGGTTGAGCGTGCTACAGCGAAAGCCCGATGTGACAATCACGTATTTGCCGAGCAGGGCCCTGACCGGCTCAAGCACACTGGTGGCCAGCGCCCGCAGGTTGGCAACTTCGGCCTCTTCGCGCGGGATGTTATAAAGCTGAAATTTCTCTGCGGTTTGGCTTTTGGTAAACTCGCGAAGGCTGAAATGCGGGCTGAGCTTCATGCGCTCGTCAATCAACGCAGGCGTTCGCTGCGGCAAAGTATAGCTATGGGCGCGCAGTGCTTTGCCCATCATAGCAACCACCCCAGCTTTTCTGAGAGCAGGAACGCCAACAACGTGCCTACCTGTGCCAAAACCAGCAGGATGAGTTTGATGACGATGGACCAGCGCTTGCTGCATTCGATCTCGTGGCGCTCAATTCGGTCAAACGCCAGCGTCGCTTTAAGAAGCGCCGTATTCGCGGTGGTGCTGCCATCCATAACCAAGCCAACTGCGTCACCAAAAGCGCTATCATATTCCTGTTTTGACCCAATGGCTGTCATGACAGCACCTGTATGGCCGCTGTTGAAAGCCACATGGCACTAAGGGCAACGATAACGGCGATAAATCGTTTCTTCTCAAGCCCGTGCCAGCGCCAAAACGCAAAGGCGGAAAGAGGCGGAAGCGAAAAGGTCTTATCCCATTCAATAGCGGCCCGCTCGGCCCCCATGCCCCAAAACACAGCAAGCAGCATCAGCGCCCAAACGCCCACCACCAACGCGGCAACGGAAAATAGCGCTGCGAGTACGGTCGGCACGCTATAAAGCACTGCAACCAAGCAGGCACGCTTAAGCGCAGGGCGGGTATTGAAAATGGCATAAAAAAAGCGGCCCAGGCTTACGCTCAGGGCCGCTTTCGCGTTCGCGATTAAATTGTTCATAGCTGTAAAATACTCCGTGGATTAGTCAGTTGTTTCAAGCTCTAAAAATCCAGTTCTTTAAGGACTGAAGCTATTTCAGTAAGGGATTGTGCGGCTTCTACCGAAGCCCGGGCACGTAGACGTTGAGGTTCAATGGTTTTTGCCGCAGTCATCAAAGAAGATTTTGATTTTGCGGGTTTACCTTCAACCAGTTTTGCTACACCACGTATGGTTTTTGCGGTTATCCCGACCTCTGCTTTCAACAATGGAAAATCGTCTGCGCTCGGTTTACTTGCCTTTAAATACGCAATTGCTTGCGCATGTTTTTCAGGCTGTATTTTCTCGCCGATAATCCCGCCATTCGCATAATCGGCGTATATTGATTCAGCCCGCCGGTTAATTTCCCGCTTGGCAGCACTGCGTTCCTTTAAAAAAGCCCCTGGAACAAAATCTCTGACCGTCGTGTCCCAATCGTGGGTGTTTTGCCAATTACCCGGGGCTGTGACGGTGCCTTTGCTTGTCAGGTCAAATCCGTCCGTATCTTCAACCACCTGTTCAAGCGTGCCTGTAGCGCTGTCAAAAATAGCAATCATGACCATTGCACCGTCATGTTAGAATTATTGCCGGATTCAGTAATCGCGCTTGATGACACACCCGTTTTTTTAGCCAGCAACCTGAAGTCCCATGTGGCGGCTATGGTTGGGCCGGGTTGCGACACATCAAACTCAACGACTTCTGGAAGGCCACCAGATGATTGGCCGCCTGTTACCTGAGCGCCTACCTGCGTCCAAGCGCTACCGCCATCTGTGCTATATTGTACGGCGACGGTTTGAGACGCACCGTCCGGCGTAGATAAATAGAATAATAAACCGGAAATATAAGCCGTACCGCCGGACCCCAATGCAAGGGCAACAGGCCCGGCGACCACCGCCCAACTCGTCGTATCGGTAACATTTGCGAGCACTTCTTCAATCGTTGCCGCATCGCCTTGCCGGGCTTTAACAAATGTGATGCGGGTCTTAATGCTTGCACCGCCATCTGTGGCCGTTATCTCCACATAACCGCTATCCGCGGTTAATGTGCTTATAGTCACCAACCCGGCGGTGCTGACAGTGGCGCTACAATTGCTGACCGTTATGCTGTAACTGGCAGCACTGGTGCGGTCGACGGTGCCCTGCAATAGATGCAACTGCGAAGTAGCTGGTAACTGCCCAGATTTCGCCACGCCGTTTGAGGTGGTGAGTACCGTGACCACGCTGGGCGAAGCGCTGATGGTAAAACCATCATCACCGTCGGTTCCATCAGTACCCGCTGTTCCGGTGGCACCTGTTGAGCCGGTAGCGCCCGTTGAGCCCGTGTTTCCGGTTGGCCCCTGAGAACCTGTTGAACCCTGAGCACCTTGCTCACCGATAATGCGCTGCGCGATTGACCAACTTCCGCCAGACAGCCGCTGCCGCATATACAGATCACCAGTTTGGAAGGCGGCATGCCACGGGGCGACGCCAGCGACAGAATACTCAACCTCAAAACCCGAGCCACCCACTTCCTGCGGCACGGACCAGGCACCAATAAGCGTATCATCGGCGCTTTTCAGGCCCTTGACCATCCACAAAGGGTTGCCGTCAGCTGCAGGCGGACCATCGGTCCAGCCTACGGGCGTGTTGCCTGTCGGCGTTGATGGTTGGCTGGCTTCTCGCCGGAACATGATATCAAAATAGCCGCCATTGGTACCAGCTGCGCCGTCTGCGCCGACACTTGCCAGCAGCTCCCAGTATAGCGGATCTGTCAGCGCAATTCCGGTCGCAGGTATCGCCGAAATAAACACGTAAGAAGACCCAACCGATGTTACCACATCGCCGCGCTCATACTCGGTGCCAGCACTGTAGGCCCCTTTGAATTCAGTGCGGGTGGCGCCGTCTTCAATAGAATCCAGCTTGCTTATGGTTGTCGCAGCCAAATCAACCGGGTCCACAAGCGCCTCAATGGACTGTTGCAGCAACCGCGTAACATAGCTAACCACCACGCGGTACTGGCGGTTATCAACCAAATCTGGAATGCGGCACGCGGTCGCCTCATGGTTCAAGATGATGGTGCCTTGATAGTCGTCATTGGCCGCTAACTCGGTATCAGCGTTATCGCGCCATTTAACCTCAATGCGCTCAACCGGAATGTTTGAGCTTGGTGCATCCCAGGTCAGATAGATGCCGCTAATAACCGAGCCATCTGCTTTGGCTGTATGATATTCAGCCGCGACCAAGTTAGTGATTGCAGTTGGGTCAATCCAGACATCTGCATTATCATCGTTTGGAGAAAGCGGCTCAGCATCCGGTGCTTCGGCACCGTAAACCGTCGCATCATACCGCTGAAGGTCCACGGACACATCGAGCGTACTACCGATGGTTACAGTCTCGACAATAAACCAGCTGTCAGCTGCGCTGTACCCTTTGTCAGGAAATTCGATGGCAATCACGTCGCCCGGCTCCAGCAGCATGGCCTGCGGGGCTAATTTGAGGCCTCTGATCCGTTCACCCACGCGGCTTTTGCGTACGCGGTATTCTGCATATGCTCTGGCACGGTAAAAATCTGTTACGGAGGGTAAATCAACACCTTCGTGCAGATCACGGCCGCCATCCTCCGAAAGGAATGCGTCATGTGTGGCTGTACCGCGCTCCGGCCATGAAACGGTATCATCTTCAAAGTTTTTATTAGCGTTGGGAAAAGTAACCGTAAACCTGTTGAACCGGTCGGAACGCCTGCCATGCTCAATGGACCAACCACCGAGGATTGTATCCTTGTCAAACGTCATCACCGGGGCCACGACCACATCTTCAATTACCAGACGGTGGCGACCGTTGGACCAGGAAAGTGACCAACCAAACTCTTTTAGCAACGACCGAATATTCGCAAGAACGCCGGTTTTGGGATCAAGTACAATATCTGACTGATACCGCGCCTGCGTTGTGGCTATTTGGGTTGGGCGATACTCAGGATAATATTCGTCGATGTCGATATCAATTCGGCCACCGGTAAAAGGGTTGTACCATGCTGGTTCAACTGCGCCGGTCTGATTGGTCAATCGGGCCGGTATCGTGACCATCTCGTCGCACACATCTGCTGCAACCTTAAAGCTTTCCATGTCCAGTTCATCAGCTGGAGCACCAAAACCAAACGAACCCATCATATAGTTCAACACAACCAGCGCGCGGTTGTTGCCGTAATCCCAGCTAGATGAGTCGCTGAAACTATGCGTCCCACCGCCGCCGTATGCGGTGTCTTGCCGGGGGTCGTAAAGCCGCAGGCCCTTCAATTCCGCTTTTAAAGCAGGTTCGCCGCGAAACTGCGGATGTGCGGTTGAATTAAAAAAGCGTGTCCAGGAATAGGCAACCCCAGAACCCTGGTGTGCAGCGCCCCATTGCGGCGCTGCAACGGCAAGGCCAGTCATTGCTGTTTGTGTTTCACTACCCAACAATGATGCCGCCCGGAAGTAAGGGCGGTTGGTCTGAAAGCGCATGTGACCATCTGCATCGCCGTCTATCCAGAAACGGACAATTTCTTCAATCGGCCCCTGCCCCCAAACATCTATCCGGTGCAGCCAATTATTGTGGTCAAGCGGATCATCCCTGTCATCAAAACCGCGGTTCACAATGATAGCTGAAGAATTCCCGATGGATGGCGCTTTGTTAGGTGAAACCCTTTTCAGCACTGTGATGGCATTTGTTCGTCGCCGACCATAAATAACCGGCAAGCCATTAGCGGTTGCCGATGATGACAGCTCAATCTTCTGGTTTGGCCCACCAGAAAGACCAACCAAACGGCCTAAAAATCCAAGTAAACCCATCAGGCGTCTGCTCCCCACCCTATGGTGTTTTTCTCTTCGTGCGCAAATTCAAAGAATTGGTCACCGGGATAGTTATCTTTTTGATTGTGATCGGTTGTCGCGCGCCCTGCGGTAAGATTGGGTTTAGCCCACGGGCTAGTTATTTTAACCGTGATGGTCGAACGCGAACCCGTGTCCTGCTCGGTCCAGCTGTCGAATGCGCCTTTATACAGGCTGACTGCCTGATCATCGATCACTGCGCCGGTCCCGTCCAAGAAAACAAGCCTAACTTCGCAGACATCTCCCACCCGGTCATAAGGCATAAAACCCGGCAGGCCCGGATCATATTTATACCGCAGGTTGTAAGCCATTACGGTGTCAACATTGGAGAAAGTGACTGTGTAGCTTTGCAATTTGATGCGGCGCTCGCGTGTCACCGACGGCAAGCTCAACAGGTCACCCTGGCTTTTGTAGCTGTTGCCACCGAAGTCGATATCAACAGCGTGATTGGTGAAAAACAAATCGTCGCCAACTTGCAACAACCATGCATATCGCAGCGTATCGGCACTCAATGCCGTGCTAACACCAGCTGAAACCGTCAACATTTTAAAGCCTCTCAATCAGGTCTACGCGGAGCTCAATCAGGCCATTTCGGCCCAGCGACACTTCCTGCACATCATTTTGCAACGAGGCGCGCATGAAAACTTGGTCGGTAAATATCGTCGCACCGGCAAATCGCGGCGTAGGCGACAAAATAGTGGTGGGATTGGTCTCGGAAATCAGATGCAGCTTGGTGTCGTCGTCCACATTGGCAAAGTTTGCCACGTTATTGCCAACTGCGGCGGCAAGTCCGGTGATCTCTACCTTGAAAATGCTGTTGCGCCCTTCGCGGGATTGCAGAAACGCGATCAGAGGCGCTGCATCGTTGCGTTTCATAGGGTTATAAATCAATCTCACTTGAAAGAACTGACCACCGTAAGCCCGACTTAAAATCCGACCACTTTCAGCTTGGCTGGTTTTGGTACGTTGCCGCGATTGCACATTCATTTCGGCAGGTGCCGGCACCACCGGCAACATTTCAAGCGATGAAAACATAGGGCTGGGCATCAAGAAATCTTTCTTGTTGAAATGGTCATAATTTTGACAGGTGGGTTAAGCGCTGAAAGGCGAGGCTTGGGCATAATCGGCATAAATATCGCGGATCATGGTCTCAACTGCACCGCGGTTGGCAAACACCGCATCTTCGCTAGCACCGTCGCCAATTGTAAGATTGATCGTGGGATTGAACGTACTGTTACTGTTGGTGGATCGGTCAAAATTTGCCACAGAATTGTTCGCACCGCCACCCGAGCCGCCCGCCGCGCCAAGGAAACTTGAAAGGTCCTGGTTAAGCCGTTTGCCAACGACCCGCTCACCCTTTTCTAGAAGATACGTGCCGGTGGACGGTATTTGGTCCAAGCCGTCATGAGTTTGGCCTTTGATCGTCGCGAGTTGTTTCGCTCCAGTCGCGGCAATACCCGCCGCGACAGCAATATTTAGCGGAAACCCAGGTGGGCCAGAGAATGCGTCAATGATACCGTTGGCGGTTGAGGCAATAGTCTGAGCAATATTGTAAGCTTTATTAACTTTTGCCAGTTTCTTGGATCCGGCTATGGCATTGGCAAGCTTTGAGGCCCAGAGTTTCTTGTCGCTGTTTTTCTGTTCCTTGTCAGCTTCAATCTGTGATTTTGAAGTTTCTTTGGATAGCGCCTTAACCTTTTCTGCTTTCTCGGCATCATCATCGCCTTCTCCTTTTTCCTTCTCAGATTTTTCAAACAATCCTTCACCGGTAAAAGCATCGGTCAAAAAGGCAGAAAAAGTCTCAGGCAATTCAGGTAATAACGGTGGGCTACTGGAGGCGCCGTTGGTCACCGCTGTTAGCCCATCGGCGGGCGTGCCGCTGCCCGCCGTGGCGGCAAGCTGTTGTCCAATTGTAGACAGTGAGCCGCTAGCCTCGGCGAACAATTCAACCAAGCGGGACAGCATGTCTTTCATCGAAGCTGTATCTGCCCCTATATTGGTGTCATTTTCTATTATCATCAGCCGTATCTCTCCTGCAATTCGGTCAATCGTTCGCGGGTCATGGGTTGAGTTGCGGGTTTTATCCCGCGTTGATTTCGCCGTCCTTCAACCGCCAACAACAGTTCGGGCAAAGTGGCTCGGTAGATCTCGTGCGGCGACCAACCCAGCGTGGTCCCGGCTGTCATGACGTCATACCAATTTATGAGTTCACTATCCGCTTCCGGGTTAGGCGAACGATCGTCACCAGATGCTGACACCGAGCCAGCTAAGACTTTCCCGGCACCGCGTGCTCCGACGGCGGAGACAACGTCATTTCAAGACACTTTGAAATAGCGGTTGCAGCCTCGGCGATACCGGCTTTTACAATAGTTTCGCCCGCGCGTTTTACCGCCGCATCGTCGCCGAAATCACCGCCAGTCATGGCGAGAAATAACACTGCCAAATCACGCAGCCGGAATTCTGGGAAGCGTTCCATTAGGAACGGAACCAGACCCATGCCGAAATGATCCTCCAGATCCATCATTGTGCCAATTGCCAGCCGTAACCTACGTTTTCGGCGGCCAACCATAAGGCTGGCCTCGCCGCTAATTAATTTTGCCATAGGTGTGGTTCCCTAAATAACGGCTGTAACGATGGCACCTGCAGATTCCAAGGCGATATTATAGCCAACCGCAGCTTCATCGTTGCCATCGAGCGACAAGCTTGTCACAACAAATGGGCCCGTAAAGGTCATAAAATCGGGTATGGTAATCCGGCAATCAAGGTGACTGCCAACAAGCGCCGCTGCATGGACTTTTTCAAACTGTGCGTCGTCCATAAAAATTCCGGTCGCGTTTGTCTGAATGGACACATTGATACCGCCATCAAGATACTCTTTAAATCCATTCGAATCTTTTGTGGTCACGTCAATGGTTTGACCATTAATCGCAAAGTCATTGGTCTTGAAACCGCCAACTGTGGCGTATCCGCCTACTCCGTCATCGACTTGCAGAAGCAGTTCTTTACCTTTTTGTGCGGGCATGCACATCTCCTTTTGTTAAATAGCTTGTTAAGAAATGGGTGTTACTAACGCTGATAAGCACGGGACTTTTCACAGCTGAAAATATAGACATTTGCGACCAATTGTTAACGATTGGTTAACTTGATTGTGCTCTTATAACGTGTATTCTGCCTGAATAGAAAATCCGCAATTTCAGCTCGACTTGCGAAATAAAATTAGGTAGATGAACGCCAATTGTATAATTACTGGACGATATGATGACTAAAATTGACTATGGATTAGGTGTTTTACTACTGGCGGTCATAGCACCAGTAGTGATTTTTCCTGGCGCTCATTGGTCTGTTATCGCGATGTTGTCTTTGGCGGCATTGATCTTTGTCGTTTTCGTTGTGCCCACACCAAAAGAACGCTGTAAACGATGCGGCCACTATTTTAGGCGCAACATTGTTGACCGTTATATCCAGCGTAACAAAGTCAATAAATGCAGTGACTGTCTGACTGCAAGACGTTCTGATCCTTCAAGCACAACCGGCGTAGCCGTCTAATTAAACCAAGCCGTATATCAACGCTGAATAATTCAGCCGCCCCCGATAAAGCCCCCCAATATCAGTATATTGCCTAACCACACCTGCGCTCAACAGCCGAATGTCGGTGAGGTCAAATCCAGGTAACTGCGGATTGTTTTGGTGCAAAACTGTGTTGACGTCCGCCATCAATTCCTTGGCTTCCATTTGGCTGGGCTCGTTGGACCAAATCATAATGTCAAAACTCACCCTGGTGCCTGCTCTATCCTTTAGGTCCGCTGGCTGAATGGACGTGTCCCCCATAGCAATATACGGATACTGCGCGTTTTGAGGTGGCTGGTCATAAACACCGGTTAATTTAAGCCCAAGCGTGGTGTCGGTGCTGAGAAGAGAGAAAATCTCTTCTTGTAGCTTATGGCTGATGAATGCTGTCATATGGGTTTCTTTCCGCAGATATCGATTAAATTGAAACCGTTTGGAACTCAATTGTGGGCGTAATTTGCCCCTTTTTGCTGACCGATTGCACCTTGTACCGGTTTGGTCCGAACTGGATGAGCCGTGTTGCTGCATATTCCGGCTGGAACCAGGTCTCAAAGGCAACTACATCCCCGAGAAATTGCTTATCGCCGCGCTGAGTTTTTGTTGAAGAAAGCTCTCCCATACTCGCCCAAACATCGGCTATTATGGGAGATGTAAGGATCATGCGGCCACCAGCACCCTGAGTGGTGGCCTCGCCCATCAGTGTTACTCGGTGACGCATGGAACCTGCAATGCCGCTGGTCATATCCGCACTCGCCGAAATGATTGCAACAGCCCACCAGCACCGCTGGACTTTAACAAATTCACCTGCGACACATCGTTGTCCCCCCGGCAGACGTAAATTTTTGTTGCCATCATCATAATGGCTTGCCTGAGTGCTTCTGGAACTACGTTCCAATCGGAACCATATCCAGCGGTCACTGATATTTTTATACCTTCGAATCGACTAGACGGTATGGGCCATGATGCGCCGTTCGCAAGACGCAATTTGGGTTCCAGGCCGGGTTGAAATTGATAATTCGTGGCGTTCCATTCAGTTTCGGTGCCTTCTTCATCAATCAATGTAATCGCGTTTACTACACTAACTGGCTTTAGCGGCAACAGCGCAACCGCAATGGAAGCATTGCTAGGCACAATATAATCAAGGTCATCATAACAGCGCTCCGAGCCCAGCGGCTGCAAGCTTCCCCAGCCATCGATAAAGACATCAATATTTCGATCAATTAAATATAGGCCAGTCGCCGTTTCAATCGCCTCGCGAGCTGACGCGATAAAACCGACTATTTTCGCGTCTTCGTGGTCACTGTCGATGCGCAAATGCTCTTTCACTTCGTCCAGCAAAACGGGTTCACGACTTGGTGCAGAAGTTTGCAAAATTCTCATATTCATCGCTCCGCAATACGAATTATAAGGCTGCGGTCTGCTGTACGCCCGCCGTCTGTTTGGATACGGCAGTTCAGCCGGTAACGTTCGCCAAGGGTGCCACCAGAAACAAAAACACTTCGCGTTGTATCCGAGGTCGTTTCAACGCCCAATGACGGCGCTGAAGCACTGGAGGGATCGATGGACCAGGTTGTCGACGCGATAGATTCGGAAGCTGACAACCACTCGCTCCAGTCAACGCTATAATCCACGCTGCTCGCAGGGTCTTTGAGATAAATGGCCATGCCATCTCCTTAATTTCATTGGTTTTATTTGCCTGTAGACCTGCAGAAGCGAGCATCAGCCATGCCAAGTTCAGGCTTGGGAGAATGCGAACCATCCATCGGCGCCATGATTGAAAACTAACGCGCCACGAACCACTTCGCGCGCCCCGCCGCCGGTAGCAAGGTCAGCATAGGCAACCAGTTTTTTGGTTGCAGCTGACGCGCCTGGCAGTCCGGATGCAAGTACCAGATAACGAAAAAGCGGCAGTGTTATCGGATTGCCGAAAACTATTGGATCGGAACTAATTGCTATATTTCCGTTGCTGACCGTGACCGCAATTCCGGTCATAGATTTAGCCAAATAATCTTGCCCCGTTACCTCGGCCGAGCTGATATCGACAAACGTATATTGTGTTTCAACCAAGGGTACAAAAGTGGACACCATTAGATGGGCAGAAAGCCCCTGGCTAATATAGCCCTGCATTGTTCCGTCCAGTATATTGTTTAGCGTCTTTTCGAAGATAGTCATTTTGCCGACCAACATGATTGGGCTCCATCTATTTTCCAGGCACCAATGTTTCTAGACGCCAGTGAGTTTTCGTGTGCTGTTTCGAGCAGCAGCAACTTGAACGCGGCCGGATTGACCGGCTGCCTTTTGTCGGTTTGACAGCGCGCCTGGGCCGCCTTCCGCGAGCAAAATAGGCGCAGCCGATAGAACATCGACTACGCCCAACACTAGCGATAGAGTTTCGTTGCGTATCCGGCTAGCCATAGCCGGTGAAGATGCTGCACTTGATCCTGCCAGAGTCATACTACCGCCCGTATAAATTGAAATTGATGAGCCGGTCTTACTTAAAACCGTGGGCCAACATGGTCAATTACACCTGTTTATCCGCTGCGGACGCATCAGCTTTTGCAGTGGCGTCATTTTGTTGTGGCTCAGTGCCTACAATTGCGGACAGGGTATTAAAAACATCCACATAGGCTGGCATTTCCGAGCCTTGCATCTGAGTTCGTTGCAAAAATTGCAATATGGCCTTCGCCTGGTCGACAGACACACTGTTTTGCTGGTTCTGAGAGTTGGTCATTTTAGTCACTCCTTCAATAGGCAGTTAAGGTGCCGCCTCACTATGAGCACGGCATTTGGTAAATTTGATATAGCTGGATTTCGTTTTTTGGCCCGGCTGCGGCAGCTAGATTAACTTTTAGGACGCTGTTGGCACTGTCCACCTGGAGAATTTCGACGGTTTGGGGCAAATAGTTCAACAATTTCAGCGATTAATGTTGGTAAATCAGCAATGGAAATGGTGCCGATGAAAATAACCTTGTTGCCGGGCATTTTGCCTACGTCATCTTTGCCCAAGCACCTGCCACTCGAGCATAAACACCTTCGCCGCCGCCTGGATTCCATGTTGTGCCATCTGCGTACACAATCATTCCGTCAGTGGGTGTTGTAGGTTCTGCTGTGATTTCATTGAGCTGAATTAAACTTTCAAGCTCAATGGAGTTGACACCAGTTATGTCATTAGATTGATAGCGCCATTCACCAGAGCCGTTATGCCACTCAAGGATTGCCGTTGTATCCGCCCGGATAAGCATCCCATTGGGTCTGCTTGCATGGCTCTCTGCATAGTGAACAATGTTGTTACCAAGACCCGTGGTAGAGCCACCACTTACTATTAAACTGCCTGTAGTAGTTCCTTGGTAAATTGAAGTAGGTTGAACTATAGACTTACCTTGGAAATTCCAAAAATCATTGCTGGCATCCCACTGTAGTACGGTTGCTGTTCCATTTCTGAAAATTATATCGTTAGCTTGCGTTGCATGGCTTTCGCCATACATAACAATGTTGCCGCCGTTATTGAGATTTGAGCCGCCAGATAGGTACATCAAGCCAGTACCATCACCGCCTCTACGCATGTCACTTACGCCGGATATAATGTTAGTGCCAAACTCCCAACGAAGCGTGCTGTCATTCCATTGAAGCTTGGTACTCGCTCCCGATGCTAATTCAATGTCTCCTGCTTGTGTTCCGTGGCTTTCACCGTATAAAATCAGTCTGCCACCTAGAACTGACGTTGACCCACCAGCTAGACCTAATGCGTCACCAATGACACCTCTAGCGATGTCGCCGACATCTACAATACTCTTATTTGTGAAGCTCCAATTATCGGCACTCTCATCCCATTTTAATCGAGTACCCCCGTTAACGCCTAAGTATATATCGTTAGCTTCTGTAGCGTGGCTTGAGCCCCTGAGAGCTAAGAACGCCCCGTCATTGGCTGCATTGCCCCCGGCTAATATAAGGGTACTGTTCGTTGTGCTCTTAAAAATACCATCGTCGCTATTCAGACTTAGAGAACCCACCCCTATAAGATCATTACCTTGGAAATCCGCAGTTCCAGTGCTTTCAATGAGCAGTCTAATTACCGCTCCGGCACCACTGGACGTGGTAAATGCTAAGTCTGCATCGTCCCTGTTAATCGTGTCACTTCCTGTGCGGGCAAATATTGAAGCTACCCTAGTATTGTTCCAGTAATACTCTGTGCTGCCTAAGTTTTGTCCTGCACCAGAGCGATTTGCTTCCAGCCGCAGTGTGGTTTGTGTATCTGCCGACGAGGCTATATGTAACAGGTTACCGGTCATGGTAATATTACCAACACCAGATATAGGGTTACTCTGGAACGTCCAGTGGCTTGCGCTGTTATCCCAAACGAGCCTATTTGTGGTGTCTGACCTAAAAGCTATATCTTTTGCCTGAGTGGCGTGGCTTTCCCCAAAGAAGACAACATTACCGCCCAAATTGCCATCTGAACCACCGGCTATGGTAAGGGTACTGTTCGTTGTGCTCTTAAAGACACCATCATCGCTATTCAGGCTTAGAGAATTAACAGAAGATATGTCTTTACTCTGGAAGCTAAAGAAACCAGCACTATCATCATAGAATAGCACGTTTGATGTTCCTGCTCTAAGTATAAAGTCATTAGAGTTAGTAGCGTGGCTTTCCCCGTATAAAAGGAAGTTAGTGCCAGCATCTTGGTGACTGCCGCCCGATATCTGCATAACTCCGCTAGGGCCGTTACGTATGATGCGAGAACCAGATAGTTGTATTTCGCCCACTTCGGTTAGTGCCAGATTTTGGAAATCCCAAGTGCCGATACTGTCATCATAATGTAGTTTTGGTGCTGCCCCCACACCAAGGAAAATATCGTTTGCTTGGGTGGCATGATTTTGTCCACGCAGGGCTATGTAACCCCCTGTTGCAGAGCCGTTGCCACCGGCTAAAGTTAGTGTCCCTGTATCTATGCTACGGAATATTCCGGCATCATCAGATATGGTCAACGTGTTCACACCGATGATGTTGTTTCCTTGGAAGTCCCAAGTATTTAGACTGTCATCGTAAGCTAAGGTCCGTGTTGCGCCACTAAAGAAATCAAGGTCGTTTGCCCGTGTCGCATGACCCTCCCCGTACATCACTGTACGCGCACCAAGGCTGGAGGTTGATCCACCAGTTAGAATAAATGATCCTGTAGCAATGTCACGGTAGATGGCGTCACCGGACATTGTAATGTCGCCGACACCAACTAGGTTATTACCCTGATAGTTCCAGACACTAGCACTGGCATCCCACTGCGATATAGTGGTTGGGCCGTTTCTGAAAATTATGTCATTGGCGTTTGTGGCGTGCGTTGCCCCAAAGAAACCAACATTGGCACCCACATTTGTCGCAGTACCCCCAGAAACATATGTAGCCAGAGTATCTACAGAGTTGTAGAAACCTCCAGCGCCACCGCTGGCTATGATATCTCCGCCAAATGTGGCATTACCTGTTGTGGCGTTGATGGCTAAGTGTATAGCACTTGTATCTGGAGAAAGTACAAACCCTTGAGTTTCCTCATAGCCCACGAAGTAATCACTGGTACTGTTAGCAAATTTTTGCCAAACCGCAGCACCATCTGTGTGTGTGATAGTAAGTGCTGTAGTTTCACTACTGTCAAGGAATGCTGACCCATTCTGCAATATTCTTAAAACAGCTACCTCGGTAATGTCCGCATCTGTCACCACGTCCGCGCTTGATGTTACAAATTGAAATGCTACATCTGTTAATAAGGCAGGCTTGAGAAGTTCAAGTATAGAGCATCCGGTCGTTGTATCTGCTCCACCTCTGTAGGTATTTGTCCCGCTATTATTGTACGCGTTTGAAGCAAGAAATAAACTACCACTTGGTTCATTACCTACCCAAGTGTTTGCTCCCATCTTGAGAAAGTTTACATCACCGTTGCCGCTACTAAGTAGCTCTAGTACTGCATTGCTGGAACTATTAACGCTATCTGTTATTGTAGCCCCATCATCACCAGTGATTTTGCCAGAGAAAGTGGCAGCTCCAGATACAGTAAGAAATTTAGCTAGTGCATCAGCTCTGAGAAATTCTGTTCCATTAGCTTCATTAAGCTTCATAAGGCCCGCATCAGACGTGGTGCCGACAGTGAAAATGGTGTTTGATAAGTCGTTGACTTGAGTAAAACCGGTGCCGCCGCCGTTACGAATTACGGAACCAGAGAACTGTGCCTCAACATTAACCAAAAGTTTGCCGAGACTGGCATCGTAATGCTGTGTCCATGTACTGCCCGACTTCAGAACATAGTCATCTGCGTTGGTAATGTGGGCGCTGCCGTACCCTACGAAAGCACCGCCGGTATCATTTGCATTGCTTCCGTTTAGTTGGATAACGCCAGTATTTATATCTCTGAAAATATCAGTGCCACCAATGGAGATATCACCGCCGACTTGCATCGTCGTCTTAACATCGAACAATGAAGCACTTGCATCATACTCGGCCCAAAGGTTCGTGCCGTACCGAAAATACATATCGTTGGCGTCGGCGTGTCCCTCTGCCCTCATAAGGATATTAGCACCGACAATATTAGACGTTCCGCCACCGTAAACAACGCCGTCAGTGGCGTTGGTTCCGAAAATGTCACTAGAAAGAGCAACATCACCACCAACCTGTATAGAGCCCGCGCTATTGTCCCAGCTTAACCAAGTTGCTCCGCTGGCTCTAAAGTCCATATCGTCTGCGCGAGTTGCGTGGGTCTGCCCATACATTTGTATTAAAGCACCCAAGCTTGTAGAACCGCCACCCGTAACGATAAGGCTGTCTGCCCCGGTGCCTCTTATAATACTATCCAGACTAAACAGAGAATTGTTGTTCAGAGATAAGTCGCCAGAGAAAGTGGTATCTAAATTGGCAAGATCGAAGACGGCGAGGTCGCCGACGCCGCCTGCTTGCAATATAAATTTGGTGGCTTGTTTTTGCCAGTGAACCGGAATTGTCCCAGCCATTGTGTCCTGCACCACGTGCGCGTCAAAAACCGTCCCTGCTCCCTGCGCCGTAAACGCACCGTCCTTGATCAGCGCGCCGTCAACCAAAACACCGGCCCCGGGCGTTACTTCTGAAATCACATCGGCCAGCATATTCGGGTCGAGCAAAAACTCAGCCGTCACGGCACAAAACACCAGGGCGTTGCCTGAGAGGGTAATTGCGGTAGGGCTTGTTTTGTCATAAACCCCGTCCACGAGCGTCTCACCGACCACCGTTCGCACCAGTGTGTCAGCCGCCATTAAAGTGCCGCTACCAATCTCATAGTTATCGCCGTCTTCGATCACATAGGTAACCGTGTCACCCACGGTGAAAGCGTCGGCAAACGTGATGTGGGCCGCCAGCGCACCGCCCAGTGTAATGTCACCAGTGCCGGTCGTCAGCGTCAGTTCGCGTACTCTGTTTGCAAGCGTCATCCAGCAATCCTTTGTGCGGTGTAAATGGCAAGAAATAGATGTAAAAAAAGCGGGGCTTGCCCCGCTTCTCAAATGCTTTCAGTGAAGTTCGCGCTTATTAGACCGCAAACTCCAACAGCTTGATCGCATCTGCGTTCACCACTGCGCCGCCCACGCGCTTGGTGGCGTAAAACAATACGTTTGGCTTGTTGGTATAGGGGTCACGCAACACGCGGGTGCCAGCGCGGTCCACAATGGTATAACCACGCTCAAAGTTACCGAATGCAACCGACAGGGACGCCGCCGCCATATCAGGCATGTCTTCGGCTTCGACCACGGGATGACCCAGCAGCATATCAGGCTGACCTTCAATCAGGCCAGGCCGCCAGATGAAGTTACCGTCTGCATCTTTCATCTTGCGAATTTCCGCCAGCGTTGCGCTGTTCATCACGAATTTCGCGCCCTGCCGGTAACGGCTGCCCAGTGCATGCACCAGATCGACCAGAATATCGGATGGGTTGGTCGCCGGGAAACCACCATCAACGCCAGTTTTTACTTTGCCGATGGCCGCCTCAGTCAAGAAGCCTTTGGGTTTGTTGACACCGTCGCCAGTGATAATCGCTGTGCCTTCCTGGGCGGCAAATTCTTCTGCCACTTCTTCGGTCAGCCATGCTTCGGCATCAAACTGCATGTCATCCAGCGCGCGCTGGGTCGCGGCTGCATTGGCGTAAATTTCACCTGGCGTGATCGCGACTTCGGTCAGTGTGGGTGTTGTAGTTTCCGGACGCGTGCTATCTGTAGTCGTTTCACCAACCCAGCCAGACATGCCAGCCACACTTGCGCTCACAAGGCGTGTGTATTTTGACGTTTCAATGACTTTGACTTTACAGATGGAGCGCATCGGCGACAGGTCGCGTAATTGCTTCTCAATCTCACTGTCTATCACTGTGGGCACAGCAAAACCACCGTCACCGCCGGTAGCGGTTGAAAGGCCTTTGGCCTCCAAGTCTTTCAGCAAGCTATCATCACCTTTGGTGATAAAACCATGCAGGAACGCGTGCTTGTGCTCAAACGCATCGCCGCTCGCCGCGCTGCCCAAACTGCCAGCGTCGCCCGGGCGGGCCATTTTGGTTTCCATAGCATCAAGCCTGTCTTTAAGGCCCAGGATGCCGTTTTCTGCTGCGTCGGTGTAATCATCAATCGCAGTTTTCAGGTCAGTCATTTCCATGACATTTGTCCTTCTCTATTATGTTAAGGGATGCTGGCAGTTGCCAGCGGTCAAAAAGGCCAAATGCCTGCCTCGCGCAGACCAAATGGACCGTTAGCAGAGGCCAAACCCCGGCATCGCACCGGATGGATTAGACCAAGAACTTGGGATAGATAAAAGAAAACCCAGCTGCATTGCTGCGCCGGGTTGAAATTTTTGGTTGTTAAGTAGCGATGAAGTTGCCACTCAATAAGCGGCTAATAATCGTTCAAGTGCATTGATTGGAAGACCTTACCTCTTTAATTTGCAAAACCGATCCTCGGCTTAAATGTACACTGGAAAGTGTTTTTCCTTCATTCAAAGGACCTCCGCCTTGCGTCAAATGGAACTTTCGCATTTCAAGGCCAAGTCTGCTGGCCACCCGTTGCATTAGGCTGCAAACCGACATCGTTTCCATATCAACATTCCTAATTTGATGCCGCTCGCTGCCATGCTTAACAAACACATAGTCACTTGCGCTGGCTTGGCCAAGGCCCAGTCCCGCAAGCATCACCGCCAAAATCAATCGTTTCATATCGCACTCCCCTTTTCATTCGTGTAGGGGTTATACTATGACGTGAAAAATGAATTGTAAATGAACACTTTATTGATTAAACACTAAGGTATGTTCTGTTTATGTTCTATTTAGATTTGATGTCAAAGGAGATACTGCATGTACAAATTCATTCTTGGTTTTTTTTCAGCGATCGTACTAATTATCAGTAGCTATGGCTTCGTCAGCTACGCCTTTAACGACCATCACTCAGACGAAAATAGCTATCCATACATGAACTCAAAATACCAAGGCACTTGGTCAGGTGTTTTCACCAACCCCAAACTGGATAAGGACCGCCCTGATCTGTTCGATCTGGCAAAACCCGAAATGCCTGATAGCTTTCCTTTTATAACGGTCAGTGTTGCAAACCCTCTTGAGTCTTTAACACGAAATGACATTGAACGCGTATGTGTCATGCCATCTGAAGGCTCCGATGACAGCCCATCCTTCTACTCAGTTGAGATCTATTTAACCCCGAAAGCAAAACAACGTGTTGGAAACGCCTTACATGGGCATGACAACCAACTGTCTTCAATTCGCCTATGGGGTTATGAGATTAACTCTTTTTATATCGACGATACCAAAGCTCAACTTTTTGCTGCAAGCAAGGAGGAAGAAAAACATTATTCTGACATAATATTTATGGTTGATGAGCAAGCAACCTATGAAGGCTTTACGCTTTTAAAAATGCTCACCGGCAACGACGCTCTTGAGGGCTGCAAGGCAACGGATGATGTTGAAAACATGGCTGGATACCAAGACCACATAGCCTTCTGGCGTGATTATAAGAAACGCAACTCAGCCAAAAAGTGAGTTCGCTAATTATGCGGCTTAGCCATAAATGCTACCAAAATAGGGTTAGCAACAGGGGTTGCGCGAAACCCGCTCCGCTTTTTGCTTTTACACTAACTTGGTGAATTCCCGCGGGGATAAGAAACGGCGAATTTCGAATGCCGTGAGATGAACGTTCTTCTATAACCATCCGACCTGAACGGGAACGGTATTTCACTTGCAGGAAAAATGGCCCGGAGCGCGGAGCATGGGGGCGGTAGTTCAATTTAAACTGGGACGGCTGGTCAACAGTAAAGCTATCAAATCTATACCACTTGTCTTTATAGCCGCCCGCATGTGCTGGAACGCCAAGCTTTTCAAAGCCTTTGGTTTCCAGGGTACTACTCCAAAGGCCTGCCATAGCTCTTTGTTTGGCTTCCAACTCACCAATAATGTCCTGTATTTCTTCACTACCATCAAAACCACCCTTAAACCCTTTGGCCGTAATCGCCTTTGCGCGGTTGCGAGAAAAGCCTTGCTCGCGTAGGAACCGCTCAAAAGTTCGCGGGTCGTTGATATCACCGGTACCGAAGCTCGTATCCATGCCCAAGTTCATTGCTGCTGTCCTTTGCTTAACTGTCTGCACACGCGCTAGTTGGTTGGTGTTTTCAATAATTCATGGCCCACAAAATAAATTGTAAATGAGGTATATTTTCGCTACTAACTAAGATGCGTTCTGCTCCTGTTCACGTTGCATTTATCGGGCAGAGGAACAGCCGCAATGGAGGATAAAAGTGCAAATAGACAAAGAAAAATACGAGAGCCGCTATAAGTGGAACAACCATATGCGTGGCATTGTGATGGGTATACTCCTCACAGTTATCTATTATGAGTTTCTTGCGTCGGAATCACTGTTCTGCGGTTGGTGACCAAAAACTACCGTACCGAAATGGTAAAATGACCTTGATTTTGTACTAAGTTAGCAATTGACGAGTCTTCGTGCTCATGATGGACCAAAGTCGCATTAGTACCGTCCAGCACTAATTGCTCAGGGAATTGCTCTTTCCAATGTTGCGGATTCAAGGGGTTAAATATTGGTGGCCTTCCTCTATTCACCGAACGTGATGTAATTTGGTCAGTGAGTTTTACTTGACGCCTCTGCGGGCGAGATCTGGAAAAATCATAGTAATTAATAAAACAAGTAAACCGAGCCCAAGACGGCGCAGAAATTTCAAATGTCACCCGCCCCAAACGGACATGGCCTATATCAAAAGTTTTTTCTTTTCCCGGAAAAACAGATACGCGTCTGAGAGGGGTCCTTGCAGACTCAAATAAATTGAGTAGCGATTCAACACTTCTTTTTGTTTCCAGCCGGCATTGGCGTTGTTTCACCGATGTTATCAAATCAGTTATTTCTACACGATCACTATTGCCCCGAAATCCCTTGGACGTTATCGCCTTGGCGCGGTTGCGGGAAAAGCCTTGCTCGCGCAGGAAACGCTCGAAGGTTCGGGGGTCGTTGATGTCGCCGGTCTCGAAAGTCGCATCCATACATTCCGTCCTTTGTTTAACCGTTTGCACGCGCGCAAGCTCGTTGGCAGGAAAGGTCACCAGTGACACTTCCATCAAATCAGCACGCTTAATAGTTCGGGTGCCCGCCGCGCTGTTGCGCATTGCCTCTTTGGTTACAAAACCAATCGAAAGCCCATTAAGGGCACCCATTTTTAATAGTTCATATGCTTCTGCCCCGCGGCCAGACTGTGCCAGCCGCCCTTTGACAAACAGGCCGCGGTCGTCTTCGCGCACAACGTCAAAGCGGCCGATAGGCTCTTTGGCGTTATGCTGCCACAGCAAGGCCGGAAGGCGTACCTTCAGGCTGTCTGCAAACGCGCCCTTCGCCACCACATCGCCGTCGCGGTCGGTGTTGCCGAACACCGCACCGTAACCTTCAAATTCACCAGGCAAGCCGCCCGCTTTCACCTCAAGCGGCAGATCAATAATTGTGCGCTCCCGAAATGGACGATCTACAGTTGGGCTATTGTCCA